>JBAVKQ010000176.1:0-64600 GCA_049688395.1 Candidatus Nanopelagicales bacterium
CGGCACCCGTGGATCGTCCCCGGCCACCCCGCCCGGAGTCCGGCCGCTCGGCGGGGATCGGCGCCGGGTCGACCACCCGCACGCGCGGGGCGCTCGGGCCGACGAGGGCCTCGATCATCGGGTCGCCGGCCCGGATATCGCGGCTCTTCGGCGAGATCGCCGCCTTGCGCATGAGGTCGGCCACATCGCGGCGCTGCTCGCGGGTGGCGACCGTGACCACCACCCCCGAGGCGCCGGCGCGCGCAGTGCGCCCGGAGCGGTGCAGGTACGCCTTGTGCTCGGCCGGCGGATCGATGTGCACGACCAGGCTGATGTCATCGACGTGGATGCCGCGAGCGGCGATGTCGGTGGCGACGAGCACGCGAGCCTGACCGCCGGAGAAGGCGGCCAGGTTGCGCTGGCGGGCGGCCTGGCTCAGGTTGCCGTGCAGGTCGACCGCGGTGATCCCCGCAGCCGAGAGGGTGCGCGCCCACCGCTTCGCCTGGTGCTTGGTGCGGGCGAACGCCAGGGTCCGGCCCTGTCCACTGACCAGCTGCTCGACGATCAGGGACCGTTCGGCGGAGTCGACCGTGAACACGTGATGGTCCATCTCCGGCACGTGCGAAGCCGCGGAGTCGACTTCGTGGGTCACCGGGTCGTGCAGGTAGCGCCGCGCCAGGACGTCCACGCCGGAGTCCAGGGTCGCGGAGAACAGCAGCCGCTGCCCGCGGGACGGCGTCTGGTCGAGCAGGCGGCGGACCTCGGGCAGGAAGCCGAGGTCGGCCATGTGGTCGGCCTCGTCGATGACAGTCACCACGATCGCCTCGAGGCTGGCGTGGCGCTGCTTGATCAGGTCGGCCAACCGGCCCGGGGTCGCAACCATGATGTCCACGCCGGCGACCAACGCACTGACCTGCGGGTTCTGCCCGACGCCGCCGAAGATCGTGCGGGTGCGCAGACCCATCGACCTGGCCAGCGGCGCGATGGTCGCGTCCACCTGGATGGCCAGCTCACGGGTGGGCACCAGCACGAGCCCGCGCGGCTGGCGGGCTGTCGAGCGCTTGCCGGCCAGAGCAGCCACCAGCGGCAGCGCGAAGGCGACGGTCTTGCCGCTGCCGGTGCGCCCGCGGCCGAGCACGTCGCGCCCGGCCAGGGAGTCGGGCAGGGTCGCGGACTGGATCGGGAACGGGGCGTCGATGCCGCCGGCGGCCAGCGAGGCGATCAGCGCAGCCGGTACGCCGAGGCCGGCGAAGGTGGCCGTCACGGCCGGTGCGGCCGGGTGGCGGGTCGGGGCTTTCGGGGTGCGCGCAGCAGGGACCGCGCGGGCGGGAGTGGTCACAGGGGTCCGTTCGAGTAGAGGTGTGGCCGCAGGTGCTGGGCCCAACTCGCGAAGGGGACGCCGGTCAGTGCTGACCTGGTGACGTCGAAGCAGACGACCCGTGTCGCCGACCGGTCGGCCGGGACACCGTTGCGCCGCGCGTGCGGCACCTGAGCAGGTTACCCCGGATCATCGGGCGCCAAACGCCGCACCGGGCGAGGCCCCCACGCGAGACGCGCCGATCACACCACGAGCGCACGACACCGCTCTCCCGCGCACGGCTCCCCCGAGGGTCGCCAGCGCCCCGACAGGCAGTGCGGACGTCAGTCGCGGATGTCCTGGACGATCTTCTTCGCCACCGTCAGCTTCAGGATGAACGCCGCGATCATTGAGGCCAGCCAGATGATCAGCGCCGCCAGGATCCACGTGCTCAGGCCCTCGATGCTCAATTGATCGCTCGAGGTGATCAGGGACGTGACGATCAGGGCGATCAGGGCGCTGAACACCCCCACCCCACCGGTGAGCACTGTGGCGTTGCGCTCGGTGATCTGCATCATCAGCGGGCTGACGAGCGCCTGGATCAGGCCGAAGATCACGGCCACGAGCAGGAAGGACCCCGGGTAGCCCACCGACATCTCGTCCAGGACGACGTCGGCAACGAGGAAGCCGATAGCTGCGGCGGCCATGTAGACCGCGGCGTTGACCAGGAAACGGATCATGGCCGGAGGCTAGCGCAGCGGGCCAGCAAGGGTGCGCGTGTCACGACGTGGACCGGCGCGCGGTCAGCACACTCGGTCGGCACACGAGTGCTGGGGCCTACCGATTCTCAGCGCACCAGGTCCGGGTCGTTCAAGTAGGCCTCGATCAGGGCGCGCGCCATCGCGGCAGCGTCGGCGTCCTTCGGGTTGGACTCCAAGGCCACAAGCAGCCGGGCCGCCTCGGCCGACTGGGCGTGTCCGCCGCGGTTGACGATCTCCACCAGGTGCGCGTCCATGCCCCGCAGACTGACAGCCCCATGCATAGCCCGCCACTCGGGACGCCCAGTGGATCGGCCGTGCTGGGCGGTTCGGCGACCGCGGCCCCGGGCCGGCCGAACCGGGCGACCCAACCGAGCGGCCGGGCGGACTGCCCGACAGCCCACCCCGCCGACTCCCCATAGAATCGCCCCCACCGACGAAGGGGAAGTACGCACCATGCCGGTCAAGATCAGGGAGGGCCTGCCCGCCGCGGAGGTCCTCGCCGCCGAGAACGTCTTCGTGATGACCGATCGTCGCGCGGCCAGCCAGGACATCCGGCCGCTGAGCATCCTCGTGCTGAACCTGATGCCGACCAAGCAGACCACGGAGGCCCAGATCCTGCGGCTGCTGGGCAACTCGCCGCTTCAGGTCGAGGTCACCTTCCTGCACACGGCGTCCTACTCCTCCAAGCACACCGACCACAGCCACCTCGAGGTCTTCTACGAGACGTTCGAGCGGGTCCGCGACGTCCGGTTCGACGGCCTGATCATCACCGGCGCGCCGGTGGAGCTGATGGAATTCGAGGATGTCGACTACTGGGACGAGCTGGTCGGGATCATGACCTGGGCAGATTCGCACGTGTTCTCCACGTTGGCGATCTGCTGGGGGGCGCAGGCCGAGCTGTACCACCACTACGGCATCGGCAAGCGGCCCGTGGACCGCAAGGTGTTCGGCGTGTTCAGTCACGAGGTGTCGGACCCGAAGAACAAGATCACCCGCGGATTCGACGACATGTTCCTGGCCCCGCACTCGCGGCACACCACCGTCGACGTGGCCGACATCCTCGCCGAGCCGGATCTCGAGCTGCTGGCTGTCTCGCCGGACGCCGGGATGTACCTGGCGGCCTCACGCGACGGCCGCCGGGTCTTCGTGACCGGGCACCCGGAGTACGACGCCGAGACCCTGGGCAACGAGTACCACCGCGACCTGGCCGCCGGGCTGCCGATCGACGTGCCCGGCAACTACTACCCGGGCGATGACCCCGACGAGTTGCCGGTGGTCCGCTGGCGGGCGCACGGCGACCTACTGGTCTCCAACTGGTTGAACTACTGCGTCTACCAGGAGACGCCCTACGACCTGCACGAGTTGGCCGTCCGGGAGGGCTGAGCCCCGCCCGAACCCTGGGGCGCCCGAACTCTCGGGCCCAAACCCTTCGGGCCCCAACCCTGGGGCCCGAACCCTCAGGCGCCGAACCACTCCTTGACCTTGGCCACGATCGCCCGGTCGAACTGGTCGTCGTCGTGGCGCGCACCCAGCCAACCCACGAAGTCCCCGCCGGCACACCGGTCCAGCTCCGCCCGGCAGGCCGCCGTCTCGGTGACCGCCCGCAGCAGCATCGCCTCCGCCTCGCCCGGCGAGGAGTACAGGAAGGGGTAACCCGAGGGAAGCAGAGCACGGGCCCACGACCGGTCCGGGAATACGCCCACCGCACCGGCCACCAGGGCCTCGACGTACTCCAGGCCGTAGGTCTCGTCGCGCGCCGTGGCCAGGAACGCGGTCGTACGGGCCAGTGCGTGCCAGTAGTCCTCGCGCGTGGCGGTCAGCGGCCCGACCCACGCCCAGTCCTTGCGCGACAGGCGCATGGCGCGCTCGCTGATCAGGTGCGACTCGTGCAGGCGCGCCTCGACCTTGATCGGCGTGCGCTTCTGGATGCGCTCCACCACGTCGATGAACACCTGGGGCTGCTTGCGCTCGGAGAGATAGATGGCCGGGTACAGCACGACCGGCACGCTCGGCTCCTTGCGCGGCTGGACGTGCTCGAGACGGATGCCCAGGTTGACCCAACCGATCTCGGCAGCCTCGGAGATGGGCTGGATCGTCCACTTCGAGACGATCTCGCGCACCTCGGTGGCGGTCCGCTCCGAGTTGGCGAACGTCGGGAACAGCCCGCACGCCAGGGCCAGCGCCGAGCGCTGGACCCGATGATCGAACTTCGCCGTGCTGAACCAGACGAAGTTCATGATGTGCGGCTCGTCGCAGTGCTCGGCCAGGGTCCGCCAGACCGCCATCGAGTCGATGACGTCCATGTTGATGACCAGCGTGTCCGCACCGTCGACGAACTCCAGCGGGATCACGTCGAAGCCCTCCCCCTGGCGTGGCCCGGCGCCGATCAGCCGCGCCCCCGGGAACACCCGGAGCAACCGGCGCGCCAGCGTCGCCCCCGCGTCGTGACCGCCGACCTGGCCGTCCGAGTCGACGATCGCCGCACCGTACTTGATCGCGATGTTCATCGTGCCACCCCTGCTCCCTGGATCTGCTCTGCCTGCGAACCGTCGGACCAACCGCCGCCCTGGCCGCCCGCGAGGGGCTCGTCGGGGTACTCGTCATCGACCAGCGGCACCTCGATGCGCATCCCGTAGAACGAGCGGTGCACGAAGAACACGGAGATCGCGAAGAACACCGCGGCCAGCACCGCGACCAGCGTCTGCTGCCCGTCGTCGGCCAGGCTGACCGCGAGCTCCACGGCCAGCAGGCCGAACAGGGTCGTGAACTTGATGACCGGGTTCAGCGCCACCGACGAGGTGTCCTTGTACGGGTCACCGACGGTGTCGCCGACGATCGTGGCGTCGTGCAGCGCGGTGCCCTTGGCGTGCAGGTCGATCTCCACGATCTTCTTCGCGTTGTCCCAGGCGCCGCCGGCGTTGGCCATGAAGATCGCCTGGTAGAGCCCGAACACCGCGATCGAGATCAGGTACCCGATGAACAGGTACGGCTCGACGAACGCGAACGCCAGCGTGGCGAAGAACACCCCGAGGAACATGTTGATCATGCCCTGCTGGGCGTACTGGGTGCAGATCTCGACCACTCGCCGGGAGTCGGCCTCCGAGGCCTTGGTGACCCCGTCCAGGCGGATCGTGCCCTTGATGAACTCCACCGCGCGGTAGGCGCCGGTGGTGACCGCCTGGATCGACGCACCGGTGAACCAGTAGATGATCGAGCCACCGAGGATCAGGCCGAGCAGGAACGGCGGGTGCAGCAGGGACAGGTTCTCCATCCCGGTGGTCAGGCCCTGCGTCAGGCCCATGATGATCGAGAAGATCATCGTCGTGGAGCCGACCACCGCGGTGCCGATCAGCACCGGCTTGGCCGTGGCCTTGAACGTGTTGCCCGCTCCGTCGTTCTCCTCGAGCATCTGCTTGGCGGTGTCCCACTGGATCTCGAAACCGAAGTCGCGCGCGATCTGCGCGTCGATTCCCTCGATATCCTCGATCATCGACAGCTCGTAGACGCTCTGCGCATTGTCGGTGACCGGGCCGTAGGAGTCCACCGCGATCGTGACCGGGCCCATGCCCAGGAAGCCGAACGCGACCAGGCCGAAGGCGAACACCGCCGGGGCGATCATCAGCGCGTCCAGGCCCAGGTCGCTGATCAGGTACGCCCCACCCATCAGGCCCACGATCGCCATCCCCAGCCAGTAGGCCGAGAAGTTGCCCGCGACCAGCCCGGAGAGGATGTTCAGCGACGCGCCGCCCTCGCGCGAGCTCTTCACGACCTCCTTGACGTGCTTGGAGTTTGTGGAGGTGAAGACCTTGACCAGCTCGGGGATCAGCGCCCCGGCGATCGTGCCCAGCGAGACGATGATCGCCAGCTTCCACCACAGGTCGTTGGTGGCCCCGACGCCCAGGACGAACCAGGTCGTGGCGAACGTGCTGGCGATGCAGACCACCGAGGTGACCCACACCAGCGAGCTCAGCGGGGTCTCGAAGTTCATCCGGTCGGCGTCTGCGTAGCGCCTGCGTGCCCACGCGTCGTTGGCCAGGTAGGACGCAGCGGAGGCCAGCACCATCACCGCGCGCACCGCGAAGAGCCAGACCAGCAGGCTGGCCTGCACGTTCGGGTCCTCGACGGCCAGCAGGATGAAGGTGATCAGCGCGACGCCGGTCACGCCGTAGGTCTCGAAGCCGTCCGCGCTCGGGCCCACCGAGTCACCGGCGTTGTCACCGGTGCAGTCGGCGATCACGCCCGGGTTGCGCGCGTCGTCCTCCTTGATCTTGAACGCGATCTTCATCAGGTCCGAGCCGATGTCGGCGATCTTGGTGAAGATGCCCCCGGCGATCCGCAGCGCGGCCGCTCCCAGGGACTCGCCGATCGCGAACCCGATGAACGAGGCGCCGGCGATCTCCGCTGGCAGGAACAGCAGGATGACCAGCATCATCAGCAGCTCGAGGCTGATCAGGACCATGCCGATCGACATGCCCGACTTCAGCGGGATCCGGTGCAGCGGCAGCGGCCGGCCGCGCAGGGCCGCGAACGCGGTGCGCGAGTTGGCGAACGTGTTGACCCGGATGCCGAACCACGCCACCGAGTAGGAGCCCGCCATGCCCAGCAGGCTGAAACCGAGGATGATCGCGACCCGGCCTGCACTGAACCCGACCAGCACTCCGTAGTAGACGATGATCACCGCCGCGATGAACGCCCAGAGCACCAGCAGGAAGCGTCCCTGCTTGAGCAGGTAGGCCTTGCAGGTGGAGTAGATCAGCTCGGAGATCTCGCGCATGGAGGGATGCACCTCGAGGCGCTTGAGCTGGAGATAGGCCAGCAGTCCGAAGCCCAGGCCGAATGCGCAGACCACCAGGCCGAGCAGCAGCAGCGCGCGCCCGGACCCCCCACCGACCACGGTCACCGTGGACAGGTCGGGCAGGACCAGGCTCGCCTCGCCACCGCCCCGGCTGGACTCCCCCGAGCTGGTGCTGGCGCAGCCGGCCAGCGCGGATGCCGCGACCACCAGGGCTGCGGTTCGGGCAATGACGCCCCTGTGCGTGACCATTCGGGGTCGATCCCCTCGCTCGAGGTGCCGATCGGACCGGCACCGACGCCCGAGACGGTAGTTGCTGATCCGCCCGCCCACGCCCGGCGAAGGTCCCCGATGGCCGGGCATGCGGCGGTGACCATCGACCCGGCGGATGCGCCATAGGACCTTACTGGCCGGTAGCCGACCGGAGTCGGGGGCCCTCCAGCCTGGTCTCGGTGCCGGTGGTCCGCACCTGAGATCGCAGGCCAGCCGGGCCCGCGCGCATGGCGTCGGGGCCCGGGGCATGGCATCGTCACGCGCAGGAGGACCACATGAGCGAACTGACCCTCGGGGTGCTGGCCACGTCGGCCAAGGAGAACGAGGCACGGCTGGCGATCCATCCTGAGCACCTGGATCGCATCGACGAGGACCTGCGCGCGCGGATCGTGCTCGAGAGCGGGTACGGCCGACGGTTCGGAGTATCCGACGAGCACCTGGCGCCGCTGGTTGCCGGGATGGCACCGAGGGCCGAGGTCATCGCAGGGGCGGACATCGTCCTGCTGCCCAAGCCGACGCTGGCCGACCTGTCCGACCTGCACACCGGGCAGGTGCTCTGGGGCTGGCCGCACGCGGTCCAGGACCATGACCTGACCCAGATCTCGATCGACAAGAAGCTCACGCTGATCGCGTGGGAGGCGATGAACCACTGGACCCCGTCGGGGGACTTCATGGTGCACGTGTTCCACCTGAACAACGAGCTGGCCGGCTACAGCTCGGTCCTGCACGCCCTGACCCTCAACGGCCTGACCGGCCACTACGGCCGGGCGCAGTCCGCGGTGGTGATCGGCTTCGGCAACACCGCCCGCGGGGCCATCACCGCGCTCAAGGCCCTGGGCATCCACGACATCACGGTGCTGACCATGCGCGACGTGACCGCCGTCGCCTCCCCAATCCCGGCAGTCGCTATGGACCATTTGCAGCGCGACCCGGACCGGCCCGGGCGCACTTTCATCGAGACCGAGGCCGGACCGGTGCCCACCGCCAAGTTCCTGGCCGATCACGACATCGTGGTCAACTGCGTGTTCCAGGACACCGACGCGCCCCTGATGTTCGTCACCGACGACGAGTTGGCGCACTTCCCGACCGGGCGGCTGATCGTGGATGTCTCCTGCGATGCGGGGATGGGCTTCGAATGCGCGCGGCCGACGAGCTTCGCCGAGCCGATGTTCCCGGCCGGCGACGGCGCGTCCTACTACGGGGTCGACCACAGCCCGACGTTCCTGTGGAACAGCGCCACCTGGACGATCAGCGAGGCCCTCATCCCGTTCCTGCGGCCGGTGATGGACGGGCCGCCGGGGTGGGATGCCGAGCGCACGATCCGTTCCGCGATCGAGATCCGCGCGGGCATGGTGGTCAACCCGAAGATCCTGAGCTTCCAGGGTCGCTCGCACGAGCATCCGCACCCGCAGCTCTGACCCCGACGGGCCGGCGACCGGCGGACCTGAGCCCGGCACCTGGGCAGCCCCCACCCGGCCCGGCGCCTGCTCGGCCCTCGCGTCGCCCAGGTGCGCCGTCGGGCCCGAAAGCTGCTCACACTCGGTCGGATCGCCAAGTTGTGGTCGAACAGCAGCTTTGAGCGAGCGGGCGCGAGGGGATTCGCGCTCCGCGTGGTCGAAAGATGCGCGCCCTCCGGTGATCTTGCAACCACGACTCGGCGCTCCACGTCGTGCACGGGATGCCGAGCGGGGCTATCGACCACAACTCGGCCACTCACAGGCGTGCGGTGCTGGCCGCGGTCCGGGCCGCGGCGCCCCGCAGGGCCTGGGCCATCTGCTGGACCTGGGGTTGGTCGCGCAGGACGGGCCGGGTGGCCATCCAGATGTGCCGCGGCGCGAGTTCGGGCACCACCCTGCGCACGACGACCCCGGGCCGCAGCGCCCCGAGCGCCAGCAGCGGGACCAGCGACACCCCCACGCCCGCGGCCACATAGCCCTGCGTCACCGTGAACTCGTTGCTCTCGGCAACCACTCGGGGGCTGAAGCCCGCGCGTCGGCAGATCGCCTCCGTGGTGCGCCGGACGTAATCGTCGGGCCCGGTGGTGACGACCCAGTCCACGTCGCCGAGGTCCTCGGCCCGCACCACGCGCCGCCGCGCCAGCCGATGGCCGTGCGGCAGCAGCAACCGGTACTCGTCATCGAGCAGGTGCCAGCGCAACAGGTCGTCGTCGGGCTGCTCCCCAACCGCGAACGGCTCGGCCACGACGACCAGGTCCACCTCACCGACACGTAGGCGACTCAGCGCGCCGGCCGCCTCGTCGACCGAGGGCCGCACGTGCACCCCCGGCATCTCCGAGCGCAGCGTCGCGATCGCCTCGGGGAGCAGCGACTCTCCCGCAGAGAAGAACGCCACGACGCGCAGCCGACCGGCCCGGCCCTCGCGCAGGTCGGCCAGCGCGGACTCGGCCTCGTCGATCTCGTGCAGGATCCGTCCGGCGTGCTCAGCGAGCAACTGCCCCGCCTCGGTGGGACGTACGCCGCGGCCGGCCTTCTCGTACAGGGGTATCCCGGCCTGGCCCTCGAGGACTGCCAACTGCTGGCTGACTGCAGAGACGGTGTAGCCCAGGAGGGCCGCGGCTCCGGTCAGCGAACCCTCGTCGACGACGGAGCGGTGGGTGGCCAGCAGACGCGAACTCAGCATGGACTAATACTAAAGGGCCGCTGAACAGTCCTTCAGCAACCATCGCTAGACACGCGACAATCAACCGCGTACAGTGAGTAACGAGGCATTTCAATGAGTGACACATCGAAGGTGATTGACGTGATCGTGGTCCTGCTCCTGGCGCTCCTGCTCATCTGCGCCCTGGCCCCCTGGCTGGGCACGGACTCCTCCGACGCCCGCAGCGAGAAGGCTCGCCCGGCGGCCGGCTGGTTCCCCACCCTGCGCAGCCACTGAGTCCACGCATCTGGCCGTCGGGTCACCCGAATGCGATGACCGCCATGTCGTGAGCGATTCGACCTGAGGGGCCGACGCTGCTCGGCTGGCTGCTCATCGGGGCTCCCGCGTGTTCTCGGTGACATGTCACACCCCGCCGCCCCAAGCGGCCCTCGCGTCTGGCCAGGCGACGCGGCAGACTGGAGCCGATGGCCCACACCGAGGCAGCCGACGTCGGCCAGGTCGCGCTGATCTGGCACACCGCCACCGCGACCGAGGTCGCCGAGCACCTGGAGACCGACCCGGACGCTGGACTGACCCGGGCCGAGGCTGACCGGCGCCTGACCCGCGACGGTCCCAACGAGCTGCCCGAGCAGGGCGGTCGAGGGGTGTGGGACCTGCTGGTCGAGCAGTTCACGGACGTGATGATCCTGCTCCTGCTGGCCGCTGCGGCGGTCTCCGGGGTGGTCGGGGACGTGATCGACACCATCGCGATCCTGGTGATCATCGTGCTCAATGCGAGCATCGGCGTGTTCCAGGGCTATCGCGCGGAGCAGGCGATCGAGGCGCTGCGGGCGATGGCCTCGCCGCAGGCCCGGGTCATCCGCGATGACGCCGCACTGCTGATCCCCAGCCAGGACGTCGTGCTCGGCGACCTGGTGGCGCTGGAGGCCGGCGGGCTGGTGCCGGCCGACCTGCGGCTGACCGACGCAGCCCGGCTACAGGTGGCCGAGGCGGCGCTGACCGGCGAGTCGATCCCTGTGGACAAGTCCACCGATGCCCTGGCGGACCCCGAGCTGCCGCTGGGCGATCGCGCCTGCCTGGCGTTCCGGGGCACCGAGGTGACGACCGGGCGCGGCGTGGGCATCGTCGTGGCGACCGGCCCGCGGACCCAGCTCGGGCAGGTCGCGAACCTGCTCGCCGGCGTCCAGGACGTCAAGACGCCCCTGCAGAAGCGCCTGGCGCACCTGTCGAGCCGGCTCGCCCTGGCCGTGGTCGTCATCTGCGCGGTGGTGTTCGCCTCCGGACTGGTGCGCGGCGAGGACCCGCTGGACATGCTGCTGGTCGCTGTCAGCCTCGCCGTGGCAGCGGTCCCCGAGGCGCTGCCTGCCGTGGTCACGATCTCGTTGGCCCTCGGCGCTTCGACGATGGTCGGCCAGCACGCCCTGGTCCGGCGGCTGCCGGCCGTCGAGACGCTGGGCTCGGTGACCTACATCTGCTCGGACAAGACCGGCACCCTGACTCAGAACCGGATGACCGTCGACGAGGTCTGGACCCCGACCGGCGACGAGGCCACGCTCGTCCACGCCGTCGCGGCCTGCAACGACGCCGAGGTGACCGACGACGGTGCCGAGCAGGGCGACCCCACCGAGGTGGCCCTGGTGGTGTTCGCACGCGAGAGCGACGTGGGTTCGGCCGGCGGCCTGCCGGCCACCCCCGAGCGGGTCGCCGAGATCCCGTTCGACGCCCAGCGTCGCCGGATGCTCACCGTCCACGATCCCGCCGACGCCGACTTCGTCGCCTACGCCAAGGGCGCGCCGGAGGCGTTGCTGGCGCACTGCGCGCTGGACGACGCACAGCTCGCGGCGGCCCACCAGCAGGCCAAGCGGATGGCCGGGTCCGGCTTGCGCGTGCTGGCTGCGGCCCGCCGGGACCTGGCCGAGGTGCCCGCGGACCTCGCCGATGCCGAGACCGACATGACGCTGCTGGGCCTGGTCGGCCTGCTGGACCCGCCGCGCGCGGAGGCTGCCGCAGCGGTCGCCGAGTGCCGGACCGCCGGCATCGTCCCGGTGATGATCACCGGGGACCACCCCGACACGGCACACGCGATCGCCGAGCGGGTCGGCGTCGCCGAGGCCCACCACGACAGCACCGATGTGCTCACCGGGCGCGACCTGGCCGAACTCGACGACGACGAGTTGGCCGCGCGGGTGCTCGACGCCCGGGTCTACGCCCGCGTCGACCCGGCCCAGAAGATCCGGATCGTCGCGGCGCTGCAGGGCCGGGGCCAGGTCGCGGCGATGACCGGGGACGGGGTCAACGACGCCCCCGCGCTGCGCCAGGCCGACATCGGGGTGGCGATGGGACTCGGCGGGACGGATGTGGCCCGCGGCGCGTCGGCGATGGTGCTGCTCGACGACAACTTCGCCACCATCGTGTCCGCGGTCCGCGAGGGCCGACGGATCTATGACAACATCCGCCGGTTCGTGAAGTACACGTTGACCAGCAACGCCGGCGAGATCTGGGTGATGTTCCTGGCCCCATTCCTGGGCTTCGGGCTACCGCTGCTGCCGCTGCAGATCCTGTGGATCAACCTGGTCACCGACGGCCTGCCCGGCCTGGCGCTGGCCCGCGAGCCGGCGGAGCCCGAGGTGATGAAGCGACCGCCGCGACCCCCTGAGGAGAGTGTCTTCGCCCATGGCGTCACCTGGCACATCGGCTGGGTGGGGCTGCTGATCGGCGGGGTGTCGTTGACGGGGCTGGCCCTGACCCACAACAGCGGCGCGGGCAACTGGCAGACCGTGGTGTTCACCACCCTGGTGCTGGCCCAGCTCGGCCACTCGCTGGCCGTCCGCTCCGAGACCCATCCCCTGTTCGGCAGCCGGTTCTTCGCCAACCCCGCCCTGCTCGGTGCGGTGCTGCTCACGATCGCGCTGCAACTTGCCGTGGTCTATTTCCCCGGGCTGCAGGCGATCTTCGGCACCGAGGCGCTGAGCGCGGGGCAGCTGGCGCTTTGCTTCGGCCTGGCTCTGGTGGTGCCGCTGGCCGTCGAGGGCGAGAAGTTCCTGGTGCGACGCGGCCTGCTCTATGACCGGGTCGCCACCGTGTGACCCAGCGCGCCACCAGAGCGCGTCGCCGCTACTTGGCGCAGGCGACGCACGTGGGCTCGTAGGGGCGCAGGCGCAGTCGGCCCAGGGGGATCGGCTTCCCGCAGGAGGTGCAGTTGCCATAGCTGCCGGAGTCCATCGCGGCCAGGGCCACGTCGATCTTGTCGAGGATCGAGGTCGCGTCCTCGAGCAGGTACTCCGCGCTGGTGCTGACCTCGCGCATGGACGGGTCGACCAGCAGCCCGTTGCGGCCCAGGTCATCCAGGGTCTCGCGCGAGCGGCGTTGGTCCTCCTGGTTCTCCTCGCGCAGTCTGGCCAGCGCCGCGCGCAGCTCAGTGGAATCCTGCTCGCTCAGCGCTGCGCTCGGGGTAGCCATTCGATCCTCCTTGGATGCGACAGAGCCGGTACCACCTGGGTGGCACCGGCTCGACGACGTGGGTGTCGTTCAGCGAGGGTGCCCGTGCACCGATCGACGGTGCGGGGCACTGGGGAACGCCAGATCGGGCCGCGGGGTGCGGCCGCCATGCGTGTCCCTCGAGTTCGACATGACCTCACCATACGGCTCCCACGGGGGCATCGGCCAACCGCGGCGCGGGCTTGTGCGGGGTTGGTCGCCGGGCGCGTCAGCGCGCCGCGCGCGGGGGACCATCACGCCGGAGCGAGGACCGACAGCGGTGCGGCCATGCTGGCCACACCGTCGGCCACCTTCGTCGTCCAGGTCAGTCCGGTCTCGTCGAGCAGGTGCTTCATCCCCACGTTGTCGGCCAGCACGTGGGCCACCACGTGGCTGAACCCGATCCGGGTGGCGGTCTGCAGGAGCCGAGCCAGCAGCGCGGTGCCCACGCCGGTGCCCTGGCTGGCATCGGCGACGATCAGCGCGACCTCCCCGGTCCGCCCATCGCTGTCGGCCTCGGGGAAGACGTTGCCCAGCGCCACGATCTCCCCGGAACGACTCATGGCCACCAAGGAGGCGCCCCGATGCCCGCCGGCCAGCCGCCGCAGCTGGATCTCGCGCCAGTTGGTCAGCGAGAAGTACCGCTGCATCCGACTGCGCTCCGAGCACCGGTCGTGCATGTTCGCCACCCCGTCGGCGTCGTCGGGACGGGCCAGGCGGATCCACACCGTGCCGTCCTTGACCGGGTCGATCCAGCCGGCCACATCGTCATCGCCGGTCCGGCGGGCGATCGCCGCGGCCAGGCGCAGCAGCGCCGAGGCTCGGGCCTGCTCGGCTCCGGCGAACGGCGCCCAGTCCCGCCGCAGCAGCACGTGCCGGTCGGTCGTCCACTGCAGGCGGAGCACGCGGGCACCGTCGTCGACCCCGGCAGTGGCATCGATGACCTCGACCTGGTCGGCCTCGACGACGCCGGCGGCCACCGTGGGAGCCGCATCAGGATTCTTGATCAGGTAGGTCGCCGCATCCAGCATCCGGGTCGGCAGGTCGCGGTGGGAGTTGGGTGACCCGGTGGTGATGTGGGCGCGCTCCCCGGCGGAGCTCGCCGCGGCCAGGATCACCTCGTCGGAGACGTGCATGGGGGCGATCAGCAACATGTCGATCGTGCGCATCCCATCCTCGGTGCCGACCGCGACCAGTTCGACGGTGTAGACGTGCAGGGCGCTCAGCGCACGGATCATCCGGACCATGCCGCCGGGCCGATCCGGGATGTCCACCCGGACTCGCCAGCGCCGGCTCACCTCGTACTCGGGCGCCAGGAGCATCTCCTCGGGGGCCACCGCGGAACCGATCCGGGCGATCATGGCGTCCCACTCCAGCGGCGTGGGCCGGTGCGTGGCCACCGGGTCGAGCATCGCCAGACCGATCGACAGGGCCATCGACAGGTGGACCACGGAGTTGTCGGACAGGTCGGAGTCGACTCCCCCGGCAGCCCGCGAGGACGCGGACACCGAGGCCACGTTGGCGCTGCGCTGCGCGATCCGTTCAGCGGCGAGGCCGCGCAGGTCGGCGTCCTGGTGGGCGCGGGCCAGCACCTCCAGCTCCAGCGGATCCCAGCTGTGCTCGGGGGAGGCGAACAACCGATGCGCGCCTTCGATGAGCGCCGAGAGCGGTGGCGTGCGTTCCGGGTCCTCGGCAGCCTGGCCGACGAGGTCCGCGACCTCCGACTCCCGGGGCTCGGCCAGCACGGCGACCAGCAGCTCGCGGGGGCCGCCTACGAGCCGGCGCAGGGTGCGGCCCGAGACACCGGCTCGGCGAGCCACCATCGACTCGGTCGTGGCCCCGAACCCCTGGCCGGCATAGAGCTCGCGGGCAGCGGTGACGATCCGGGCACGAGTCGCGTCGTGGTTGGGCACGGGCTCAGGATATTGCCGCGACCGGGTCCGCGTGCGCGGCCAAACCACGGGCCGAGGTCGTACGGTATGGCAATGTCGGCGCAAGCAACCTATGCGAGCAAGCGGATGGACGCCGCGGATGCGGTGGCCCTGGTCGGCGATGGCCAGACGATCGTGCTGCCGATCGGCGCGGGGGAGGCGCCCGCGCTGCTGCACGCCCTGTCCGCGCGGCGGCGCGAGCTGCGCGGCGTCACGGTGTTCTCGCTGCTCCCCCTGGTCAAAGCCGACTACCTCGACCCGGACACCACCGAGCATGTCCGGCACGGCACCTCTTTCCTCGGCGGGACCAGCCGGGCCGGCGCTGCGGCCGGATGGGTGGACGTCCATCCGGCGCACTTCTCCGAGATCCCGCTGCTGCTGCGCCGCGGATTGCTGCCCTGCGACGTGGTCTTCGCCCGGGCTTCGCCCATGGACGAGCACGGCTACTTCTCGCTCGGGCTGTCGGCCGACTACACGATGGCCGCCATCGAGCAAGCCCGCACGGTCGTCCTCGAGGTCAATCCGGGGGTGCCGTTCTGCTTCGGCGACTGCCATGTGCACGTGTCGCGGGTCTCGGCCGTGGTCGAGACCTCGGACCCGATCGTCGAGCTTCCGCACCCCCCGCTCGGGCCGGTCGAGCTGGGCATCGGGCGGTTCGTGGCCGACCTCATCCCCGATGGAGCCACGCTGCAGATCGGCATCGGTGCGATCCCGGATGCCGTGGTGCAGCAGCTCGGGGAGAAGAACGACCTCGGCGTGCACACCGAGATGTTCGGCGACGGGATCCTGTCCCTGCTCGAGTCCGGGGTCATCACGAACGCCCGCAAGAACCTGCGCCCGGGCAAGATGATGGCCACCTTCGCGCTCGGCTCACGGCACCTGTACGAGTACATGGACCGCAACCCCGCCCTCGAGATCCACCCGGTGGACGTGACCAACGACCCCTACCTCGCTGGCCAGAACGACGCCCTGCACTCGATCAACGGCACGATGCAGGTGGACCTGATCGGCCAGTGCGGCTCGGAGACGCTCGGGCACCGCCCCTACTCGGGGACCGGCGGGCAGGTCGACTTCGTGCGCGCAGCAAACCGGTCGCGGGGCGGCAAGGCGATCATGGTCGTGCCCTCGACGGCGCGCAAGGGCACGGTGTCGCGGATCGTGGCGACCTTGACCCCCGGGACGCAGGTCACCACCGGCAAGAACGACGTGGACTACGTGGTCACCGAGTACGGAGTCGCCCAGCTGCGCGGCAGGTCGGCCCGCGAACGGGCTCGGGCGCTGATCGGGATCGCGCACCCGGACTTCCGCGACCAGCTCACCGAGGACCTCGCGCAGCTGCGGGCACGATGACCGGGCGGAGGACTGGACGGCCCGGGGTCGTCGAGCCAGCACCCTGACTGCCGGATCGATGACGCAACGGGGCGCGCCGGGCTCGCTCTCAGCCGCTTCTCAGCAGGGACGCCCTATCCTTGGGCAGACCCGTGGCCGACAAGACCTGCGCCACGTGCTCATCGACCCGAAGACCGAAAGGGCCACCCATGAAGCGACCCACTTCCACCATCATCCTGGTCGGAGGCCTGCTCGCCGCGTCCGGCGCGCTTGCCGGCTGCACGAGCGACTCCGAGCCGACCGCACCGGTGACGGTGACCGTCACCGCCACCCCCGAGGCCAGCGTGCCGGCCAGCGCGGCGCCCAGCGGCTCACCGGCCCCGGATGCCTCGGTGGGTCTGCCCCTGACCGCGGACACCGCGATCGACGCCGCTCTGTCCAAGGTGCCCGGCGGGGCCGTGGTCGCCGGTGACCGCACCGACGAGGCCGGGCAGCAGGTCTGGTCCGTCGAGGTCCGCGGCACCGACGGGGCCGGCACCGAGCTGTACCTGAACGTTGACACCGGTGCCGTCGTCCGCGAGCGGCCGACCAGCCTGTCGAGCGAGGCCAGCGGGACCCTGCCTGCGTTGAGCGCCCAGGAGGGCATCGCCGCCGCAGTGCAGGCCGTGCCCGGCAGCGAGGTGCTCGAGTTCGACCTCGAGACCGAGCAGGGCACGAAGGCGTGGTACGTCCTGGTCCGCGACGCCTCGGGCCTGATCGAGGTCTACGTCAACGCCGACACCGGCGCGATCATCTCCCAGGAGCGCGACGACTGATCGCTTGCTCAACGCGCAACCAGAATGCCACCGCCGGGCCCCTCCGGCGGTGGCATTCTGATTGCGCACGGTCACGGCGATGTCGCACCGTGCCGCACCTCGCACGGCAGCGCCTCCCCACTACGGTGGGCCTCTGGAGGGCTGCACCATGCGCATCCTGGTCGTCGACGACGAGGTCAACCTCGCTGCCTCGATCCAGCGCGGCCTGATCGCCGAGGGGTTCCTCGTGGACGTGGTCCACGACGGACAGGAAGCACTCTGGGCCGCCACGGAGCGGGCCTACGACCTGGTCCTGCTGGACCTGATGCTGCCCTCGCTGTCCGGCTACACGGTGGTGGAGCGACTGCGCCAGCGTGGAGTGTGGACCCCGATCCTGATGCTGACCGCCAAGGACGGCGAGTACGACCAGGCCGACGCGCTGGACCTCGGGGCCGATGACTACCTGACCAAGCCGTTCAGCTTCGTGGTCCTGGTCGCCCGTATCAGGGCGCTGCTGCGTTGGATCGTCGTCGAGCGTCCGACCGTGTTGGAGGTCGGCGACCTGCGGCTGGACCCGACCACCCGCTCGGTGACCCGCGCCGCCACCCCGATCGCGTTGACGCCGCGCGAGTTCGCGCTGCTGGAGTACCTCATGCGCCATCCGGGGGAGGTCGCGACCAAGAGCGAGCTGATCGACCGCGTGTGGGACACCAACTTCGACGGCCCCCTGAACGTGGTCGAGGTGTATGTCGGCTACCTGCGCAGGAAGATCGACGCGCCCTTCGAGGTGGCCTCGCTGGTGACGGTGCGCGGGTTCGGCTATCGCCTGGATCCGGTGACGGTGACCACCGGCGCCAGCGGCAACCGCAAGGACACCTGAGCGCCGCCCAAGTCGCTGTCGCCCACCACGCACGCTCCGCCGTGCAGGGCGAGGATCTCGTCGGCGATCGCCAAGCCCAACCCGGCGCCGCCCTGATTGCGGGCCCGGTGCTCGTCGAGGCGGACGAACCTGCGCAGGACGGCCTCGCGGTCCGCCGCCCGGATGCCGGGGCCGTCGTCCTCGACGAGCACGACCGCGCAACCCTGCGCCCGTGCGACCCCGAGCCGGACCTGCGCTCCGGCGAATCGGGCGGCGTTGTCCACGAGGTTGCGCAGCGCCCGGGCGATCCGGTCGGGATCACCGAGGACTCGCACCGCCTCGATCCGGGTGGTCACCCTCAGCGAGGTCTGCGCCCGCAGCCGACGCGCCTCGTCTGCCACCAGATCGTCGAGATCGACGTCGACCACCCGCAGTTTCAAGGCCCCTCATCGGCCGCGGCCAGCAGGAGCAGGTCCCCCACCAGCCGGGTCATCCGCTCGACCTCGTCGCCGAGCACCGGCACGGCCTCGGCCCACGCCTCGTGCCCACCCACGCCCCGGGCCAATCGAGGCCAGGGGGCTCTTCAACTCGTGGCTGGCGTCGGCGACGAAGCGGCGCTGGGCCGCCGACGAGGCCTGCAGCCGGTCGAGCATGTGGTTCATCGTGACGGCCAACCGGGCGATCTCGTCACTGGCCGCAGGCACCGGCACCCGGACCGCGAGGTCGTGGGAGTCGATGGTCTCGACCCCGGCCCGGATCCGGTCGACGCTGCGCAGGGAGCGCCCCACCGCGACCCAGGTGATCACCCCGACCGCGATCAGCAGCAGCGGCGAGCCGACGGCCAACAGCACCAGCACCAGCCCGATCACCCGCTGGACCGCGGCCAGGGACTGGGCTGCCGCCACGGTGACCATCCCGTCGTCGGTCGCGGCTGCGGCCCAGGCCACCAGGGCCGGGTCAGCCTCGAACTGCAGGTCCATGCGCACCGTGCGGACCTCGGCCGACGCCGGCATCCCGGTGTCGATCGCGGGCTGATCCGCGATGGCCGACGAGGCCAGTGCCACCGTCCCGTCGGCGGCGACGATCTGCACCACGATGCCCTCGACCGGCGAGGCGTCCACCGTGCTCTCGGCCTCCTCGATGTCGTCGTCGGAGATCAACGCCACGACGTCCAGGACGCGCTGTTCGACACTGCCGCGCACCCCGCTGGTCAGCGCCACGTTCAGCACCAGCAGCAGCACCGTGCCGCCGACCAGGAGCGCGACGGCCACGACCACCACCGCAGCGGTCACCGACCGGGCGCGTACTCCGCGCCGGCTCCAGAACCCGGTGGCCGCAGCCGCGCTGCTCATGGCGGGCAGCATAGGCCTCATGGCCGGCCTGCTCCGGGAGCGCCGAGGCCCGCACCCTGCGAAGGGCCGGCGGGCGCGGCTCTCAGCATTCTCTTGGCGTCTGACCGGCACACTGGTGGCCAACGTGGTCTGCCGCGCACGATCGCGGCATACCCGCCGGCAGAGAGAGGTGCTCCGATGACGACGTACGTGGGTGGGCAGTGACACAGGCGACCATCGAGTCCGCGGACCCAGGACTGGCAGTGTTCCACTTCGCACGGATCCAGGCGCAGCCCGGCGGGATGACGCGCGCCTGGCTGGCGAAGGTGCGACTGCTGGTCGGCGCCGGCTGGACGGTCAAGGTGGTGTTCACCTCGAAGGTGGCCGATGAGGCCGTCGGTGGGTGGCGGACCGCTTTCGACCGTCTCTGCGGGGACCGTCCGCTGCCCGAGGTGCAGGCACGGTGGCTGTGGGCCAGTACGCCCCCCGACGAGTTGGCCACTGCCCGCCACGGATCGGTGCGCCTGAGCAGATGGCTGCATGGCTGGGCCACCGGGCGCAGCGCCCCGCTGCTGTTCGTCGACTCCCCCACCACGCTACCGGTGGTCGCCCGCGCCAGGCACCGCTACAACGGCGGCCCGCGGGCCGGGCACGCCCAGGTCCAGGGGGACCGGGCCCGCTGGGGCGTCCCGCGGTTCGACGCCCACATCGTGATGACGATGCACCTGAACCACCTCGGCTACGACGTCGACCCCGGCACCGGCGCACTGACCCCGCGGTTCGCTGAGCGCATCGAGGACATCCGCGCCGACGTCGATCGGCTCGTGGTGCTGACCCATCGTCAGGCGGCGGACCTGAGCACGCGCTACCCGGACCTGGCTGAGCGGATCGCGGTGATCGGCCAGCCCAGCCCCCCGGTCGACCGGAGCCTGCTGCCGCCGCGATCGGAGGTGCCGCTGTGCTCGGTCGTGACCCGGCTGGACCCCAACAAGCGCCTCGACGCCCTGATCGAGCTCTGGGCGCAGTTGCGCCGAGCGATCCCCGAGGCGCGCCTGGAGATCTGGGGCAGCGGGCCCGACGAGGCACGCCTGACCGCGCTGGCGCAGGCCAGTCCCGCGTCGGGGAGCATCACCATGGCGGGCTTCACCGAGACCCCGCTGGCCCAGATGGCCCGGGCCTGGTGCACGGTGTCCACGTCCAAGCGGGAGGCCCAGCCGCTGGCGGTCATGGAGTCCCTGGCCGTGGGCACCCCGGTGGTCGCCTTCGACGTGCGCTACGGACCGGCGGAGGTGATCCGCGACGGCGTCGACGGGTTCCTCATCGACGACCGGAACCGGGCCGCAATGTCCGATGCCCTCGTCGGCCTGCTGGGCTCGCGCTCGACGGTGGACCGGATGGGCGCCCTGGCTTTGGCACCCGAAGGTGTCGGCGACCGGTTCGCGGTGGCGGGGATCCGCCGCGAGTGGCTCGACCTGGCCGGTCGGCTCAGCCGCGCGGGCTCCCGCGCACACACACCCTGACTGCCGGCGCGGGGCCCCACGGCGCCTCGCGCAGCCTGCTGGGGCTCGACCCGACGAGGTCGACGATTGAGTGTCGCGCGGGTGGCCGGACCGAGTCCGAGTCCGCCCGGCTGTGGATGGCGCCGGCTCCGCGCACCTGGCCGGACCTAGAATCCGTGCAACGCGAACGGGGGAACAACCATGGGGCACCTGCCTGAGCCGAGCTCTGGGCACTACCTGCAGTGGGCTGGTCGCGGCCGGTCCTCGGTCTGGCGGTACCTCGCCGGCACCATGGTGGTCGTGCTGGCGTGGTCCGTCGGGACTGTGCTCGTGCAGGTCCTGGCCGCCGCGACCGGACTCGACGAGGACGCCCGGCCCGGGCCCTCGTTGGCCTACCTGACGGGGACCTTCGCGCTCGGCGCCCTGGCCGTCCCCCTGGTGGTGCGCTGCGTGCACCGACGGCCGGCGTGGAGCGTGGGGGTGGCCCAGTGGCCGGGGCCGGTCCGCGACGTCGGCAGCGGGATCGGGATCGCCCTGATCAGCCTGCTCCTGGCCGACGCACTGGCCACAGTGGGGCATCCGCTGCGCTACGTCGGCATGGACTGGGGCCGGTGGTGGTCGGTGGCGGTCATCGCCGTGGTCGGGTTCGCGGTCCAGGTCGGGTTCGAGGAGTTGATGTTCCGCGGCTACCTGACCCAGGCGGTCCGCCGACTCACCAGCAAGCCGCTGCTCGTGGTGGGCGCCCCGAGCCTGCTGTTCGCCGGGATCCACTGGGGCAACCTGGACCGCTACGGCAGAAACCCGCTCCAGCTGATCCCCTACCTGCTGATGGGCGCCACCCTGGGATGGGCCGCGTGGCGATCCGGGTCACTGTGGCTTCCTTTCGGGATCCACTGGGCCAACAACACCTACGCAGTCCTGCTCGTCGGCAACCCGGGCGACGTCCTGCCGTTCGGGGCCCCGTTCGTCCGGGACCTCACGGACCTCGGCCCGGCCGCGCTGGCTGCCCTCACGCTGCTGCAGGCCGGCGTCCAACTCGCGCTCGTCGAATGGGTCGTGCGGCGGCGCACTCCAGCGGACCGGCCCCTGAGATCGGCCTGCGGACCAGTCCGATAGCGCGAGCCGGAGCGTGGCTACAGCGTGCGTCGACGTGCGAGTCCGCTGGGCTCGCGGGTGACAGGGCTCGGGTGGTCTCGCCGGACGCGGGAGGGACCCCACCGGGGTGCGGTGGGGTCCCTGCCTTGGCGGTGCGAACGGCTCAGCTGACGCCGCTGATTGAGATGAAGCCGGTGCGCTGGGCCGGGCGGATGTCCGGGCCGACCGAGCCTTGGCCCCAGAACTTGTCGGAGAGGTTGCTGACCGACCCCTGCATGGGGCTGATGCTGCGCCAGCGGACGCCGGCCGGCTCCAGGTCGTTGGCCATGCTGGCCCACGCCTGCTGCACGGTCAGCGCTGGGCGGAGCTCCCACCACAGGAAGTTCACCGGGAACAGGTACTCGGCGAACCGCCGACCGGTGCCGCCGCCGACGCAGTAGGCGTTGGTGTCGAAGCCGTTGAGCAGGTGCAGGCCGGTGAAGGCCGGTGCCCAACGTGCGAAGTAGTCCGCGCTGCCGTTCGTGTCGCGCAGCACCTGGCAGGACTCCAGCTGCATCCACTCGAGGTCCCGGTCGCCCCAGCGGGCGTCCGCGGGGGTGATGCTCGTGTCGTCGACGTTGCCCTTGAAGGTGAATCCGCCGGACCAGCCGTGGCCGGTGTACCACTGGGCGTCGATCTCGTCGACGTAGCGGGTGGCCGACCGTGCGTCCCATCCACCGAACGAGGTGTCCTTGAAGTCCTTCTCGAAGGCGCTCGCCCCGCGCCAGTCGAACTCGACCGACTGACCCTTGGCGCGCATCACGTCGCCGAAGCCGTTGGCGCTGTCCTGGGCGCACTGCCACTCGTCGACGGTCTGCTCGATGCCGACATCGAAGGCGCCGCCCGCTCCCCCGATGCCGGTGGCCGAGGCCTGGCCGGAGCCGGGCAGTGCCACCGACGCGGAGGAGACGATGCCGTTGGCGTCGGTCACCGTGGTCGTCAGGGTCTCCGGGGAGCCGCCACGCTTGGTCCGGGAACGCACCACGTACCCGACCTCGGACGTGCTCCTGGCCTCGAGCAGCGTGCTCGACGAGGACCATTGCACCTTGAATGGGGCCTGGCCGCCGGAGATGTCCACCGCGGCCTTGACCTGGCTGCCGTCACGGGAGGCGTTCAGGTGCGCGGTCGGAGCCAGATCGGGCGCTGCCGGGACCAGGCGGCCGGTCAGCCCGGCCTCGCCCTTGGCCGGCCCGCTCTCGCCGAGCTGGCTGGACGGTGCGCACACGTAGTGGGGCAGCAGGAGTTCGGCGGCCCCCTGACCGGTGGCCTTCTCGGCGGCGAGGGGCGGCGCGTAGTACGCCAGTGTCGGCGTGCCCTGCTTCACCTCGGGCCCGTACATGACGCCACACCGCTCGAGCGCCTCGTCGGGGCTGATGATCGCGACGCTGCCGGCCGCCTCGACGGAGCGCACGGCGCGCGAGAGCTGCACCACAGCACCGTCGGCGGCGAAGGCGATGCGCTGCTTGGCGCCCGGACCGACCACGGGCAGCCCGCCGAGCCGGAACTCGTAGGTCACCGTGGTGTCGATCGGCGTGCTGGAGCGCAGCTTCCCGCGGCGGTCGGAGATCTCGACCGTGGTGTGGTCCACCCGGGGCCGGACCTCGAACCCGGCGACCCTTCCCAGCAGGGACTGCGCGCGCTCGATGGCCTTCCTCGGGTCGAGGACCTCCATCTTCCCCAACGCGGCGACGTCGACGGCCTGCGCCACGGTGCGCCGCTCGTGCTCGTCGCGCCCGAGGCGCTTGGCCTTCTTGGTGACGCGCTTGCTGGGGACCGTCGCGAAACGCTTCTGGTCGACGAACGAGAACGAGCCGTCGGGCCGCAGTGCCGGGCCGACGCCGGCGTCCTTGGCCAGGCCCTCGGCCTGCTCGATCGTCATCCCCTCCGCGAGGACCTTGTAGATCTCGGCCTCGCCGGTGGGCTGGGTGTCGACTGCCGTGGACGGCCCCACGGCCGCGACCGTGGAGACGACGAGCGCGCCGACGGCTGTCCCGACGGCGGTGGTGAGCGGTAAGCGTCGCATGGTGGGTGCTCCTTGGGCTTCTGGCGGCGGCTGGTGCCCCCGCTTCGGGTCGGGCACCCCTGCAGAGCGTGGACCGGGCCCGCTGATACGAGTCCCAGCGACGAGTTCCCGCGGACGGGTGCGGGTTGCCCACCACCTCCGGGCCTCGGGCGTTCGGAGCGCGGCCACGCCGGTTGCCGCAGGATCACCGGGCCGATGGGCTGGGTTCCCGGAACAGCTCGTGCAGGCTCGGTCGCACGTGCTCCACGAGGACTCGCCCACATTGCACGAGCTCGGGGACATCCTCAGCACCGAGGTCGCTCACCAGGACACCCTGCGCGCAGGCCTGAGACTGGACTGTGGCGATCACGACCCGGGTGGATCGGCTCGCCGGGTGACGCGTCGCGAGGACAGGACGACGATCCAGGCAGTCATCAGCACCATGAGCGTGATGCCGGTGACGGTGATCGCAACGCGGCCGTAGCCGTCGGTCGGGTCCAGGAACGGGTAGGGAACCCATCCGTCGGTAGCGCCACGGATGAGCACGACGACCAGCCACAGCACCGGGTACACGAGGATGACACCCACGGTCCGCAGGGGCAGCCTCCTCCCCCCCGGTGCCAGGAGCCAGTCGATGACCGCGTACAGGGGCGTGACCACGTGCAGAACGAGGTTCGCCCACCGTACGGGGACCCCGCCGGCAGCGCCCAAGGGCGCCAGCAGAACGGCGTAGACCACCCCCACGAGCACGATATAGGTGACGCACGCGGCACGAGCCGCTTCTGCCCATTGCACCCGCGCGTGACCAGCCACGCCCCGGGCGCCGAGGAGCACGAGCACCGCGGCCAGCAGGAGGTTGGACTGGATCGTGATAGCCGAACAGGTTGAACGGGTTGATCGACGTGCGGCCTGCCGCGTCGGCCACCGTGGCGGCCACGGCGGCGAGGATCAACGCGGCGACACCGAGGCGCAGCCAGCCCCAGGCCCGCGCCACCGCCGGTCGCACGGATGGGGATCGCGATCCTGGGAGCCCCACCTCGTGCTGGCGTGATGTCATGGCAGAAGGTAGCAAGCCGGACGCGCAGTCCGCGCCTGCCCTCGGGGCCGAGCCGGGGCTATCCTGAGCGCCCGCGTCCCCGCCGGCCTCATGGAACTGCACCGTCCCCACAGAACGGACCATCCATGCCCTTGAGAACCCATCCGGTCGAGCCCGAGGCCGGGCCGTGGCAGGCCGTCCCCCTCCCCGAGCTGCTGGCCGACCTGCGGGCTCGGTGCGTGGGTCAGGCGCGGGCCGTCGTCGCGATCGATGGTCGTTCCGCGGGAGGCAAGTCGACGTTGGCCGCCCGGCTGGCAGCGGCGCTCGGCGCGGAGGTGGTGCACACCGACGACGTGGCCTGGTGGCATGACTTCTTCGACTGGGACGTCCTGTTGATCGACGGGGTGCTGGAACCCTACCTGGCCGGCGACGCGGTGGGTTTTCGCCCGCCGGCGTGGGAGGCGCGGGGCCGGGAGGGTGCGATCACGATCTCGCCCGACTGCTCGATCGTGCTGCTCGAGGGTGTCGGCTCCAGCCGCCGCTCCTTGGCTCCGTACCTGTCCGCCGCGGTCTGGGTGCAGTCCGACTGGCCCGTGGCCGAGGCTCGGGGCATTGCCCGCGACATGCGCACCGAGCGGGCCGATCCGACCGAGGCCCAGCGGTTCTGGGATGACTGGGAAGCTGGCGAGCGGGCCCTCTTCGCCGCCGACCGGCCATGGGAGCGGGCCGACGTGGTGGTCTGCGGCACCCCATTGATCGAGGTGGGCCAGGACGAGGTGCTCATCGGCGCGACTCCAGCCCCCTCGACCTGACGCCCCCGCCGGTCGGCGGTCGACCCGTGCTGCACCGGCACCGTGGGCAGGGCGCAGCCGCCGCCCTGCACCCCCCCGGCCGCAGATACCTCTGGACCGCAGGTATTTCGGGGACCCCGTCGCTGTCTGCATACTGGGGGCGCGCACGTCCGTCTCGACCCCGAACCGAACCCTTTGACCGCCAGGAGGCCCTGATGGGCGAACGGGAATCGGTCACCGCGCTGGTCGACGGCGCGCGCTCGGGCGACAGCCGGGCGTGGGACACGCTGGTCGATCGGTACCTGCCGCTGGTGTCGGCGCTGATCGCGCGCCATCGGCTGCGCGGGGCTGATGCCGAGGACGTCAACCAGACCGTGTGGCTCAGCCTGGTCGAGCACCTCGACGCCCTGCGGGAGCCGGAGGCGCTGCCCGGGTGGATCGCCACCACGACCCGCAACGAGTGCTTGCGCTGGCTGCGGATGCACCAGCGCACGACCCCCGTCGACCCGCAGGCACCATCGCCCTTCGATGCCATCGGGGTGGATCACGAGGTCGACGACGACCTGCTCCGAGCGGAGCGCCACCACGCACTTCGCGAGGCGCTCGTGGAGTTGCCGGAGCCGCGCCGCGAGTTGCTGACGCTCCTGCTGGCCGATCCACCGATGCCATATGGGGAGATCAGCGAACGGCTCGGGATCCCGGTCGGGAGCATCGGGCCCACGCGGGCCCGCGCCCTGGAGACCCTGCGCAGGAGCCCGGCCCTGAGCGCATTCGGCGCGGCGGCTACGCACTCGGCACTGAGGAGGCCCTGACCATGGCGAACTGGGAAGATGACGACGCTCTCATGACCGACCTCGAGTCGGCCACGGCGCAGGCACGGGCGGTGACGGACCGGGCGCGGGCCGCGGCGCGGGCGGCGTTCGCCTGGCGCACCATCGACGAGGAGCTCATGGGGCTCGGCCACGACTCGCTGCACGCGAGCGCGTCCGTGGTGCGCGGGCCCGGTGCGCTGGCCCGTGTGGTGTCCTTCCAGGCCCGGGGGTTCACCCTCGAACTCGAACTCGAGCTCGAGCAGGATCGGTTGATGGGGCAGGTCGTGCCCGGTGGCGCCTGCGTCGTGTCGGTCCTGCTGCCCGATGGCAGCGCTCGCCGCGCCGAGGTCGATGCCTCGGGGTTCTTCTCGATCGAGGCGATCGGGCGGGGGCCGCGGCGCTTCACCGTCGAGATCGACGGGCGCACCCAGAGCAGCCCGTGGCTCGTGGTGTGAGGCAACCCGCAGCCTGGTGAACCGGCCTGGCTGCGCAGCTGTGGTCGCTGCGCGGGACCGCAGCGGATGCCCGCTGGGAAGGCGCCTGCATGAGTTGCGTGCTTGGAGCGGCAGGCTGTGCAGCCCCGGATGCCTCAGCCCTGGGGCTACTTCCTCGCATCCGCCTGCGGAGGGACGCCATGGCCGGACTTGCCCCCCGGGAAGGCCCGGAAGTTGACTCCAGGGACCGATGCCAGATCGTCGCGCGCGGTCGATCCTGAAAGGGAAGCACACCCTCCACGCCAGGAGACATCATGAACCACCACGACATCCCTCGAGGTCCCCTCGCTCCGGGCTCCGAGACCACTGGCGCACAGGCGCTCGTGGACGTCCCCGTCCGGCCTCCTGATCAGAGCACCGCAGAACCGGCGAAGCCCGCCTTTCGCTGGTTGACCGCGGCGGCGCCTGCCGTCGTGGCGGGCCTGGTGGCTGGCTGGCTGATTCCGCGGGGTCCGGTCACGACCCCGGAAGCGGTCAGCGCGCTGATCGCCGCGGTCCTGGTCGGCGCCATGACCGGCTGGTGGCTGCGATCGCGGTGGGCGCTGATCCTCGCGCCGGCGACGTTCATGGTGATCTTCGAGTTGGCCCGGGTGAGGGTGGACGGCCCGACGGTGGACGGTGTCCGGCTCGACGGCATCTACGGGGTGATGGCCTTGGTCGCCGGCCGCGGGGTCGACGCGGTGCTCGTCCTGCTGCCCATGATGGTGGGTGCGAGCTATGGCGCCGCCCTGGCCCGCCGCCGTCTGCTCGATGGCGCGAAGCCCGACCGACAGCGTGGCCGGCGAACAGTCCTTGGCCTGGCCACGCTGGCCGTTATGGCGTTGTTCCTGGGCCTGGTGCGTCCGGCCTCGACCGCACCCATCGTGGGGACTGACGCAGAGCCGATCGCTGGCAGCATCGCTGAGCTTGTCGAGGTCCCCATCGGCGGGCACGACCAGGCGATCATGCTCCGAGGAGTCTCGCGGGAAGCTCCCGTGCTGCTCTACCTCGAAGGTGGGCCGGGGGGAACCGGGATCGGCCGCATCCGCAACTCGGGCACCGACCTCGAGCAGTCCTTCGTGGTCGCCACCTGGGACCAGCGCGGGACCGGCAAGTCCTTCGACGCGCTGGACCCTGTCTCCACCCTGACCGTGGACCAGATGGTCGCCGACACCCTGGCGGTCACCAACTACCTGCGCGAGCGCTTCTCCGAGGAGAAGATCTACCTCGTCGGCAGTTCCTGGGGCACCACGCCCGGCACCTTGGCGGTGCAACGGTCCCCCGAACTGTTCCACGCCTACGTGGGAACCGGGCAGATGGTCGACCAGTTCGAGACCGACACGCTGATGTACGCCGAGTCCCTCGCTGACGCCGAGGCCCGCGGTGACGCCGGTTCCGCGGATGCGCTGCGTGCCCTGGGACCGCCGCCCTACGACAACACCCTGGACTACCCGATCGCGATCTCGTCGAATCCGAAGTGGATGAACTTCGAGCACGGAGCCGACTATCGCGCGACCTCGGAGTATCCCGCGAGCCTGTTCGTCGCCGAGTACGCCCTCATCGAGGGGCTGCGCGGCATGGCCGCGATCGCAGAGACCTTCGACGTGCTCTACCCCCAACTGGCCGACACCGACTTCCGCATCGACGTACCTCGACTCGACGTACCGGTCTACATCGTGGAGGGAAGCCACGAGGCAGCCGGCCGGGAGACCCTGGCCGCGCAGTGGTTCCAGGCGTTGTCGGCGCCGAGCAAGGCCTACGTGTCCTTCGAGCGCTCGGGCCACACCCCGCCCTACGACGAGCCGGGCAGGTTCGCCGACTTCATGGCCGACGTCCTGCGGGCCACAGGAGGTGCGGGATCATGAGCCAGCGCCGAAGTGGCCCGATCGGACTGCTGGCCGCAGTGCAGCCGCGAGGAGTCGGTCACCTACACCTCCAGGGAGTACCCGAGGAGGTCGACCGACCGTCAGGCCTGGGCCCGACCACCTCGACGTTGCGCTGCCCGTACGAGCCCGGCTTCGTGTGGTCGTCCGTGCCAGGCGGCAGCATCGCGGACTGGCGGCGCAGGAGCGCTGGCTGACGGCAGACCCCACAGTGTGGACCCGGCCCCCCTACGCGTTGTTGTGCGGGCCCGGGCGCAGGCACGCACCCACACCGGGAGTGGCCCCTGCGCGGGCGTGTCGCAGCACCGCGTCCGCGGCCACCCGTGCGCTCTCCCCGGTGTGGGTCATCCGGGCTGCGATGATCCCGGCCACGGTGGGGGTCGAGAACGACGTGCCGCTCCACTGGGCCATCCCCTTGAACGTGCGCGCCTGCCCGACCGACGGGGGCTCGTGGCAGACGAAGACGCCGGTCGGGTAGGCGTTGACGAGGTCGACCCCCAGGGCGTAGACATCGACCCAGCTGCCGAAGTTGGAGAAGTACGCCCGCGCACCGGTGTCAGTAAGGGCGCCCACGGAGACACTCCACGGGAACGCCGCGGGCCAGAACGGCAGGCGGTCGCCGTCGTTGCCGGCGGCGGCCACGAGCACGGTGCCCTTCAGGTGGCGCAGGCTGGTCTCCCAGAAGACCTGCAGCCCGAGCAGTGCCTGGTTCTTGCGGGTGTGGGTGCCCGCGGACATGCTGATGATGTCCGGGCCCAGAGCCAGCGCCTGGTGGAGCTGGACCACCATCGCCGACTCGTAGATCGCCCCGCCGTTCGGCAGGAAGCCCTCGACCCGCACCTCGGCGCTGGGCGCGATGCAGCGCACGACCCCGGCCACGAAGGTGCCGTGCCCGGCGTAGGGGTGGATCGCGGCCGGGTCGATGGTCTCCTCGTCGCCGACCACCCCGGCCAGCCACGGCGTCAGCGGGTTGGCCGCCGCCGGTGAGTGCCACCCGGTGTCGATGACCGACACCAGCACGCCCTCACCATCCGACCGGTCTGCCGAGACCGGGGGCAAGGGGTCGCGGCCCGGCGGCTCCTCGGGCTCGGTGGCCGGGCAGCACCCGCTGACCGACCCCGTCACGTAGAGGACGTGGTCCGGGGTGGCCACCCCTGAGCCCAGCTCACGGTCGACGCGGTCCAGCGCCGAGAGCGTGTCGATCCCCCGCGGCAGGCGCAGGAGGGTGACCCCGCTGATCAGGTTGTCGGCCGGCTCGCCGCCGTCGAGGACCCGCCGCACACGGTCGAGGCTGTCGTCGCGCACGAGGATGTGCGCAGGCCGGTAGAGGTAGTCGAGGTCGGCCGGGTCGTCACCCTTGGCGCACGACCACGCGACGGCGCCCTTTCCCCCGAGCGCGTCGACCACGACCTTGACCTGGGTGCGCACGCGCTCACGGCGCTCGTCCGGGCTGAGTGGGTCGTGGTCGGGTCGTGGCTTGTCCTGGTCGGGACGTGGCTTGGGGCGATCCGGTCGGGTGGGTCTGGCCATGGTTGCCTCGATCGGGACGACGACGGACGGACGCGCGCTAGCCTAGGCCCGGGGGGCGCTCGAACAGGCTCCTACCGAGGCGCCTGGTGGGTTGAAGGGTTCTGGATGGTGCAGGACGACACCGCCGAGGATGGGGAGCAGCTCCTGCGGCTCGCGTTGTCCCGACCCGGTGAGGCCCAGTCCCAAGCGGCCGAGATCCTGACCGTCGACGACGATCCGCTCGAGAGTTCGTACGCTCGCCAGGCGCTCGGGATCGTCCTGCGCGATGGCGGCGACCTGGCTTCGGCCGTCCCGCAGCTGCGTGCTGCCCTGCGCTCGGCCCGGCGCACCGGCCGGACCGAGCGGGTGGCTGACGTGCGGGCCACGCTTGGCGCCGCGCTGGCCATGGGCGGCGCGACCACACCCGGACTGCGCCAGCTGGATATCGCCTCCCACGAGGCTGGCGGCACGGGGCTCGCCAAGGTGTTGATGCGTCGGGCCCACGTGCTGTCCTTCCTCGGACGCCACGAGGAGGCGCGCGAGGACCTGCGCCGGGCCCTGCAGGGGATCCAGCGCTCCGGCGATCTGGTCTGGGAGGCACGCACGCTGAACAACCGGGCCGAGGTGGAGATCGCGCTGGGCTCAGTGGCGCGCGCGGAACGCGACGTCCGCCGGGCCGAGGAGCTGTTCATCGCTGCCGGGCAGGACCTCGAGGCGGTGCACACGCTGCACAACAGGGGCGTCATCGCCTACCTGCGCGGGGACCTGCCGCGCGCGTTCGCCCTGTTCGACGCGGCCGCGGTGCGTTACCAGGCACTCGGTGCGACGCATTCGGACCTGGTGATGGATCGCTGTACGGCACTGGTGGCCGCCCGCCTGAGCCACGACGCGGTCGACCTGGCCCGCGAGGCCCTGGCCGGCCACGACCTGCAGCCACGGCACCGCGCCGAGATTCAGCTCATGCTCGCGACCGCGGCCCTCTCCCACGGTGACGCCCCGACCGCGATGCAGGCCGCGCGGGCGGCGCGCGACGCCTTCCGTCGGCAGGGCCGGCACAGGTGGGTGCTGCGCGCCGAGCTCGCCGTCGTCCGGGCCCGGTACGAGGGGGGCGCCCGGGGTGCGGGCCTGCGCCGCGCGGCCGCACAGGTGGCCGAGCGTCTGGCGTCCGCGCGTGCCGAGGAGACGCCGGGTGCGCTGCTCCTGGCCGGCAGGCTCGCCGCTGAGCACGATCCATTGGCCGGCGACCTGTACCTGGGCGCTGCGGCGCGCTTCCGCCGCAGCCCGTCGAGTCTGGTCCAGGCCACGGGGTGGACAGCGGTGGCCCTCGCGCGGCAGGCCGAGGGGGATCGCCGAGGTGTCCTGCGGGCGTGTGGCCGCGGGTTGGATGCCCTCGACGAGCACCGCAGCCACCTGGGCGACTCCGAGCTGCGGGCGCTGGTCACCCTGCACGGCCAGGAGTTGGCGGGCATCGCGCTGGGGCAGGTGGTGGCCGGTGGCAGTGCCCGGTCGATGCTCCGGTGGAGCGAGCGGTGGCGCGCCACCTCGCTGGCGCAACCCTCCGTGCGACCGCCGCGCGACGCCGAGCTGGCCGGCCAGCTGGCAGCGATGCGGGCCGCCGCACGTCGGCTGGATGCGGCTCGCGAGCGGAACCTGCCCACAGCGGCTCTCGAGGAGGATCACGCGCGGTGGGAGAAGGCGATCCGCACTCGCCAGCTGCACGTCACGGGGGCCAGCGATCGGGCGCGCCCCCTGGATGTCCGGGCGCTGCTCGAACGGCTCGGGGACACCACCTTCGTGGAACTGGTCGAGGTGGCCGGCAGGCTGCACGCGGTGCTGCTGCGGCGCGGGCGGGCGCGCCGCTTCGAGGTGGGCCCCATGCAGGACGCGGTGGCTGCCTGCGACCGGGCGCGGTTCGCTCTGCGCCAGGCCGCGCGCCTTCGGCCGACCGAGCTGACCGGGGTCGCGGCCCAGCTCGAGTCGGCGCTCCTGCGCCCGGTCGCCGCGGCCCTGGGCGAGGACCCGGTGGTGATCTCCCCGCCGAGCCGGCTGAGCGCGGCACCCTGGGGACTGCTGCCCGCCCTGGCCGGTACGCCGGTGAGCGCGATGCCCTCGGCGGCCATGTGGATTCGTGCACGGGCTGTACCGGCTCCAGCCCGCACGCGGATGGCGTTGATCGCCGGACCCGGGCTTGCCTCGGGCGGTGCGGAGGTCGCTGCGCTGGCCCGGTCCAATCCGCAGGCGGTCGTGCTGCGCGGCGCACGCGCGACGGTCGCGGGGTGCCTGGCTGCCCTGGACGGAGTATCGATCGCCCACATCGCGGCGCATGGCCGGCACCGTCCGCAGAGCCCCATGTTCTCCAGCCTGATCCTCCACGACGGACCTCTGACGGTCCACGACTTCGACGGGATGGGGCAGCCCCCGTACCGGTTGGTGCTCTCGGCGTGCGACTCCGGGGTGATGGCACCGGTCGGGTCCAACGAACTGATCGGCCTGGCGGCGGCCCTGCTCGGGAAAGGAGCTGCCGGGGTCCTGTGCAGCGTGACCGCGGTCAACGACGACCAGACCGTCGCGCTCATGCTCGGCGTCCACGAGGGCCTGGCGCGGGGTCGGAGCCCGGCCGAGGTGCTGCTGGCCGCGCGCGAGGCGGCCCGGGGCGATGTCCTGCGACAAGCCACGGCGGCATCCTTCGTCGCTCTGGGGGTGTAGGCGTGGGTCAGGGGGTTCAGGACGTCGCCCGGGCCAACGATCGTCGTGCCAGCTGCACCGTCGTACGCCACGTCGGTGCGCTCGGCGCAGCCATGGTGACCGGATCGGTCTGATGCGAGGCGACGACGATGACGACCGTGCGGCCGCGGCGGACGGCGATCGCCTTGCCGTTGCTCGCGCCCAGCGACAAAGTCCGCTCCCTCCACGAGTACGACTCGGTCCCCACCATGCGCCGCTTCGCGGGCTTCCGGTCGAACTGCGCGATGCCGTCACACTCCGTGCACGACCACTCGACGACCGTGGGACACGCCGGCACCCACTTCGAGATCTTGCGCATCGCCCGCTTGGCCGCGCGCGTGGTCCGGAACTCGGCGACCGTCACCTGGGCTATCCCGTAGTACTCGGTCGTGGTTGGCATCGCACCCCAGTAGTAGGCGGCCCGGGTCTCGCGGGCACGCGCCAGCGGGATGTCCGAGCGGCACGCTGCCGGGTCCGACCCCAGTGGTGTCAGGTTGCGATCAGCCACGGAGCGGTACCCCGTGCCCGAGCCGCCCATCTTCGCCTTCACGACGGACTTCGGTAGGTAGTCGCCGGGCGTCACGGACGAGCACGAGGCGGCTCGGTGATCTCGTCTGGGGTGTGACCCTCGGCCGACGCGCAGACGTGCCCCGTGGCCTCGTGGGTGCATGCCTGCCCACCCAGGGACTCGGGCCGCTGCGGGCGGACGCGGTCGCGCGAAGCGTCCGCACAGGCGGGGCCGCGAGCCGACGGGCGTACTCGGCCACCCAGTCCGGCGCCGGGGCCGGCGGCGGTGTATCGGTCCACGTGGTAGACCGTCGCGCCCGGTCATAGAGCCAGTCGACCTGTGCGGGCGAGAGCACAGCGTGGCGCGCGGTCAGTGACCCGACCAGGCGGTGGTCTTCCACGAACCAGACTCCGTCGGTGGCCTCGAGGTGTCGCAAGGTCGCGCTCACGGTGCAAATGATCGGGGTGACCGGGCAGGCAGTGGGCAGGTCAGAGGTCAGGGCCGCCCGGGCACACTCGGCCTCATGGCGCGCGTTGCGCACGTAGTGCACGTAGGTGCGACCGATGAACACGGCATCCCCGCGGACGTCGAGGCGCTTGCCACGGTGGTGCTTGGTGTTGATGGTGAACACGCCGGACGGGCCGATGACTACATGATCGATGTCTGAACCCTTCTTGCCGATCGGAACCGCGTGCAGGACTCGCCAACGTTCATCGAGTAGGGAGAGTTCGAGGCCAACCTTCTCCTCGCCGACGAAGCCGACCGCCCACTGGTCCGGGCTCTCCGATGTCCGACTGGATCCTGCTGGCGGGACGTCGTTTCCGCGTGGCGAGAGCAGAAACGCGATGTGGGCCAAGACCGCGTGCCCTGCACGGTGGGTGGCAAGATCGACCCAGGCAGGAGCCAAAGACGGGTCGACGTCAGCCATGGGAAGCGCCGGTTCGCCCGGATTCTCATCATCGTGACTCATCGCCTCGTCCCAACTGCTACGAACTGCCACAAGCCCACCGGCGCACCCGGCAGCCAGCGGCGGCTGTCACAGCCGTGCGAGAGGGATCGGTCGCATCCCAGCGAATCTTGACTCGGCACCCCGATCGCCGGGACCGGCGCCGGGTGCCCTGATGTCCAAGGGCCGCTACATCCCCTGCTGCCCTCAGCGAGCCTCAGGCCGGCTCGTCGCTGGGCGACATCACCACGCGTGCCGAGCGACGACCGGGCGGCACCTACCGGATCCGCGACAGAAGGGTGTGGTCCAGCGGCCTGCCCGCGAGCAGCAGTCGGCTGGCTGACGACGGGTCTCACCGGGGTCAGCCAGCCGTTGGGCCGCAGGAGCCTGTGGGTGTCAGACGAGCGCGTCCCCGGGGATCTGCTCGGGCTTCTCGCTGGCAGCCGGGGTCTGCGGGGCGGCCACGATGCGAGCCTCGTACCAGGTGCGGAAGATCACGGTGACGGCACCGAAGACCAGACCGACGAGCGCCGACCACATCAGGGTCTGGGTGGTCTCTGCGTACTTCTCCCACACGGTGGCCCCTTCCGCGAAGGTGCTCAGGTTCATTAGACCGAAGAAGACCCCGGCTCCGATGAACCACGAGGGCACGAAGTCGAATCCGGGAACCTTCTCGGCGCTGATGACCAGGATGACGACGAGGAACACGGCCAGGTACAGGTTCCAGCTGTTGCCCAGGCCCCAGTCCCCGAACAGGGTGCTGAGCTCGAAGATGGCCACGGAGGCAACCGCGCCCCCGAAGTAGCCGGCCAGCGACTTCGTGCCCATCTTGTAGGTGCCCCCGGCCAGGAAGTACATGGCCCACGCCTGGAAGGCGATCCAGGAGACGAAGGCCAGTGGTGACTCGACGATCATCATGATCATGGCCTGCAGTGCGATGAAGACCGTGATCGGGAACAGCTTCGAATAGGGCATCTTCTTCTCCCCTTCAGACAGTGGAACTGGTGGTTGTGGTGGCGGATCCTGCTGACTGCAGGGACTCGTAGAGATCCATGGCCTGCGCGGGCTTGATGCCGTCGTGCACCACGGCGCCGATGGTCTGGATCATGGCGGCCGGGTCATCGGCCTGGAAGACGTTTCGCCCCATGTCGACGCCTGCGGCGCCCTGGTCGATCGCCCGGTAGGCCAGTTCGAAGGCCTCCCGTTCGGGCAGCTTCTTCCCGCCCGCGATCACGATCGGCACCGGGCAGGAAGCGGTGACCTTCTCAAAACCTTCGCAGTAGTAGGTCTTGACGACGGTGGCGCCGTTCTCGGCACACATCCGCGAGGCCAGGGAGAAGTACTTCGCGTCGCGAGCCATCTCCTTGCCGACTGCCGTGACGGCCAGGATCGGGATGGAGCGCCGTTGCCCCTCGTCCACGGCCCGGTAGAGGTTGGCGACGGTGGAGGCCTCAGTGGCGGGATCGCCTGCGGTGACCATCACCGCGATGGCGCAGGCGTTCAGCCGCACGGCGTCCTCGACATCCATGAGCGTGTTGTGGTTCAGCTCGGTCAGGATCGTCGTTCCCGCGTCGGCACGCAGGCAGATGGGCTTGCCCAGGTCGGGTGGGATCGACGAGCGGATCACCCCGCGCGTTGCCATGAGGCAGTCGGCGTACTGGGCGATGGGGACGATCCCCAGGTCGATCCGTTCCAGCCCGGACGTCGGACCCATGATGAAGCCGTGGTCGAAGGCGAGCATCACCGTTCGCCCGGTATCGGGCCGGAAGATCCGCGACAGACGGTCCTTCATGCCCCAGTCGAGGTTCGCGCAGCCCTTGAGGTGGAAGCCCGCGGTCGCGACCGGATGCTCCAGCCCGAAGTCGGCGCCGTCCCTGATGTCATCGAGGTCAGCCATTGACCTTCTCCTCCTGTGCTTGGGCGAAACCCGCGAAGATCAGGCTGATGCTGACCGCCCCCGGGTCGAGGTGGCCGATGGAACGCGCACCCATCGTGCGGGCGCGGCCGACCTTGGCCGCATAGTCGGTGGTCCTGCTCGCACCCTGCGCGGCGCTGGCGGCAGCGTCCGCGAAGGCCGCAGGTCCGTCGCCGCACCGCCTGAGCTCGGCCGCCAGGGTCTGCGTGGCCGGGATCATGGCGTCGAGCATCGTCTTGTCACCCTCGTGGGCCTTGCTGGTCAGCTGGAACCGGTGCAGGCCCGCCTCGAACATCGTCGCTGTCTGCTCGGCAGTCAACTCGTCGGCGACAGCCGCGGAGGCCAGCCCGAGGAAGTACGAGCCGATCAGCGGACTCGTGGAGCCGCCATCGCACATCATGACTTTCATCGCCACGGCCTCGAGCAGGTCGGCGAACGACTCCTCCCGGCTCGCCTGCGCGGCGCCGGCGGCGGCCTTCAGGGTGCGCAGGATGGTGACGCCGTGGTCGCCATCCCCGCAGGCGGCATCCAGCTCGGAGAGCTCCTCGTGCTTGACGTCGATGAGCTGCTCCGCGCGCGCGAGCATCACGACGAACTGCGTCTTGGTCAGCGCAGGCATGTTCACCTCACCTCTCTCGGTTCGCCGCCGGCCGACAGGTGGCGTCCTGCGGGCGCGATCGACCGGAGACCTGGTGCTCTGGTGGGGCAGTGGGGGCGGGCGGGGCGCCAGCACCCCCACTGGCCCGGTTCCTGATGTCAGGAGTGGACGGCTGCGCGGGGATCAGCAGACGCGGAAGTACGGGGTGTCGCAGGGGGCATCCCACAGTTCCTTGAGTTCGTCATCGAGCTTGCAGGCGATCAACTGGTAGCCACCGGCCTCCTGCACCGTGAGCAGCTCGTCAGCCTCCCCACGCACCACCTTGATGCCCAGTGAGTCGAAGTACTTCGCCGCGTCACCGAAGGCGATCAGCAGCTCCATCACGGTGGCCTTGCCCGATCCGTTCACCAGCAGCAGGATCTCGTCGCCCTCGGTGAGCCCCAACTTGTCGACGATCTTCCCGGCGAGCAGTTCCGCGGTTTCCCTGGCCGGCAGCATCTTCATGCGAACACCGCCGCCCTCACCGTGCTGCCCGGCGCAGATCTCCATCTCGTCGGCACCCATGTCGCCGAGGTCTCCCCCGGTGGACGGGTGGCTCGCGATCTCGGACAGGACCGCGATGGTGGCCATGTTGTCCTCGGCCTTCTGCGCGATCCGGTAGACTTGGTCGAGGTCCCAGCCCAGCTCCGCGGCAGCACCGGCCGTCTTGTAGACGATGAAGCAGCCACCCAGGCCACGGCCCTCCTCCTCGGCAGTGGGCCGGATCTCCTCCTTGGTGATCACCTCCCTGACCAGGATGCCCTCCTCGTCAGCGAACTGCTTGGCCATCTCGGCGCTCATCACGTCACCGGCGTGGTTCAGGGTCACGAGCAGGATGCCCGCGTCCCGCTTCAGCAGACGCATGGCCTCGAGGACCTTCGGGGGGCCGGGGGCCGCGAAGATGTCGCCGACCACGGAGATGTCGAGCATCCCGCGGCCGACCCAGCCCTCCAGCGCGGGCTCGTGCCCCGCGCCGCCCAGGGTGAGCACGGCCACCTTGTCCGAGGACTTCTTGATGGTCCGGCACACCAGCTTCTCGGACTCCAGCGTGACCTTGTCCGGGTACGCCCTGGCCAGGCCCTCCAGCAGTTCCGCGGTGAGGTTGTCAGGATCGTTGATGAACTTCTTCATGTTCGCACTCTCGTCTCGTCGAGCGGGTCGGGGTCGCTGGTTCGCTCAGGCGTCGGCGATGGACAGGAGCTCCACGAGTTGGCCGTCCTCGACGACGAAGCCGACGCGGGTCGTCGGGTTGGCGTCCCACGGCGCCTGCACGACCTGCTTGCCCTGCATGGCCGCCTCGACGTCGTCGACCAGGTAGGCGATGTGTGCTTCGTTCTGGATCATCGGGCTCAATGGGCTGCCCTCCTCGAAGCGACACCACTCGATGTTCTGCTCGCTCTGCGACGGATCCGTCACGAAGAGCTTCACGTCAGCCATGTACCCCTCGTTGGGGCGCTGCACAGAGGTCGGGATGCCGATGTGGTGATACTGCCGGGCCATGTCTCCTCCTTCGCCTGCGGTCGAAGGGGAAGGAGGCGCGATCCTGCACTGACTGCCTGATCCCGGTGACCGGACAAATGTTCGTTCGCTAGGTGGATGCGAAGGTCGACCGTTCACGTGGTCGCCCTTGCGGAACAAACGTATCAACGTGGAGAACAGGTGTCCAGACAGTTGTTCGTGTGATTCGCATCACATTCTTCGACGCTCAGGCGTGCAGCGACTGGTGCAGGCGCAGCAGCTCTCGGGCTGCTGCCTCATCGGTGACCAGATGACTGACCAGACCCGTGGCCAGGCCACCGTGCAGGGCCGGGGCCTTGGCAGCACCGCCGGCGACAACGACTACCCGCTTGGCGCGGCGCAGGGTCTCCAACGGGATCCGCACCGCGAAGTCATCGGGGCTCTCGATGACCTGACCGCGCACGTCGAAGTAATAGGTGGCCAGGGTCCCGACGGCCCGATGCACCTTGAGACGATCCCCGAAGCGGGCGGCGGTCGCGTCGTCCGGCACGGTGGGGTAGGCGCCGATCCCGAGCAGCACGGCGTCGAGGTGGGCCCACAGATCCGAGACCTGCCGGTACTCCAGCGTCCCGACGAACATGTCGTGGTCGCGCTGGGACACGGGGAACGCGGGGGCATGCAGGTAGGCGGGCTCGAAGCCCCACCTGGCCGCCAGCATCCTGGTCAGCTCGTTGGTCTGGTACCACTGCATCGCGCTGGTGGCGCTCCCGATCACGGGGCAGACCCGCGTGCCCTCGGCTGCGCTGTCGTCGATCGGCTCCAGTGCCTCGATCACATCCCGGACGCTCTCGCCCCAGCCGATGCCCAGGCGTCGGATCGTCGGCCTCAACCGCTCGAGGTACAGGGCCGCCTGCGACACCAGCATCTCCCGATTGGCGTGCTCGTCGGAGGTGCTGGTCGGCACGACCAGGCCGCCGGCGATCCCGAACGTGCGCATCAGCTCGCCGAGCAGGTGGTCCTCGGCGTCCATGGGGGAGCGAACCTCGATCCGCACGATGCCCTGCTGCCGAGCCTCGGACAGCAGCCGACTCACAACCGGCCTGGAGATGCCGAACGTCTGCGCGATCCTGGCCTGGGTGTAATCCTGCTCGTAGTACAGCCGAGCGATCTCGACCAGACGCTGGTACTCGTCGTTGCGCATCTCGGACTCTCCTGGACGAATGTTCGCACTGACGCACGTGCCACTGGACATCTGTTCTGAGACTACCGTCTCGGGCCCCGTCAGTGCCCCGGTGTTCCCAAATGCCGGTGCCCCACAGTCGATCCACGACGCCGCGATCACGCGGAGCGTGCCCCTGGGCCGGGGCTGAGCCACTGCGGACGACGGCCATCGCCTGATCGGCGGCGCTGCTCAGCCGAGTCTGTTCCGAGCGGCCCCGCTTCTGCGCGAAACCCCTTGCCCGCCAACCCGACTCCTGGTCGTCCTCGCTGACTCCCCAGTGCCACCCAGAGAACTCCCAGGGTCCTCACAGCGGGGGCAGGGACTCTTTCGGTCATGGCACTCACCGATCTGCAGACCCGAAGGCCCCGGGCGGTCCGCCCCGCCTCGCGCGTCACCCCGACGGAATCCAGGTTCCTTGGCCCCGCCGTCGACATCGTCATCCCTGTGCACGACGAGCAGCGGGACCTGGAGCCCAATGTCCGGCGGCTGTGCGCCCACTTGCGCGACGGCCTGCCCTACTCGTTCCGTGTCACGATCGCCGACAACGCAAGCACCGACCTGACCCCGCAGATCGCCACCCGCCTGGCCGAGCAGATCCCCGAGGTCCGGGTGGTCCGCCTGGAGCGCAAGGGCCGTGGTCGCGCCCTGCGCGAGGTATGGGCCGCCAGTGACGCCGAGGTCCTTGCCTACATGGACGTGGACCTCTCCACGGACCTCGCCGCCGTGCTGCCCCTGGTCGCCCCACTGCTGTCGGGGCACTCCGACATCGCGATCGGGACCCGACTCGGGCGCGGCTCACGGGTGGTGCGTGGGCCCAAGCGCGAGTTGATCTCCCGGTGCTACAACATGCTCTTGCGCACGACGCTCGGGGCCGGATTCAGCGATGCCCAGTGCGGATTCAAGGCGATCCGGGCCGACGCCGCTGCTGCCCTCCTGCCACTGGTGGAGGATCCCGAGTGGTTCTTCGACACCGAGCTGCTGGTGCTGGCCGAGCGCTCGGGCATGCGCATCCACGAGATCCCCGTCGACTGGGTCGATGACCCCCGCAGCACCGTGGACATCCTCGACACAGCCCGCAAGGACCTCGCCGGGATCTGGCGGCTGGTCCGCGGGCTGGGCACCGGACGAATCCCGCTGGCGACCTTGGCAGACGTCGACTCCGCGGAACAGGCCAGCGACGCGCCGCGTGGGATCCTGAGCCAACTCGTTCGCTTCGCCCTGATCGGGCTGGTCAGCACGCTGGCCTACGCCGTCCTCTACTGGGTCCTGCGGGGGCCGCTCAGCGCGCAGGGGGCCAACGCGGTGGCCCTGCTGCTCACCGCCGTGGGCAACACAGCAGCGAACCGATGGTTGACCTTCGCAGTGCGCGGCCGGGCAGGCCGATTGCGCCATCAGGCTCAGGGCCTGGTGGTCTTCATGGTGGGCCTGGCTGTGACCAGTGGGAGCCTCGCGCTCCTCGGGGCGGTGGACCCCGAAGCCGCGCATGGCGTCGAGTTGGTGGTGCTGACCGTCGCCAACGTGGTGGCCACGCTCGTTCGGTTCCTGATGTACCGCGCATGGGTGTTCGGCGGCCAGCGCGCGCCAGCCACACCGACCAACGCGACTCAGGCCGCCCCGGAGCCGAACCCCCAGCCCACGGACGAGATCAGACCCGACCCGTACCCCGACGCGGGGGGCACTGACCCCCTCACCACCCCGATCACGGAGGTTGCCCGATGACCACGAACACCCCGGCCCACCACGACACCTGGTGGACTCCCGCCGAGCAGGAGCCCAGCGCACCCTCTGACCGGACCCCGGGCGCTTGGATCGCACCGCAGCCCGAGGCCTCCTCGGAGGCTTCGAGCGCTGCGCTGGGCCCGCAAGCCCCGTTCCGGCACTCGCCGCCGTGGGCGCGCTGGGCCCTGGCTGGGCTGCTGGCGGCCACGGCGGTGCTCTACCTCTGGGGCCTGAGCGCCAACGGCTGGGCCAACTCGTACTACTCCGCGGCTGCGCAGGCCGGCGGGTCGGACTGGAAGGCCTGGTTCTTCGGCAGTCTCGACTCCGCCAACTCCATCACTGTCGACAAGACCCCGGCCTCCCTGTGGCTGACGGGCCTGAGCGTGCGCCTGTTCGGGCTGAGCTCGTGGTCCATCCTGGTCCCCCAGGCCCTGCTGGGCGTGGCCAGCGTCGGGGTCCTGTACGCCACGGTCCGCCGGTGGTTCGGCCCGTGGGCCGGCCTCATCGCCGGCGCCGTGCTGGCACTCACCCCGGTCGCGACTCTGATGTTCCGGTTCAACAACCCCGACGCCATGCTGGTCCTGCTCCTGGTGTGCGCCGCGTGGGCCATGGGCCGGGCCACCGAACGGGCATCGATGCGCTGGATCATGCTGGCCGGGGCGTTCGTCGGCTTCGCCTTCCTGGCCAAGATGATGCAGGCCTTCCTGGTGCTGCCGGGCTTCGTGGCGATGTACGCCGTCGCTGCCCCGACCGACCTGCGCCGGCGGATCGGCCACCTGGCCGCCGCATTCGGCGCGATGATCCTCGCGGCCGGGTGGTGGGTCGCCGTCGTCGAGCTGTGGCCCACGGACGCACGGCCTTACATCGGCGGATCGCAGGACAACTCCGTCCTCGAGCTGATGCTGGGCTACAACGGGTTCGGCCGACTGACCGGCAACGAGACCGGCAGCGTCGTGGGGGGCGGCCAGCGCGGGGCGATGTGGGGCGAGACCGGATGGGACCGGCTCTTCACGGCGTCCTACGGCGGTCAGGTGGCCTGGCTGCTGCCCGCGGCGGTGGTCATGATCGCGATCCTCCTCTGGGTCTCCCGGCGCACCCCTCGAAGCGACCTCACCCGGGCGGCGGCGATCGGATGGGGCGGCTGGCTGCTCGTCACCGCCGCGGTGATCTCCTTCAGCCAGGGCATCATCCACCAGTACTACACGGTGGCTCTCGCGCCCGCGATCGCTGCGCTGGTCGGCATCGGCTCGATCATGCTGTGGCAGCGACGCACACACCGGTGGGCTCGGGGCACGGCGGCCGTCCTCATCGTGGGCTCAGCGTGGTGGGCCGCGGTCCTGCTGGGTCGATCGCCGGACTTCGTGGGCTGGCTGGCGCCCGTCGTGCTCGTCGGCGGCCTGGCCGCGGGTATGGCCTACCTGCTCGCACCGATGCTGCCCAGCGGGCTCGGGGTGCGGATCGCGCGCGCCGCCGGCATCGCCGGACTGGTCGTGGCACTCGCCGGACCCGCGGCGTACTCGCTGGAGACTGCGACGTCGGCCGCGTCCGGCTCACTGCCCTCCGCTGGTCCGGCTGTCGCTGGCGCCGGCACCGGCCCGGGGGCTCGGGGCCCCGGGGGTCAGGGTGGCCCCGGCCAGCCCACAGCCAACGGGTCCCAGGGCGGTGCGGGTACGACTCCCACCGCGCCGGGGGTCCCGGGAGGCCAGGCGGGCGCCGGCCAGAACGTACCGGGCCTCCCGACTGGCCCGGGCGCAGGAGGCCCGGGCGCTGGTGGCCCAGGCACGGGTGGTCCAGCCACGGGTGGCGCCACGGGTAGCCCAGGTGCGGGGCGTTCCGGCGCGGGCGGCGGACCGAATTCGCTGCTCGAGGCCAGCACCCCGAGCCCCGAGCTCACCGCAGCCCTGGTCGCCGACGCCGACCAGTTCACGTGGGTGGCGGCCGCCGTCGGCGCCAACACGGCCGCCGGCTACCAGTTGGCCAGTGCGGAGCCGGTCATGGCGATCGGCGGCTTCAACGGCAGCGACCCCGCCCCCACCCTGGCCCAGTTCCAGGCTTTGGTCGCCGCCGGCCAGATCCACTGGTTCCTCGATGGCGGGGACGGGTTCGGCACCCAGATGGGCGGCTCGGACTCCGCCGCGCAGATCAGCGCATGGGTCCAGTCGAACTTCGCCGCCACCACCATCGACGCCACCACCCTGTACGACCTGAGTGCGCAGCCACCGACGACGGCGCCCAGCGCGCCGGTGGCCCTCTGACCCGCGAGCCCCCCTCGCGCCGCGTGCGTGAGGGGGGCTCGCCGTCGGTGCACGACTACATGTCCGGCGCCGCACCCCAGATGCGGGTCAGGTAGTCGCGCATCGAGCGGTCGGAGGAGAAGAACCCCGTGCGGGCCACGTTCAGGATCGCGGACTTGGTCCACGCCGTGGAATCGCGGTACCTGGTCTCCACCTGGGCTTGGGCGTCCAGGTAGGCGCGGTAGTCGGCCAGGGCCATGAAGCGGTCCTCGTAGAGCAGGTTGGAGACGACCAGCTCGAACGCGTGCCGGTCGCCGTCGGAGAACGCGCCGGAGGAGATCAGGTCGATGGCGCTCTTCAGGTCCGGATCGGAGTCGTAGTACTGGGTCGGCCGATATCCCGCCGCCTGCAGCTCGGCGACCTGCGGTTCGGCCATGCCGAACCCGAAGAAGTTGTCGTCGCCGACGAGCTGGCGGATCTCGACGTTCGCGCCGTCGTCGGTGCCGATGGTCAGCGCCCCGTTGAGGGCGAACTTCATGTTGCCGGTTCCCGAGGCCTCCATCCCTGCCAGCGAGATCTGCTCGGACAGGTCGGCCGCCGGGATCAGCTTCTCAGCCAGGGTCACGTTGTAGTTCGCCGGGAACGCCACGCTGATCCGGCCCCCCACGCGCGGGTCGGCATTGATCGTGGCCCCCACGCGGTTGATCAGGTAGATCGTCTCCTTGGCCATCCGGTAGCCTGGTGCTGCTTTGGCGCCGAAGAGCACCGTGCGCGGCGTGATCGTCTCCGGATCCACCCGCCCGGAGATGATCTGGTCGTAGAGCGTGACCAGGTGCAGCAGCTTCAACGACTGCCGTTTGTACTCGTGCAGGCGCTTGACCATGACGTCGAGCAGGTGGTCCTGGGGCAGGTCGATGCCGTCCCGGGCCCGCAGCAGGTCGTAGAGGCGGGCCTTGTTCCTCTCCTTGGCCTGGCGGAAGTCGCGGCGGAAGTCCTCGTCCTGGGCGTAGGGCTCCAACTCGGCCAGCCGGCCGAGGTCGGTGACCCAGCCGGGGCCCAGGGCGTCGGTGATCAGGGTCGACAGCCACGGGTTGGCCATCTTCAGGAACCGCCGGGGCGTGACACCGTTGGTGACGTTGGTGAACTTCGCCGGCCAGTGGTTGGAGAAGTCCGGCAGCACCTTGTCGGCCAGCAACTGCGAGTGCAGGGCGGCGACACCGTTGACCTTGGTACCGGCCACCGTGGCCAGGAAGGCCATCCGCACCGAGCGGTCGGGGTAGTCGGCGATGATCGACATCCGCCGGACTCGCAGCTCGTCGTCGGGGTAGGCGGCGCGCACCTCGGCCAGGAAGTCCTCGTTGATGCGCATGATGATCTCCAGGTGCCGCGGCAACAGCCGCCCGAGCAAGTCGGTGGACCAGGTCTCCAAGGCCTCGGGCAGCAGCGTGTGGCAGGTGTAGGCGAAGCACTTCTGCGTGACCGCCCACGCCTGGTCCCAGTCGAAGAGCTTCTCGTCGACCAGGACCCGCATCAGCTCGGGCACCGCGATCACCGGATGCGTGTCGTTGAGCTGGAAGATGATCCGCTCGTGCAGCTGGTGCAGGTCGAAGTCCGGATCCAGGATCCGATCGATGAAGTCGCGGATCGAGGCGGCCACGAAGAAGTACTGCTGCTGCAGGCGCAACTCCTTGCCCTGCGGGGTGGAGTCCTCCGGGTACAGCACCTTGGTGATGTTCTCCGCGAACGTCTGGGCGCGGACCGCCTCGGCGTAGTCCCCGGAGTTGAAGATGTCCAGGTCGAAAGCCTTGGTCGCCTGCGCGGACCACAGCCGCAACGTGTTCACCCGGCCGTTCTGATACCCCGGGACCATGTAGTTGTAGGGCACGCCCAGCACGTTCCAGGACGGCACCCAGCGGGTCCGCTCGACCCCGTCGTCGTCGTACCTCTGCGTGAAGCCCCCGAAATCGACCTGCACCGCCGCCTCCGGGTGCGGGAACTCCCACGGGCCGCCCAGGGCCAGCCAGGTGTCGGGCTGCTCGACCTGTCGGCCGTCGACGAAGGTCTGGCGGAAGATGCCGTACTCGTAGCGGATGCCGTACCCGACGCACGGCACACTCATCGTGGCCAGCGAGTCGATGAAGCACGCCGCGAGCCGGCCCAGCCCACCGTTGCCCAGGCCCGGCTCGACCTCCTGGGCGCGCAACGTCGCCAGGTCCAGGCCGCAGCCGGCCAGCGCCTTCTCGGCCACGTCGTTGAGGTCCGTGGCCATCAGCGCGTTGCCCAACTGCCGGCCCAGGAGGTACTCCGCGGACAGGTATCCGACGACCTTCGCCTTCGACGTCCGGTTGTGCCGCGCCGTCTCCAGCCACCGGGCCATCAGGTAGTGCCGGACGGTGCGGGCCAGGGCCAGGTACTGGTCGTTGACCGTCGAGCGGGCCAGGGCCACACCCTGACCGGTGTTCAGCTCCCGCAGGAACTCCCGCACGAAACCGTCCACCGAATGCGGCGGGGCGGTGACCGGGGCCTGCGCGATCGGATGCGTGGGGGCGAACATCGGCCCGACCCGATGGGCCGCCGTGGTCGGGCTCTCGTCTGTGGGAACCGGGGTCGCACGGTCCGCCGATTCCCTGGAGATGTCTGGCTTCATTGCGTCACCGTAGCCGCGGTCTGTTACGACCGCGCAAACTCGCGCCCCCGGCCCCGGGTGAGATCCGGACCTCCGGTCAGGTCAGGCGTGCCAGTTCGTGCACGTCGTCATCGGGAAGCGTGTCCGCGACGGCGGAGATCTCGAGCTCTTGCAGGGTCGCGGCCTCGTCGGTGGGCAGGCTGGACCCGGGCACGTAGGTCCGTCGGGTGCCGACCCATGAGCTCACTGCGGCCAGGAGGTCCGCCCCCGCGAGCCCGCCGAACTGCGCACGCGCTGTGGGGGCCAGCGAGTCGGACTCGCAGTACCGGCTCGGACGCAGGTAGCGCAGCAGGTCCGCCTGCGTGGTGACGGCCGGGACGCCCGGGCCGCTCACATGCGCGGTGTAGTCCGACGACATGATCCCGGGCATCGCCTCGAGCACGAGGATGCGGGTGCCATGCTCGGAGGTCACCCAGCGCCCTTCGACAGCCCGACCGGCCATGCGCACCTCGAGTGATTCGCGCACGGCGTGGCCCTGCGCCGGTGCGACCTGCACCGCCAGCGTCGCCGGGCCACTGATCTCGAGGACCATCCGGGCTCCTGCAGCGCGGTCCATGCACGTCATTGTGCTGCCCCGGCGCCACGTGGGCCACCTCCGCCGGCGCATCCCCGTGCGCCCTCGGGTTCATGACTGCCGGCCACGTGGTTCATCGGCCGCGGTGAGGCGGCGCAGCGCCGGACGCCACGGGGTGGCCGGCAGTCCGGGGTGCAGCCACGCCAGGCTGGTGGCGTACTTCGAGACCCGGATCGGGCGCTGGCCCAGGGACCAGAGCAGCCGGTCGGCAGCACAGCTCGGGCCGGCGCCCTTGGTCTCGACGATCGCCAGCCCGGTGGCCACGACCTCCCCGCCGCGCCGATCCCAGGCCGACATGCGGTCGTCGAGCGTGACCCGGGCCCTGTCGGCGGGCAGGTACAGCGTGGTGCGCAGGTACTGGGTCGTCAGGGTCGCCGCGAGGGCAGCGACCACCGGTCCCGGCTGGGCGACGGTCCCGGCCAGCTGCTCGGTCACGAAGGCGGCCCCGGCCTCCCCGAGGCCGGCCGACCCCGCGCCCGGCGGCCAGGCGATCCGGGACTTGCGGGTCCGCCCGCGTCCGTCGCGCACCTTCACCTCGAGCCACCGACCCCCCGAATCGAGGTAGGAGCGGGTGCGCACCTTGAAGCGACGGGGCCGGCGCCGGGCCGCGAGCGTGTAGCTGGTCAACGTCGGGGTGTCGAAGTAGCACGACTCGTACCCGAACTGGCGCCGACCATCGATCTGCAGGACTTCGGCGCGCTCGTGCAGGCCCGCCACCAGGTCGGGCAGGAGGTCCCGATCGACGAGGTACTTGCGGTCCCGGCGCGTCATGAGGGCCGCGCGCTGGCTCAGCGAATCCAGGTCGATCCCCGGCAGCTCGCCGAGCCCAGGGACCAGGTCCCAGTCGCGGTCGCGGTCGCGGGCCCGGTCCTCGGCCGCTGGGCGCGCATCGAGCACGGCGGTCATCGTGACTCACCCTGGCTCTGGGTCCAGGCCTGGTCAGCCGTCGGCCAGTCGATCCGGGGCGCGTCGTCGTGCGCCGCGCCCGGGTGGGGCTGCGCGGGCAGCCGGTAGTGGACCTCGACGGTGGTGGTGTCGCTGACCAGGTCGAGCTTGCGGACGTGGACGCGTTCGACCTGCCCTCCGAGCAGGGCCTCCAGGTGCGCGGTGAGCGCGACCCGGTCGGTGAAGGCCCGGTCCAGGGCGACCAGTTGGCTGTGGTGACCCGCCAGCAGTCGGGGGTGGTCGGCCACGAACAGGACGCCGACGATCAGCGCCATCAGGCCGACGGTGAGCATCGGGTCGCCGATGCTCAGGCCCCCGAGCAGACCCAGGGCCAGCGCAGCGAAGTAGTAGGCAACGGCCTGTTGCCCCAACTCGTCGGAGCGCAGCCGGATGATGGACAGCACCCCGAACAGGCCCAGGCCCAGGCCGACGCCGACCTCGACGGAGGCCAGCGTCGATGCGACAGCCAGCACCCCGATGTTGACGCCCAGGTACGCGGTGACCAGGTCGCGGCGCTGGTGGCGCGGGAAGAACACAGCGAAGGTGAGAACGGTGATCGCGACCAGGTCGGCCGCCCACAGCAGTGACATCGGGACTCCTTGGGTTGGTGGTGCACCCACCGTCCCCGAGGGACCTGTGAGGTTCCTGGGAGGCCGCTGGATGCCCGATGTGATCCGTGGATCGGGGCCTGCGCTGGGCTGCGCGGGCAGTCCCCCGGCGGCGTCCGGCCTTTCGTGCCCCTGCCCGCGGACAGCACTGGCCACGGTACTGGCTGGGTGGCGCGCGGCAACGACTCACAGGATCCCCACAGGCAACTACCAGGATGTTGGCGGGCCGGGTGGCGATGATGGGGTCATGCCCTCCACCGCGCCCGGCCCGTCCGACCCGCAGCCGCCCGCCGATCCCGCGGCCGGCGCACCGGAGGCGCGACTGCTGATCGTCGACGACGAGCCGAACATCGTCGAGCTGCTCTCGGCGAGCCTGCGATTCGCGGGATTCGAGGTGCAGACCGCGACCAACGGCACCCAGGCGCTGCGCGCGGCTGCGGTCAGTGCCCCGGACCTGGTCGTGCTCGACGTGATGATGCCCGGCTTGGACGGGTTCGAGGTCGTGCGCCGGATGCGCCAGGACGGGGTCCAGGCCCCGGTGCTGTTCCTGACCGCCCGCGACGCAGTCGAGGACCGCATCATGGGGCTCACTCTCGGCGGGGATGACTACGTCACCAAGCCGTTCAGCCTCGGGGAGGTGGTGGCTCGGATCCGGGCGATCCTGCGCCGGGCCGGGTTGGAGGCCGACGCGGCGTCCCAGCGCCTGGCCTTCGGCGACCTCGAACTCGACGAGGACGCCCACGAGGTCTTCAAGGCCGGGGTGCTGGTCGACCTGTCCCCGACGGAGTTCAAGCTCCTTCGATACTTCCTGACCAATCCCGGGCGGGTGCTGTCCAAGGCGCAGATCCTCGACCACGTCTGGCACTACGACTTCGGCGGGGAGGCGAGCGTGGTCGAGACCTACGTGTCCTACCTGCGACGCAAGATCGACAGCACCCCGCCGCACCTGCTGCACACAGTGCGCGGTGTCGGGTATGTGCTGCGGGCCCCCAGGGAGGCTTGATGGCCAGCGGGCGGGTACACCGATGGGTCACCCGCTGGCCGCTGCGAACCCAGATCGTGGCGCTGCTGATGGGGCTGGTCGCCGTGGGGCTGCTGGTCGCCGGACTTGTCGCGGCCGCGGCACTGCGCGGCTACCTGTACACCCAGGTCGACACGTCGCTGACCCGGATCGCCGCCGACATGACCGACCCGGACCGACCGGAGCGCCAACTGCCCCCCGGCCCGGCCCCGTCGGGTCCGGGGCCCGTGGGCCAGGAGTCCAACTATGTCGCCTACCTGGACCCGGCCGGGGCCACGCTCAGCACGTTGACGGGCACCGACTCCGACCCGCCGACCCTGCCCACGCTCACGACCGCCGAGGTGGCTGCCCGTGAGGGTGAGCCGTTCGTGGTGGACTCCGAGTCGGGCTCCACCAGGTGGCGGGTCCTGGCCGTGTCGCAGCCCGACGGCTCCGGTTCGGTTGCCGTCGCGCAGGACATAGGCGGGATCGATGCGACTGTGTCGCGGCTGATCCTCATCGAGGTGGCCATCGGCGTGGCTGTGCTGGTGCTGCTCGCCCTGGCCGGTCGGCTGCTGATCCGGCGCAGCCTGCGACCGCTGCTCGGGGTGGAGCGTGCGGCGGCCTCGATCGCCGCGGGCGACCTGAGCACCCGGGCCCCCGGCGCCGACCCGCGCACCGAGGTCGGCAGCCTCGCGACATCCTTCAACACCATGGCCGACAACGTGGAGGCCGCTTTCGCCGCCCAGCGCGCCTCGGAGTCCACTGCTCGCAGCTCCGCGGCCACGGCACGGGCCTCCGAGGTGCGGATGCGCCAGTTCGTGGCCGATGCCAGCCACGAGCTGCGCACCCCACTGACCTCGGTGCGCGGGTTCGCCGAGCTCTACCGGATCGGGGCCGTCGCCCCGGGGCCGCCGCTCGATGACGCGATGGGCCGCATCGAGGCCGAGGCTGCCCGGATGGGCCTGCTCGTCGACGACCTGCTCCTGCTCGCCCGCCTGGACCAGCAGCGCCCCCTCGAACGCGCCACCGTCGACCTCGTGACCGTGGTGACCGACGCGGTGGTGGCGGCCCGGGCCGCAGCCGGGGCGCGCGAGGTCCGACTCACCAGGGACCCGCATTGCGAGCCGCCGAAGGTGCTCGGCGATGCCGCTCGGTTGCGCCAGGTGCTGGACAACCTGCTGTCCAATGCGTTGCGCTACTCCCCCGCCGACCAGCCGGTCACGGTCTCGCTCGGTCATGGAGATCCCGGGTGGGCTGCGCTCGAGGTGAGCGATCACGGCGAGGGGATGCCTGCCGATGTCGCCGGTCGTGCCTTCGAGCGGTTCTACCGCGCTGACCGGGCCCGATCCCGCGAGCAGGGCGGTTCCGGGCTGGGTCTGGCCATCGTCGCCGCCATCGTCGCCGCCCACGAGGGCAGCGTGCAGCTCGACACCCAGCAGGGCCGGGGGACGACAGTGCGTGTGCTGCTGCCGACGGGCCGCACGCCGGTGACTGTCGACCGACGAGGCGGCGCTCCGGCCGACGCATGACCCGGACGGCATGACCCGAGGGCGCCGCGTGCACGGTGCGCGCTGTGATCGTCGCGCCGGTCGTAGGTGGCAGGACCTCGCTCGCCCTCCATCGAGTTTGCTCGCTCCCCATCAGTTCGGGTGGACCGCACCGCAGCGGCCGGCGGTCTCAGGGCCGGACATTCACCGTCAGCGGCGACGAGGCTTCACTGGTCGGGACGGAGCGCCCGGTGCCGGCTGGGTACGGCTCCGGGCTCGATCTCGCTGCCCGGACGGCGTTCGGGCCTGTGATCCGACCGACGACGCCTGTCGAGGCCCGCAGCGACGGCGGCCACGAAGGTGGCCAGCGCGATCGCGGCCGCGACATCACTGGGCCGGTGCCACCGCAGCGCGATCGTCGCGAGTCCGGTCACGGCCACGCCAGCCGCACCCACGACGGCCCACACGGCCCGCCAGGCAGGCGCGGTCACGAACCAGGCCGCCGCGACCAGGCCCGCAACGGCGGCGACGTGCCCGCTGGGCAGGCTGTTGAGCAGGTCATCGACGCCTAAGTAGGGCCGATCCAGCCAATTCTTGAGCACACTCGCCGCCACCGGGGTCACTATTGCCACGCCGAACGCGTAAGCAGCCACGACAGGCCGCCTGCGCAGAAGCGCGATCCCAGCCAACAGGGCCGCCGCGGCCAGCACGCTGATCGGTGCCACGAGATCAAGCACCATCTGCGCCCACACTGGCTCACCCAGCGCCCTTGCCGTTGCAGCCATCATCGCGGTGTCGACCGTTTGACCCCATGGGTTGGCGACCGCGACCCCGTAGCTGACCGCGAACGCCACCGCGGACAGGACAGCCACAACAACCGGGCTCGGAGCCCGATCAGTGACCCGGGCCCGGCGGATGGCGCCCGATCCCAGGCTGAGGGGTGCCCGAGGAGATGACGCTGCTGCGATGGTTGGACTCTGCATGAGTCCCATGCTCGGGGGGATGGCTGTGAGTTCGCTGCGACCGGCCGCATGGTTCCCGATGTGTCCGCAGGCGACGACAACCCTGGTGCCAGCTGCGCGACTGTGACTGCGAGTGCGCGGTCGCGGGCCGCAGACCGGTGGCGGTGCTGCACGCACGATCCCGTTGTCGTTCACCGCCAACAGGCAGGTTCGGCACAGAAATGGGCGAGGTGTTCCGGCCATGGACTTCACACCCGGCTCCCGCATCGTGCCGGCTGCCGTGGTCGCCGGCAGCGTCGAAGGCACGCCGAGCGATGGGGTCCTTGTCTCTGATTGCGCTGATCCCCAACCTCGTACCGGAGTCTCGGAGGAGGCTGGGAGGAGGTGGGAGACGCCTGAGAACGTCAGTTCGCGGGCCGCACGCGACCGTGAACTCCGGATCGACGCCACGCCGACGGAGGTGCGGGCGATCAACCCGAGCGACCCATGGGCGGTGGCTGCCGCGATCAGACGGGGCTCGAGAAGGCCCGGGGCTGCCGGCGAGGATGAGGTCCCGGCCGATCGACCGCTGAGGAGCGCAGATGTGTAGCCCGGGGCGCGCCGACCACCGGGACCTGCGGTGACCGGCGCCGGGAAGGCCCGTTGGGGTCGGCACCGCTCTGCGGGTCTGGTTCCTCACCCCGCCCCGCCGCCACGGTGAGGTGGACGAGGAGCGGCGCGTGAGCTTCCTCGAGCTGTTCTACGACCTGGTGTTCGTCGTGCTGGTCGCCCAGATCGCGCACTCCCTCGCCGAGGACGCCTCCTGGTCGGGGGTGGCGGGCTTCGTCGTGGTCTTCGCAATAATCTGGATCGCTTGGTTCAACGGGTCGCTCTACTACGAGGCACACGCCCGTGAGGATGGCCGCGCCCGGATCTCGATCTTCGTGCAGATGTTCCTCCTGGTTGCGCTTGCAGCAATTGCCGCGCGGGCGACCGACGAGAACGGCGCGGTCTTCGCCGGCACCTACGCCGCCCTACTCGCGGTGCTGGCTTGGCAGTGGTGGTCGGTCGGCCGGCACGACGTCCTCCCGGCGTATCGCCCGTGGACCGTCCGCTACGTCGTGGGGCTGCTGGGTGCGATCGGCAACGTGCTGGTCAGCATCTTCGCGGTGCCCACGGTCCGAGAGCTGCTGTGGGCGGCGATGGTGGTGGTCTGGGTGCTCGGGCTGGGCGCGCAGAACCTGAGGTCGAAGGACCACCCGCTCGGGGTGACAGCGACCGAGGCCCTGGCGGAACGGTTCGGGCTCTTCACGATCCTCGTCCTCGGTGAGGTCGTCGTCGGGGTGGTCGACGGCATGTCCGCGGCCGGCGGGGCAGCGCTCACCCTGGTCACCGGGCTCCTTGCCCTGTCGGTCGGCTTCGGGTTCTGGTGGAACTACTTCGAAGCCATCGGGCGGCTCCCGCCCCGACGTACGGCGGGTGCCTTCACCGCCTGGACGCTCACCCACCTCCCGCTGACGGCGGCGATCTTGATCACCGGAGCCGGGATGGTCAGCCTCATCGAGCACGAGTCGGACGCGCGCACCCCCTTCGGGACGGCATGGTTGCTCGCCGGGCCCTCGACGGCACTCCTCGTCCTCCTCGCCGTGCTCATCACCACGATCGACTACGAGCCCGCGCGGGCGGAACTCGTCGGACCCGTATCCGTCGCGCTGGGCGTCGGTGCCGTGGGGAGTGTCGCAGTGGGGTTGCTCCGGCCGCAGGCGTGGATCCTTGCCCTCCTGCTCGTGCTGATCCACGCAGCGACGTGACTCTCTTCCTTCGCGCTGCATGCCCGACACCTCGACGCGCCCGGCGGCGGCGGTGCCTGCCCGGCGCTGGCCAAGAGCCCGGGAGCCGCCGGGGCGCGCCCCTGAACAAGCCGGGCTGACCGGGACGAGCCGGTGGCCGCCGATGGTCCAGCCACACCGCAGGGCAACCTGGGGGTGACCCTGGACGGCGTCGTGATCGCCGAGTCCGCCCCGGGTCGCGGCGATCCTCAACGCATACACGATAGCCACGTTCGATGACGGGCAGCGCACACTTCAGCCCGTTCGAGGGCTTCCGAATGCACGGCGCCGTCGGATGCTCCGCGCTCGACGAGGGCCCGGAGGGTGACCCGCAGGAAGCCCTCAACGACATCGGTGCCTACCGGAATCCCACCGGACCCTTACCGGAATCCCACCGGACCCTTACCGGACTCTGCCGCGTCTCCCAGCGCTGACACAGGTCCCCGGTCAAGGCTGGATCCATGACAAACACCCCTGAAGCCCACCGATCCGTCCGACGTGCCGCGAAGAGGGGTCGTCGCATCATCGCCGCTCTCACCGTCCCCGTCGTCAGCGGGGTCACCGGGGTCGGCGTCGCATCCACGCCTCCCGCGGCGGGCGAGTCGATCGAGCGCCTGAACGACTACCGCTCGTTGGACGGGTCCGGCAACAACCCGAACGATGACGATCTGGGTCGGGCTGGGGAGGTCTATCCCCGCATCGCGGACGCGAACTATGCCGACGGGGTCGGGGAACCGGTCGATGGGCCGTCCGAGCGCTACCTGAGCAACCGGATCTTCAACGACCTGAACCAGAACATCTTCTCCGAGAACGGTGTCAGCCACTGGACCTTCGTGTGGGGGCAGCTCCTCGATCACACCTTCGGCCTGCGCACGGAAAGCGACGAGGAGGTCGCTATCGCCTTCGATCCCGGCGACCCGCTGGAGGAGTTCACCAACGACCTCGGATCGATCTCCTCGACCAGATCCGCGGCGGCGGAAGGTACCGGGATCGACTCGATCCGGCAGCAGACCAACACGGTCAGCTCGTTCATCGACGCTTGGGCGGTCTATGGCGGGTCCGAGGAGCGCCTCGACTGGCTGCGTGCCGGGAAGCTGGACGGCGACCCGACGAACAACGACGCCACCTTGCTCGACGTGGACGGCTACCTGCCCACGGCGGACGCCCGCCCCGACGCGCAAGCGCCCGCAGTCGACCTGATGGGCCGACTCGCCGGCGATCCTTCCGCCGCGGTCATCGCCGGCGACATCCGAGCCAACGAGAACCTGGGACTCACCGCCGTGCACACCCTGCTGCTGCGCGAGCACAACCGGATCGTCGAGTCGCTCCCCGACGACCTGGGCGAGCAGACCAAGTTCCAGGTGGCCCGCCGCGTGGTGTCAGCGCTGCAGCAGTTCATCACCTACAACGAATTCCTCCCAGCCATGGGAGTCGACCTGCCCGACTACGAGGGCTACGACGACACGGTCGACCCGTCGATCACCAACGAGTTCGCCACCGTCGGCTACCGTGCGCACTCCGCGATCCACGGGGAGTTCGAAGCCGAACTCGCGCCCGGCACGTTCACCCAAGCGGGACTCGACGCGCTCGAGTCCCAGGGCGTGGAGGTCGTCCGGGATGGTGACGCCATCGAGGTCGCCATCCCCTTGAACGTCGCCTTCGCCAACCCCGGACTCCTCCAGGACCTCGGACTGGGCAACCTGCTCACCGGACTGGGATCCGAATCCGCCTACGCCAACGACGAGCAGATCGACAACCAGCTCCGCAGCGTGCTGTTCCAGGTGCCCGGGCCCGACGTCATCGATCCCTGCGAATGCCTGGACGGAACCGAGATCGCCGGCTGCTTCACAGGCGTGAGCGACCTCGGCGCCCTCGACGTCATGCGCGGGGCGGACCACGGAATGCCGACCTACAACGACCTGCGCGAAGCGCTCGGGTTGCCGCGGGTCGACTCATTCACCGCGCTCACCGGGGAGGACACCGACGAGTTCCCCGACGACCCCGAGATCGACGCGACAGACCCGATCGACGACCCCGACATCCTGGACTTCACCGAGCTGCTCGACGCCGACGGCAAGACGCTCGAACCCGGCAGCGACGCAGCCGACACCACCACGGTCACCGCGACACGGCGAAGCACGACCGCCGCACGGCTGAAGGCCATCTACGGCAACGTCGACTCCGTGGACGCGTTCACCGGCATGGTCAGCGAACCCCACGTCGCTGGCAGCGAGTTCGGCGCGCTCCAGCTGGCCATGTGGACCAACCAGTTCCAGGCCCTGCGCGACGGGGACCGCTACTTCTACGCCAACGATCCCGTCCTCGACGAGATCCGCCAGCAGTACGGCATCGACTACCGCCGCACCCTCACCCAACTGATCGCCGACAACACCGAGGTCGAGGAGTCCGAGCTCCAGGCCAACATGTTCCGCACCCCCGACGCACAGGATGGCGACACGGCCCCCGACGATCCCACCACGGCTTCGGACACCGAGCAGCAGCCCGGCCAGAGCGGGGACACCGAGAACCGCAACCCCCGACCCCGCAACGACCGCCACGACCGTGCCGAACCTCGACGTGATCGCCAGACCCAGCGACCAGGCCCAGCGTGACCTCGCTGCCCTGAGATCCGTCCCACGCCCCCGCCGCGCACGGCGCCGCTGTGATCGCCCAGCGATCATCCCCGCGCAGCCGACGGCGCACCCCTCGTCCCAGTGGCTCGACGTCCTTGGCTCGCACGGCTCCCGCGCAATCCGTGGTGAGGCGAGCAAGCGCGGCAGCCTTGGAACGGGCCCGCGAAGGGGCCGAGGTTAGTGACCCGCACCACTGCCGCGGCCCGACCGCCGCGGAGCGCCCCGGCGATGACCGTCAAGGCGCAGGCCGCCAGGACCGCCGGGGCCGGTGAGATCGGCAGTAGCAGCCTCTGCGTCCAGGCGGCTCCCGGCAGGACGACCTTCACCCGGCCACCATGGCGCGGGTGTCCACCAGTTGCCCGACGCAGGTGCGTACGACCAGCAAGTCGGTGAGTGCCCGGTCGGCCGTCGACGCAGCAGCAACGGCGGTCGCCGTTGCCTTGGTGTTCCTGTTCAGAGTGCGAATCTCTCTTCGTGCAGCTGGCGTCGCGGCAGCCCCGACGCCACGAGCGAGTCGCGTACGGCGGTGGCCATCCCAGGCGGCCCGCAGAGGTAGACGTCGCGCTCGGCCAGCCGCGGCACCAGCCGGGTCAGCGACCGCGGCGACAACAGGTGCGGGTCACTGCCCAAGAGGTAGACCACGTGCGCCTGGCGGCTGGCCGCGAGCGCATCGAGCTCGGCGCGGAACACGAGCTGTTCGGGGGTGCTCGCCCGGTAGAGCAGCATCAAGTCCTGGCCCGGCGTCTTGGGCAGGGTCTCGAATAGCGCGCGCATCGGGGTGATGCCGACCCCGCCGGCGATCAGGAGCAGGTCGCGCCGGGTGCGGCGGGCGGCGGTCATCACGCCGTACGGTCCCTCGGCGATGACGCGGGTTCCCACGGGCAGCTGTTGCAGTTGCGTGGAACCGTCGCCGAGTGCCTTGACGGTGAGGCGCAGCCGGTTGCCGATGGGTGGCGCGGACAGGGAGAACGGGTGGGCGGTGGCCCACGAGCCCCTGGTGAGGAACCGCCAACGGAAGAACTGGCCGGGCTCGGCCTCCAGCTCCTGCAGGTGCCGCCCCTGGACGACGATCGAGACGACGCCGGGGCCCTCGGCGATCACGGCCACCACCCTGGGCTGGTGGCGCCACGTCGAGAAGATCGGCGCGAGGAGCCGGTAGCGGATCACGAGGGCGAACGTGACGGAATACAGGACTGCCCACGTCACTTGCAGCCAAGGCCGGCCGGCGAGGTCGGGCCCGGCCAGCTGGTGGCTGAAGGAGAACGCGACTGCGACGTACACCGTCAGGTGCAGGGCGTGCCAGGTCTCCCAGCGGAGCCGCTTGCGTGCGGACCTCGCGGACGAGACAGCGACGGCGGCCATGAGTGCGGTACCGACAGTGGCCGGGACCAGCCCCGGCCACGTCATGATCTGGCCGATGGCCACGAGGGGGTCCTGGTCGGTGAGCAGGCTCCAGGAGAGCACGGCGAAGACGGGGTGCACCAGGACCAGGATCAGCAGGGCACGGCCGCCGGCGGCGTGCCACCGGGCCAGAATGTCGGCACCGATGCCGCGTTCCAGCACCGGCCATCGGGACATGAGCACCAGCATGACCAGCACGCCGTAGCCGGCGACCATGCCGCAGACGCGGGCGACCAGCGCCACGGGATCGAGCGGAAGGCCGTCGAGCAGCATGGCGACGATCGGCCAGATCGCCACGAAGACACCGCCGATGCCCAGGACCGTCAACGCGGCCTCCGCGGTCGCCCGATCAGCAGACGCCGAGCCCGCCGGCGACATCGGCGGGTGCGGTCGGCGAGCTTGCTGGGTGCTCATCCTCCACCGCCGTTCCCAGTCCCGCCCGCGTGCCCACCGACCAACGGTCCCTCGGTGAAGATGGGCGAGGCGTCGGGTGCGCTCAGACCGAGCCACGTCCCTACCGCGACCGCGGCGAGCAGCAGCACGACACCCGCCACGTCGATCCGTCGGGTCATCGGAACCCCCCACGACGCCCGCCGGCACCGTCACCGTCGAAGTCGGCGTTGACCTGGGCAGCTGCGCCGCGGCCCGCGAAACCGCCAGGTCCATCGCCGTTGGCCGCGACGGAGGCGCCGACGGCACCGCCGGTCAGCACCAGGCCCAGGGCTCCGGCCCCGAGCAGTGCACGCTTGCGTGACCACAGGCCGGCGGCCCGAGGTCGGTCCGGCGAACTGGCCGGTGTCGAGGCGGCCGCCCCGGGGGGCGACTCGTCCTCGAAGCCGTAGTGCTCGGTCGCCCAGCGGTTGATGACCGGGTCGGCGGTGCCGCGGTCCTCGCCGGCCCCTGAGCCGGGCTCGGTCACCTCCGGGCTGGGCGCGTCGACGGTGGGGGGCGCCGCATCGGCAGCGTGGTGGTCGATACCGCCGGCGTCGTTCGGGTCGTCGTTGGAGTTCTGGGCCTCGTAGGAGTCGGCTGGGTGGTTGGTCATATGTGCCTCCGGTTGCATGCGATTGGGTATCCATCACGTTGGCTCGCCTACCTCGCAACCGCCTCCGCGCTGCCTGTGATCGTCCTGTGGATGACCAGACCAGCCCCGCGCACCCGATCAGGTTCGGCTCGTCGAGGACCCCTGACATCCCCTTGCCGCATCGGCGGCCGTGCACTCGTTCCAGCCGTCGCGGCGGATGACGGAGAGGTCCGGATCGGTGGGTGACTCGACTGGACGCGCCGCACCGAGCGGTGGGGGGCCGGCCTCAGGACCCCGTCCGGGACGAGGCCGGCGCAGCGAGCAGCTCAGTCAGTCCGCGACCAGGTGGCGGGTCCGCCGGGGGCACGAGGCGGTATCCGCAGAGGGCCTCGCCAGGCGAGGGCGGTCGAACGGGGCGGAACACGTGCTTGCGCTGCACGAGGAAGCTGACCGCGAACAGGGTCAGTTCGGTGCCCAGCTTGGCTGCCAGAAGCGGGAGGCCCGCGCCGGCGGTGAGCACGAGCAGCATCGTGTAGTTGGCGGCCAGCAGCGCCAGGGCCAGCACCGCGTACCGCACGGCAGTCGGCCCCACCCCCGCCCTGGTGTGCTTGCCGAACACCAGGGTGCGGTTCACGAAGAAGTTCACCGACCCGCTGGTCAGCCGGGCGCCCACCACGGCCAGCAGCAGCGAACCGGAGAGGGCCATGAGCCAGAGGACCAGCACCAGGTCCAGGGCGAACGCCGCCAGCGACGACGCCGTGAACCGCAGCAGCGGCCCGTAGATGCGCACGGAGTCGACCAAGGGGCGGAAGTGCGAGCTGCGGTTGCCCTCCAGGTACACGGTTGCGATCGGGACCTCTCGGATGGGCACGCCCGCCGGGCGGGCCGCGAGCAGGACCCGCATCTCGTACTCGAACCGGTTCCCCGGGATGCTGCGCACCCACTCGAGGGTCTGCCCGCCGTAGCCACGCAGTCCGGTCTGGGTGTCGCGCAGGTCGCGACCCGTGGCCAGGCGGAACATCAGCCGGGTGGCGTCGTTGCCGACTCGGCTGCGAAACGGCACGCCACCACCGACGAACCCGCGCACCCCCAGGACGATTCCGGTGGGGTCCTGGGCCAGCGCCGCGGCGACACGCAGGATGTCGGTCATCGTGTGCTGCCCGTCGCTGTCGGCGCACACCACCGGGGCGCCCGGGCGAGTTCGGGCCACATGGGCCAGCCCGGTCTTCAGCGCCGCGCCCTTGCCGCAGTTGACCGGATGCCCCAGCACTTCGGCGCCCAGCGCGGCGACCCGATCGAACACCGTCGCGTAGCGTGGGCCGCTGCCGTCATCGACCACGACAACCTCCAGCCTCGGGGTTGCCCGGATCAGCTCGGTGACCAGCGACACGAGGCGGACGTCCGGCTCGTACGCCGGGATCAGGATGATCATGGCCGCGCTATCCGACGTAGAGGATGTCGGACGTGGCGCGCTCGTCGCCCTCGCCGAGTGGGTCGTTGACCACCTCGCCGTCGAAGTAGAGCGTGGCCGACCCGCCTCCGTCGAGGTTGTACGCCGCTGAGGCGCCCAGGTCGGCGAAGATCTGGGCGAATTGGCTCATCGTCACGCCGCGGCTGTAGCCGGGGCTGCGGCCATCCACCACGACGAACACGTAGTGGTTGGTGTCGATGATGCCGATGCCGGTCCGGGGCTGCTCGCCCTGGATCGAGTGATTGCCGAAGTTCGTGTCGATCTCGACGTTGTCGATGCCGGCGACCACCTGCCCGTCCTCGAGCAGCGCGGGTCCGAACGACAGGGTGTTCCACACGTCGTCGGCCAGCAACTGGTGCGCGGTGGTCTGGGTCTCGTCGTAGACGTCCATCGAGCCGTCGGAGTAGAGGGCGAGCCCGGTGCGTGTCCCGGTGTCTCGGTAGATCACCCCGTTGCGGATGACGATGCCGGCGTCGCGGAAGCCGTAGTAGTCGCCGTTGATCGCCAGGATCGCGTCGTTGTTGGCGGCGATGTCCGAGGTGTCCTCGGTGATGTTGGCGCCGAACGCGTCGCGGGCGAATGCGGAGCGCAACTGGCGGGCGTCGTCGAGGACGACATCCGCCACGTAGTAGGTGACCGTGTCCGCGCCCGACCCAGTGGTGACCTCGGTGATCGTGATCGCGGTGTCCTCGTCGGTGTAGCTGGTGTCGGTGACCTGCGCCTGGTCCGTGGCCGTTGACTGCCCGTCCGTCGACTGCCCGTCCCACGACTGCCCGTCTGTCGCGGTTGCGCTCACCGCGGTCGCCAGTGCGTCGGCGTCGGTGCCTGCTTCCTGCTCCGCCGCCGAGACGTCGGCAACTACGACGTGGTCGATCACGTAGCGATCCAGCGCCCAACCGGTCGGGACGGCTGCGAGCACGCCTGCGGCGAGCACCCCCGCCACGATCATGCGTGCCCGTGCCCGAGTGGTGTGTTGTGTCTGCATGGTCTGACTCCTCAGTTCACTGTCGGTGCGTGCTGGCATGTCTGGGCAACGGACCTGGGGGAACCCTCCGAGGATCCTGGGATCGCTCTTCGACACGACGGTGGCGCGCAGCCTGCCGTGCGGCTGAGCACGCGGGGCGGGTGTGGCCAGCCGGGTCCTTCGGACGCCCGGGCCTGGTCACGCGCGCCGCGGGCGTGGCCCTGGCACAGGTCCCCCAGCCCGGGCAGCTGGAGGTCGTGCACCTGGTTCGGGACGCCCCCGCGACGCGCGGACCCGGGCTACCCACGCGGGGTGCGCGTCACGGGCGAGCAGGTCCCCCGCCGGCGCCCATGCCGCCTGCCGCTGCGACGCCCGCGGTGACGGTTGCGGCGCTCTGGCCTGCGACGGTGAGGGTGTAGGTGGCACCGTCGATGACCTCGGCCGACGAGAGAACGACCGACTGGAACGACTTCACCGAGGTGAACTCGGCGATCACTGAGCCGACGTCGTCGAGCACCTGCACAGCCGCCCCGGCATCGTAGGTCTGATCCAGCGATGCGCTCAGCCACCCCTGCCCGGACTGCGCATCGGGTGCGACTGCCATTGCGGTGGTTCCCACGGCCAGGATCGTTCCGCTGTCCACGGTCAGCGAGCCGTTGGTGTCCAGTGCCCCCTCGCGGTCGCCAGACGAACCGAACACGGTGGTGGTGCCGCCGGTGACCAGGATCGAACCGTTCGAGTCGATTCCATCGCCTTCGGCAGTGATGGTGGCCTCACCGCCGGTGATGGTCACCAGGGCGCCGTCGTCGGCCTCGACGATGCCACCGATGTCGGTGGTGGTGCTGGTCCCGCTGGTGGCGTTGAGGCCGTCGTCGCTGGCGGTGACCTCGAGGGTGCCGCCCTCGAGGGTCACGTAGTACGCCTCGAGACCTTCGTAGGAGTTCTCGACGACGGTCGCGCCGCCGGCAACGACCAGGTGGACCTCGGCCTTCAGCGCATCGTCGGTGGCCTCGATCGTGGTCTGGCCGCCGGTGACGACCAGGTCGGTCTGCGCCTGCACGCCGTCGTCGCCGGCGACCAGGTCGATCGTGCCGCCGGAGAGGTACACATAGCCCCGGGTGTCGTCCTCCTCGTCGTCGGACTTCAGGGCATCGCCACCGGCCTGCACCGTGACGGTGCCCCCGGCGATGGTCAGGGAGTCCTTTCCGCGCAGGCCGTCGTCGCCCGCGGTGACGGTGATGTCACCCGAGAGCACAACGAGGTCGTCGTGGCTGGTGATGCCGTCGTTCTCGGAGCTGGTCACCGCCAGGGAACCGTCGCCGGTGATGGTGAGATCGGCGTCGCTAAACAGTGCGGCGTTGGCCTCGTCGTCGTCCCCGGTGGACGCCAGCGTGTTGCTGCCACGCAGCGACACGGCGACGTCCTCAGCGCTGAGAACCGCGATCGCAGCGCTCGTCGAGTTGGTGATCTGCACCCCATCGAGCACCAGGGCCACGACGTCTTCGTCTGCCGTGTCGACGACGACCTGCCCGTCGAGCTGACCGGACAGCACGTAGGTGCCTGCCGCCGTGATCGTCGCGGTGGAGCCGTCCACCACGACGCCGTCGCCATCGGCTGACGCGGTGGAGCCCTCCAGCGCGATGCTCACGGCACCGTCGGTCGTCCACTCGTCGTCGTTGACCGTCGTCGAGTTCGCGTTGGCGGCCAGGACCTCGCTAGCCACCGATCCGGTGCTGAGCTCGGCAGTCGAGGCACTGCTGGTCACGATGGTGGTGTCGCTGACCGTGCTGGCGGTCTCGACGGGCGACGAGCATCCGGCCAGGACCAGGCCCCCGACGAGCACCGCACTGACGGCGGGGATGAACTTGTTGCTCTTCATGATCTACCTCCTTGGGTGCCGGAGCATCGCTCGCGGCTCGGTTGGGATGTGACCATCTGACCGGCTTGGCCTGTGGCATTCCTGTGAACCGGGTGGGAGGCGGTTGTGCGCACGGACAGTGCGCCAGCCCGCGAGTGGTCCGCCGGGGCACCGCACACCGGCTGCGGTGCTCCACACGCGATCCGGGTGCGGTTGACAGCCAACGTGCAGGTTGCGCACCGGAACCGACGAGATGCTGCGGCCATGCACTCCACGCCCCGGTCCCGCAGCATGCCGACTGCCGTGCCGCCGGCAGCTTCCAGGTCTCGCCGAACGATCGGGGCTCTCCTGGGCCCGCGGGTGTCTGGCGGCAAGCGGGCGGCCGCGGCCGTCGTCCTGGTCTCCTCGGCCCTCTTGGCGGGCCCCAGTTCCTCGGCCGCGGCGCTGGCGCCCTCGGCTCCCGGGGCGCTGGCGCCCTCGGCACGGTCCGGCCTGGTGGCCCCGACGCCGGGGGCAACCGCATCCCGCGACGCCGAACTGGCCCTGGGTGCACGCCTCGCCACGGAGTACGCCGGTGCCGTGCCAGCCGGGGACGTCGAGTCACTCGTGCGAAGCGTGAGCCATCAGTTGCGCAGGGACGCGAAACTCGCCGATCGGCTCCCCCACGCGATCGAGGCCGTGTGTCGGCGCGCGCTGACGGACTTCCTGGCAGTCGGGGTGCCGCTGCCGCTCGGTGAAGCGTGAGCCCGAACCGGATCTGCGCCGCCGTGCCCGAACGGATCCCGGCCTGGCCGACCGCGATGATGGGCTTTCCCGCAACGAGCCGGCGGCGCGCCCGGCCCGTCGTTCGAGTTGTCGACGGGGATAGTGTCGGGACATGATCCCTGCCGAGTCCGGGCCCGCCCATCTGCCTGAGTCGAGGTGGGCGGATCTCGATGGCCCGGTGCACTTCCTTGACTACGGTGGGCCCGACGGTGGCCCGTTGCTGGTGTGCGTCCATGGGCTGGGTGGCTCGGCGATCAACTGGGCCGCGGTGGCCCCCGCCCTTGCCGGCAGCTGCCGAGTGATGGCACTGGATCTGGCCGGGTTCGGGCACACCCGCGGTGCGTCGCGCTCCACGTCGGTCCAGGCCAACCAGCGGTTGCTGGACCGATTCCTCACCGAGGTCGCCGGTGCTCCGGCGATCCTCGTCGGCAACTCGATGGGCGGTCTCATCTCGATCCTTCAGGCGG
>JBAVKQ010000177.1:0-21443 GCA_049688395.1 Candidatus Nanopelagicales bacterium
GTCGGCGACCGCGCCGAGCGCCCCGAGCAGGCCCGCACCCCCGTCGCAGGTGCCGGTCCCACCCACGCCCAGCACGATCCGCCGGGCACCGCCGGTCAGCGCGTCGGCGATCAGCTCCCCCACGCCCCAGGTCGTGGTCCGGATCGGATCGCGGCGCTCGACCGGGACCAGGTGCAGCCCAGCGGCCTGGGCGCTCTCGATCCACGCAGTGCCGTGCGGACCGATCAGGTACTGGGCGGTAACGGGCTCGCCCAGCGGCCCGGTCACGGTCCGCTCGACGAGCTCGCCGCCGGAACCGGCCCCGATCGCTGCGACGAATCCCGGTCCCCCGTCGGACAGCGGCCGCAGGACCAACCGATCTCCGGGGGCGTGCTCAGCCCAGCCGCGGGCGATCGCGCGCGCCGCCTGCGCCGCGGTCAGCGTCCCGGTGAACGAGTCAGGACAGATCAGGACCTCCACGGGCAGGAGTCTGGCACCGTACGCGGTCGGGGGGCACTTGCTGCGAAGAACTTCGCCGCCGATGTGGTCGCGAAGTGGCCTTGGCCCGCGACGCCGCAGCGAACCTTGCCGGGGATATGGTCGCTCACGGCCGGTCGACGGTACGTGGCAACGACCACATCGACGGCAAGGTTGCCATCCCGGTCCCTGCCGAGGGGCCGCAACGACCACATCGACGGCAAGGTCTATCGGTCCTGAGCGGCGGCGCGTCCCTCCAACTCGGCAACCAGAGACCTGCGCGCCGTCCTGCGATACGAGGATTCGATCGATTCGGCGACCTCGGACCAGTCCGCTTCCTCCAGGTCGATGCCCAGCCAGCCCGAGGGACCCAGGTAGGCCGGGACGTAGCAGCGCGCGTCCGCCACCAGGGCCGTCCGCTCGTCCGGGTCGAGCAGCACCATCACCGACTTCGGGTGCTGGACGTAGGCACCGTCCACCTTGACCGAGCCTCCGTAGTACGCGAACACCTTGGTCGTGAAGAAGGCGGGGCGCCCATGGGAGACCTTCTCGGCCGTGCCGGGCAGACGCCGGGCGATGCGTCGTACCCGAGCCAGGACTTGGTCGTTCTCGTCGAACAGCTGAGGATGGGTCATGTTGCTGCTCCTGGTCTGCGGCACGGGGGACGGCTGGATCTGCTCATCATCGGGGCGTCAGCCGCTACCCGTCGGTTGGACCTGCGCCGGGACGAGCCCGCGACCCTCACCCGCAGTCTGTGGAACGATGAGCGTCTGCTCCGAAACGCAGCACGCACGAAGGAAGGCCCCGCGATGACCGACACGGCTGCATGGACCGAGCCGCAACCCACTGCCCTGGCCCTGCTGCTCCTGGGCCAGGGCAGCGATCCGGACACGGAGAAGGGCGTCGAGTGCCCCGGCGCGCTGCCGGCCGCCTCCGACCCCGACCTGGTCGCCCGTGCGCAGGCGGCCCGAGCCGCGCTCGGCTCGCGTGCCTACATCCTGGGCCACCACTACCAGCGCGACGAGGTGATCGCCTTCGCCGACGTCACCGGCGACTCGTTCAAACTCGCGCAACAGGCGGCGGCGAACCCCTCGGCGGAGTTCGTCATCTTCTGCGGCGTGCACTTCATGGCAGAGAGCGCCGACATCCTCACCGGGCCGGCGCAGCAGGTGATCCTGCCGGACCTGGCCGCCGGCTGCTCGATGGCCGACATGGCCGAGATCGGGCAGGTCGAGGATGCCTGGACCCGATTCGAGGAGCTCGGCCTGGCCGAGGGCACGATCCCGGTGACGTACATGAACTCCACTGCCGCGATCAAGTCGTTCACCGGCCGCAACGGGGGCACGATCTGCACGTCGAGCAATGCCCGGCAGTCCCTGGAGTGGGCCTTCGAGGCCGGCGAGCGGGTCTTCTTCCTCCCAGACCAGCACCTCGGGCGCAACACCGCCGTCCTGGATCTGGGCCTCGGACTCGACGACTGCGTGGTCTTCGACCCGCACAAGCCCGGCGGCGGGCTGACCGACGAGGTCATGCGCACCGCGAAGGTGGTGCTCTGGCGCGGGCACTGCTCGGTGCACGGGCGGTTCACCGAGGAGGTCGTCGACCAGGCCCGGGCCACCATCCCCGGGGTGAACATCCTGGTCCACCCGGAGTGCCGGCACGAGGTCGTGAAGAAGGCAGACCACGTCGGGTCCACGGAGTACATCATCAGGGTGCTCGACGCTGCCGAACCCGGTTCGTCCTGGGCGATCGGCACCGAGCTGAACCTCGTGCGCCGGCTGGCCCTGGCCCACCCGGACAAGCAGGTCAGCTTCCTGGACCGATCGGTCTGCTACTGCTCGACGATGAACCGGATCGACCTGCCGCACCTGGTGTGGGCGATGGAGAACCTGGTCGCGGGCAACGTGGTCAACCAGATCGTCGTCGACTCGCATACCGCGCACTGGGCCAAGGTCGCCCTGGACCGGATGCTGGCCCTGCCCGGGGTCGGTGCCACGCGGACGCCGGACTGATCGGGTCGGACCGCTCGGGTGGCTCGGGCCTACAGGCCCGGCGCGCCCCAGATCGGGAACCACCGGGACAGGTCGTCCTCCAGGGACAGCTCGTCGCGCAGCAGGTCCCGGATCTGCAGCTCGAGCATCGTGTCGCGGGCCTGCCCGCCGCCGGGCATCGGCGCGAACGGGTAGAACGCGCCGGCCTTGAACAGGTAGACCATCGCCAGGTTCCGCTCGCCCGGGCCGGCGAACGTGGCCATCGCGCACAGCAGCTGCGGGCCGAACCCGCTGTCCTGCAGCGTGAGGTTCACCGCGTGCAGGTGGGTGACCAGGGCCCCGGCATCCGGCGGGTCGGTGCGCACCACCAGCCAGGTGTAGCCGTACTGGTCGGCGGTCACCTCGACGGCTGGGTTGCCCGATGCCGCGAGCAGCTCCTCGATCTCGTTCTGGATCGCGGCGAACGCGCGACCGTCGGGGACCCGGAACGCGACCGCACCGGCACCGGTCGCCTGGAAGTCCAGGCTCGCCGAGAGCGTGATGGCTGCCGAGGGCAGGCCGAAGATCGCGTCGAGGTCGGGGCGAGCCGGCTTGCGCCGCCCCATGATCGAGTCGAAGAGCCCCATCACTGACCCAGCTGGGCCGAGATGCGCGCCAACTGGTCCAGGCGCTTCTCCAGCGGGGGGTGCGTCGCGAACACGCTGGCCAACGACTGTCCGCCGCCCAGGGCCGGAGTGATGAAGAAGGCGTTCATCGCCTCCTTCTCGCGCAGGTCACGGGTGGGGATCGCGCCCATGTCCCCGGAGATCTTCTGCAGGGCCCGGCCCAGTGCCGCCGGGCGGCCGGTCAGCAGTGCGCCGGCCCGGTCCGCGGACAGCTCGCGGTAGCGCGAGAGCACGCGGATCAGCACGAAGCTGATCGCGTAGACCACGATCGACACCACCATGACCATCATGAACGCCGCGGCGCCGTTGCTGTCGCTGCCGCGGCGCCGGGTCATGCCACCCCACATCCAGGACCGGGTCAGGAACCCGGCCAGCACGCCGACGAACGAGGCGACGGTCATGACGAGCACGTCGCGGTGCGCCACATGGGCCAGCTCATGGGACAGCACCCCCTCGAGCTCCTCGGCGTCCAGGCGACGCAGCAGGCCCGTGGTCACGCACACCACCGCGCGATTGGTGCTGCGCCCGGTCGCGAACGCGTTGGGCATGTCGGTGTCGGCGATGGCGACCGTGGGCTTGGGCATGTCAGCCATCGCGCACAGCCGATCGACGATCGCGTGCAGCTGCGGGGCATCTTCGGGGGCGACGGTCCGCGCGTGCATCGAGAACAGCGCGACCCGGTCGGAGAAGTACCACTGAGCCCACGCCGAGCCCCCGGCGAGGATCAGCACGAACCAGGGCCCGATCCCGGAGGCGATCAGAACGCCCATCAGGACCACGTACAGCAGCCCGAGCAGGAACATCGTGCCGCCCATCCGGGCGGTCAGGCCTCGATCAGGGGCGTACCGGTTGCGAGCCATGTCGGGCCTCTTCGCCTGCCGTGCCTAGTGCTGCGCGGCCGGACCGGCGGGCGGGGTCTGCTCGGAGTCGGGCGCGTGCGGGTCCGGGGTCGACTCCTCGGCCAGCTCGGCGTCGATGACCTCGCCGAGCGGAGCGGGACCGACAGCGGCCGGGGCCGCGCCGGTCACCGCCGCGGGTGCCGGCCCACCAGTGACCTCGGCGCGCATGGCCGCGAGCTCGTTCTCGACCAAGCTGTCCGACGAGAGCCGCTCGAGCTCGGCGGTCAGGGCGTCCTTGCCGCCAGTGGACTCCAGCGCCCCGGTGGCCATGAGTTCCTCCATCGCGCCGGCCCGGGCCTGCATCTGCGCGGTCCGGTCCTCGGCGCGCTGGATGGCCATGCCGACGTCACCGAGCTCGCTGGAGATCCCGGTGAACGCCTCGTTGATGCGCACCTGCGCCTCGGCCGCGGAGTAGGTGGCCTTGATGGTCTCCTTCTGGGTGCGGAAGGTTTCGACCTTGGCCTGAAGCTGCTGGGAGGCCACCGTGAGCTTCTGCTCCTGACCGGTGAGCTGGTCGAGCTGCACATGCAGGTCGGTGATCTGCTGGCTCGTGGCGGCCTTGCGGGTCAGCGCCTCGCGGGCCAGGTCCTCACGGCCGGCCCCGAGCGCGGCCCGCGCCTGGCCGTCGAGCTTGGCCAACTGCTTGTCCAAGCTGGCGATCTGCAGCTCGACCCGCTTGCGACTGGTGGCCACATCGGCAACCCCACGCCGCACCTTCTGCAGCATCTCCAACTGCTTCTCGTAGGAGTAGTCCAGGGTCTGGCCCGGGTTCTCCGCCTTGTCCATGGCCGCGTTGGCCTTGGACTTGAAGATCAACTTGAAGCGCTGCCACATACCCGCCATGGTTCGTGTCGCTCTCTGCCTGGGCGGCACACCACCGCCGATCCCCGCAAGCCTAACGCGCACCCGCCGGGCACGCCGTACCCTTGGGGTCGTGAAGTTCCTCTCCCGCAGCACGCCCGATCCGTCCACCACCGAGGCCACGACCCCTGCCGCGGAGGCGGTCGCGACCGGCAAGGGCCGGCCCACGCCCTCCCGAAAGGAGGCCGAGGCCCAGCGCAAGCACACACTCCGGGTGCCCAACGATCCCAAGGCGGCCAAGAAGGCCGCCCGGGCCCGCGCCGCCGAGGAGCGCCAGGCGAATCGGGCCGCGCTGCTGGCCGGGGACGAGCGCGCCCTGCCCGAGCGGGACGCGGGGCCGGTCAAGGCCTTCGTGCGCGACTTCGTCGACTCCCGCTGGGCGGCCGCGGAGATGTTCCTCCCCCTGGCACTGATCGTGCTGGTGATCGGGTTCCTGCCGATGGCGCGCTGGGGCATGCCGAATGCGCAGGGCTTCGTGTCGATGATCTGGATGCTGCTGACCCTGATCATCATCGTCGACACCTCGCTGCTGCTCGGGCGGCTGCGTCGTGAGCTCAAGACGCGCTGGCCCGAGGAGGCCGCACGCAAGGGCGCGACGTTCTACGCACTGATGCGGGTGCTCCAGCTGCGCAAGCTGCGGCTGCCCCCGCCCCGCCTGCGGCGCGGCGGGCGGCCCGTGGTGCCCAAGACCAAGAAGATGAAGAAGACGTAGCAACCCGCGCCGGTGTCGCACCGGTGCCCTAGGGTCGAGGTCATGGAACATCGACTCCTGGGCAGCAGCGGCATGTGGGTCAGCGAGATCGCGTACGGCAACTGGTTGACGCACGCGTCCCAAGTTGCTGAGGACACCGCGACCGCGTGCGTGCACGCGGCCCTCGACGCGGGAATCACCACCTTCGACACCGCGGACGTGTACGCCCAGACCGGCGCCGAGTCGGTGCTGGGCCGAGCGCTGGCCGGTCAGCGCCGAGAGGGTTTGGAGATCCTGACCAAGGTCTACTGGCCGACCGGGCCGGGCCGCAACGACCGGGGGCTCTCGCGCAAGCACATCATCGAGTCCTGCCACGGTTCGCTGCAGCGGTTGCAGACCGACCACATCGATCTCTACCAGGCCCACCGCTACGACCACCACACCCCGCTCGAGGAGACGCTGCGCGCGTTCGAGGACCTGGTCCGGGCCGGCAAGGTCCTCTACATCGGGGTCTCGGAGTGGCGCGCCGAGGAGATCCGGGCTGCGTTGGAGATCGCCGAACAGATGGGCTTCGACCGGATCGTGTCCAACCAGCCGCAGTACTCGATGCTGTGGCGGGTCATCGAGGCCGAGGTCGTACCCGAGTGCGAGGCCGCCGGCATCGGCCAGGTCGTGTGGTCGCCGATGGCCCAGGGGGTCCTGACCGGCAAGTACCTGCCCGGCCAGCCGGTGCCCGAGGGGTCGCGGGCCACCGACCCGACCGGATCGTCGTTCGTCGGCCGCTGGCTGGCCGATGACGTCCTGACCCGCGTGCAGGCCCTGCGACCGCTGGCTGACGAGGCCGGGCTGACCATGGCCCAGTTGGCGGTGGCCTGGGTGCTGGGCAACTCGAACGTCTCGGCGGCGATCGTGGGGGCCTCGCGCCCGGAGCAGCTCGCAGACTCGGTGCAGGCCAGCGGGACGGTGCTCGACGCGAGCCTGCGGACGGCGATCGACGAGGTGCTCGGTGACGCGGTCGTGCGCGACCCGGCTCGGACCGTGTCACCCGCCGAGCGTCCCTAGCCGGGGGCCGCGACGAGCCAGCGGGAATCACCAGACAGGTAGGACGAGAGGGACGGGTATGGGATGGACCTGGCAGTACGACTCGGCCCCAGGTGCCGCGGTGCTCGAGGAGGTCACCCAACCCGAGGGCGGCTTCCCCACCCAGGCCGACGCCGAGACCTGGGTCGGCGAGGTGTGGCCGGACCTTCTCGACGGCGGCATCGAGGCGGTCAACCTCTACGAGGACGAGCGCCTGGTGTACGGGCCCATGAGTTTGCGGCCCACGCAGTGAGTCGCATGTCCGCAGCGGATCCGCCGGCACCTCCTCGGCGGCCCACGCAACACCTCAACTCCTGACCCATTTCCGCCGAAGAACACGGTGCGAGTCCGGTGCCACGACACGGAACCGGGTCGGTGCGGTGGAGTCGGAGGAGGTCGTTGACATGGTCTACGGGGTGCCACTCACGGGGGTGGAGCGAGTGCTCTCGGTGATCCCGAATGTGAGTTTCTCCAGAGGTTTCCTGGGACTCAAGACCAGGTCGTGCTCCTTGGTCCTGACTGACCGGCGCGTTCTGGTCGCCAGGTTCACGATGGCCCAGGGCAAGGCGCTGGGCAGGGAGGCCCGCGATCACGCCAAGGCCGACGGCAAGGGCCGGATGGGCCAACTGGCTGCACAGAGTCATGTGTGGGACACCGTGGCGAGCACCTATCGGTCGATGCCCCTGGAGCAGATCCTCGCGGAGAACCCCGACAACATCGCCGTGGATCGTGCGAGCATCACGAACGTGAAGGTCGCGCACAAGAAGGGCTCGGACACCACGGTGGCCAGCGACACCCTGGTGATCGAGACCTCGGGCAAGAAGTACAAGTTCACATTCATGGGATCGATGAGGCAGGCCCGTGAGGCGTTGGCCACCGCTGGGCTGAACTAGACCGGTCCCGGGTCCGGAGCATCACCCCGACCCACGCACACCCATGCCGGCCAGTCACTCGGTGAGCGGTACGCCTGAACGCGCGGCCTCGGTCTGGAAGGCCCGGAGCGCGTCGGCGGAGAAGAGCACGAACGTGATCTCGAGGTCCTGGGCCGCCGATGCCTCGGCCAGCGCGACGGCCGCCGCCTCGACGACGGGATACCCGTAGATGCCGGTCGAGATCGCCGGGAACGCCACCGACCGAGCACCGAGCGAGCGGGCCACCGCGATGCTGGCGCGGTGTGCCGAGGCCAGCAGCCGGGCGTCGTCGGCAGTTGCCGAGTACACCGGCCCCACGGTGTGGATCACCCACTGAGCTGGCAGGTTCCCGGCGGTGGTGGCCACCGCCTGGCCGGTGGGCAGGCCGTGGGGCAGCGTGGTGGCGCGCAGGGCTCGGCACTCGGCCAGGATCTGCGGGCCACCAGCGCGATGGATGGCGCCATCGACCCCGCCGCCGCCGAGCAGCCCGGAGTTGGCTGCGTTGACGATCGCATCCGCGGGGAACCGGGTGATGTCGCCCTGGACGAGTCGCACAGCCATGCCCGCCAGTGTGCCGCACGGGCCGCCCACGCGTCGTCGGCCGCGAACCCCTTGTGCGCTAGCCTGCCCAGCGCAGAACCAAGTTCGAGTCCCGGTGTGGCGTCCCGCCCGCCACAGCACCCGGCACCCCGGCGGAGGCATGATGCGCGTCGATCTGTTGGGCACCGGCAGTGCCGACCGGTGGCCGAACCCCTGGTGCGCCTGCCCGCGATGCAGCTGGGCGCGGAGCACCAGTTCGGTGCGGGCCAGGACCAGCGCGCTGATCGGGGGCACGCTGCTGATCGATCCCGGACCGGACGCGGGCGCCGGCGGCGTGGATCTCAGCTCGGTGCGCACAGTCCTGATCACCCACGACCACCCCGACCACCTCGATCCCGCGTTCCTGCTGGCGTGGAGCTGGGCCGGCGGACCGAGCCTGGTCGTCGCCGGACCGGAGCAGGCCGTCGCGCGCTGCCGGGACTGGGTGGCGCCCGATGCGCCGGTGACCTTCCAGGCGATGTCGGCCGGCGACGAGCTCGCCACCCCCGCGGGTCAGCGGGTCCGGGCACTACCGGCGGCGCACGCCACGAGCGGTGGCCAGGAGTACGACGGCACTGCGCTGCTCTACGAGGTCCACGACGACCAGTCCGCGCTGCTGTACGCGACCGACACCGCGGCCCTGCCGCACGGGGACCTGACCGGCCCGTACGACCTGGTCCTGCTGGAGCTGACCTTCGGGGACGTCACCGACCACGGCACCGCCCACCTGGACCTGCCGAGCTTCGGTCACGAGGTGGCTCGGCTGCGGGCCGAGCACCGGCTGGCGCCCGGGGCACGGGTGGTCGCCGTGCACCTGTCGCACCACAACCCGATCGACCTCGCTGACCGGCTGGCCGTGGTGGGGGCACAGGTGCTGCCCGATGGCAGCAGCCTGCAGCTGGGTCCGCACCCGACCCTGGGCCGCAGCTTGTTGGTCACCGGAGGTGCTCGCAGCGGCAAGAGCCAGTACGCGGAATCGGTGGTCACCGGCCGTCCATCGGTCACCTACGTGGCCACCGCCGCGAGTTCCCCGCACGACGCGGACTTGGCGGCCCGGATCGCCGCGCATCAGGCGCGTCGCCCCACCGAATGGGCGCTGATCGAGACCGCCGACCTGCCGAGCGCGCTGAGCGACGAGGCCCCGGCCGACACCCTGCTCATCGACTGCCTGACGCTCTGGCTGACCGGCGTGGTGGACCGAGCTGACGCGTGGGCTGACCCCGCAGCTGCCGGCCAGGCGGTCCAGGCCGCTGTCGAGGACCTGCTCGACGCGCTGGCCCGCACCCGCGCCGACGTCGTGCTGGTGACCAACGAGGTCGGCTCCGGGATCGTCCCGGCCACCGCCTCCGGGCGGCTGTTCCGCGACCTGCTGGGCAGGGTCAACCTGGCCGTGGCCCGGGCGTGCGACGACGTGGTGCTCGTGACAGCGGGCCTGCCCCGCAGCCTGAAGGGACGCACATGGACCACCTGGAGCTGAGCCGCTGGCGCGACGCGATCACGGTGCCCGACGCGCAGGCCCGCGAGGCCGCCTCGACCCGACAGCGCACGCTGACCAAGCCCGAGGGTGCCCTGGGCCGGCTCGAGGACCTCTCGGTGTGGTTGTCCGGGGTCACCGGCCAGTGCCCACCCCCACCGATCAGCGCACCTGCGCTGGCCATCTTCGCCGGGGATCACGGGGTGGCCCGCGCCGCGGGCACCAGTGCGTACCCGCCGGAGGTCACCGCCCAGATGGTCGCGAACTTCGTCACCGGGGGGGCCGCGGCCACGGTCCTGGCCCGCAGCCTGGGGGTCCGCGTGCGCGTCGTGGACGTGAGCGTCGACGTGGACTGGGCGGCCAGCGGGCTGCCGGTGCCCCCCGAGGTCACCGCTGCCCGGATCCGCCGCGGCAGCGGGTCGATCGACCGCGAGGACGCGATGACCCACACCGAGTCAGTCGCCGCACTGCGCCTCGGTGCCGCGGTCGCCGACGAGCTGGTCGATGCCGGCGCCGACCTGCTCATCGCCGGTGACATGGGCATCGGGAACACCACGCCCGCCGCGGTACTGGTCGGGCTGCTGGCCGATGTCGAACCGGCACGGGTCGTCGGCCGCGGCACGGGCATCGACGACCTCACCTGGATGCGCAAGACCGCGGCCGTCCGCGACGCCATGCGCCGTGGCCGGCCGGTCAAGGGCGATCCGGTGGGGCTGCTGGCCACCGTCGGCAGCCCGGATCTCGCGGCCACGACCGGATTCCTGCTCCAGGCCGCCGCGCGGCGCACCCCAGTGCTCCTCGACGGGGTCCTCTCGTGCGCGAGCGCCCTGGTGGCTCATCGGGTCGCGTTCCGCGCGGTGCAGTGGTGGTGCGCCGCGCACCGCAGCACCGAACCCGCCGCGGCCGCGGCCCTGGATCGCCTCGGCCTGGACCCGCTGCTGGATCTCCGGATGCGCCTGGGCGAGGGCTCGGGGGCCCTGCTCGCGCTGCCGATCGTGCGGGCCGCCGGGGACCTGCTCCGCGAGATGTCGACCTTCGAGTCCGCCGGGGTCAGCAACCGGCCCGGCCGCGCCGAGTCCGCATCAGAATCCGAACCCGATCCAGGAGCTGCCCGATGAGCGACCGCACCCTCACCGACGAGCTGCGCTTCGCGGTCGGCACCTACACCCGGCTGCCGGTCCCCCCACCGGCCGCCCTGGATGGCGGGGTCGCCGGCCGGGGGCTGGCCCTCGGGCCAGTGGTCGGCGCGGGGATCGGCCTGGTCAGCGGCCTGCCCCTGCTGTTCACCGGCGTGGACCTGATCGCCCGACTGCTCTCGGCCACGCTGGTGGTGGCGCTCGCGGCCTGGCTGACCCGGGCGCTGCACTGGGACGGTCTGGCGGACACGGCCGACGGCCTGGGCAGCGGCGCCGCCCCGGAGCAGGCGCGGGCCATCATGGGCCGCTCGGACATCGGCCCGTTCGGGGTGCTGGTCCTGGTGTTCACCGTCGCGATCCAGGCCCTGTCGCTGGCGCAGCTGCCGGCCGGCACCCCCGCGCTGGCCGCCTGGATCCTCGCGGTGACCCTCGGGAGGTTCGCAGTGGCTCTCGGGTGCGCGTGGTGGGTGCAGGCGGCGCGGGCCGACGGGCTCGGCGCCCTGGTGGTGGGGTCGCTGACCCCGCGCCGGCTCGCGGTGGCCGGCTTCCTCACGGCCGTCGTGATGCTCGTGCAGGCGGCCACCGGACTGGTGCCCTGGTCGCTGGCCCTGTTCTGGGCGCCGCTGGCAGCCGTGCTGGTTGCGCTCTGGCTGGCCACCCTCGCGGCCCGACGCCTCGGCGGCACGACCGGAGACGTCCTGGGTGCTACCGCCGAACTGGCCACTGCGGCCGCCCTGCTGGTGATGGCGCTGCGCTGAGCCCCAGCCGCGCGAGAACCTGCTCATGCCAGCACCGATGCGTCAGGAGAAGTCATGACCGACACACCCGATCCCGAATCCACCCGGGCCCGCGCCGAGACCACAGTGGCCAGCCTGAGCCGCGAGGAGCGCATCCGCCTGGTCAGCGGTCGGGACTTCTGGACCACCGAGGAGTTCCCCGGGCACCTGGAGTCGATCATGCTCACCGACGGCCCGCACGGGCTGCGCCGCCAGGTCGGCGACTCCGATCACGTGGGCCTGTCTGATTCGCTGCCGGCCACCTGCTTCCCGACCGCCTCGGCGCTGGCCTGCACCTGGGACCTCGAACTGCTCGAGCAGGTGGGTGCAGCGCTGGGCCGCGAGGCGCGCGCCGCCGATGTCGCGGTGCTGCTCGGCCCGGGGCTGAACCTGAAACGGCATCCGCGCGGCGGTCGGGCGTTCGAGTACTTCTCCGAGGACCCGTACCTGTCGGGCCAGCTCGCCGCCGCGATGATCCGGGGCATCCAGGCCCAGGGGGTCGCGGCCTGCCCGAAGCATTTCGCCGCCAACAACCAGGAGACCGGGCGGATGGTCCTGGACACGATCGTCGACGAACGGACGCTGCGCGAGCTCTACCTGCGCGGGTTCGAGATCGCGGTGGCGCAGGGCCGGCCCCGCGTGCTGATGACCGCGTACAACCTGGTCAACGGCCAGTACGCGTCGGACTCGACGCACCTGCTCGGCGAGGTGCTGCGCGACCAGTGGGGCTACGACGGGCTGGTCGTGTCCGACTGGGGTGGCACCAACGACCACGTGGCCGGCTTGGCCCTCGGCATGGACCTGGAGATGCCCGGCGGCTCCGGGGCGTTCGACCCCGAGATCGCCGCGGCGCTGGGCTCCGGTGCCCTCGACGAAGTCGCGCTGGACCGGTCGGCGGCCCGCGTCGCAGCGCTGGCGCTGGGCTGGGCCGAAACCCGAGCCGAGTTCGACGATGCGCGGATCGACGTCGCGGAGCATCACGCGCTCGCCCGCCGCGCGGTGGCCGCCGGCAGCGTCCTGCTGACCAACGACGGGCTGCTGCCGCTGCCCGCGCAGGGCACGATCGCCCTGATCGGGGCGTTCGCCGAGGTGCCGCGCTACCAGGGTGCGGGCAGCTCGAAGGTCAATCCGACCCGCGTCGACGCACTGCACGAGCAACTGGTCGCAGCGCTGGGCGATCGGGCCGCGGTGAGCTACGCCCCGGGCTACGAGCCGCACACCGGAGCCACCACACCCGCGCTGATGGCTCAGGCCTCGGCCGCGGCCCGTGCGGCTGATCGGGTCGTGCTGGTCCTGGGCCTGCCGGGTGCGCTGGAGACCGAGGGCCGCGATCGCGACGACTGCCGGCTGCCCGAGTCGATGGTGCACCTGGCCGAGGTCGTGCTCGACGCCAACCCGCGCACCGCGGTGGTGCTGATGAACGGCGGGCCCGTCGAGCTGCCGTTCGCGCATCGGGCCGGCGCCCTGCTCGAGGCCTACCTCGGTGGTCAGGCCGGCGGCGCGGCGCTGGCCGACGTGCTGCTCGGGCAGGTGGAGCCCGGGGGCCGGCTGGCCGAGAGCTTCCCCGTGACGCTCGCCGATCTCCCGGCGGAGCGCAACTTCCCGGGCGCGCCCCGGCAGGTCGAGTACCGCGAGACGTTCCACGTCGGCTACCGCTTCCACGACACGGCCGGGGTGCCGGCGCACTTCCCGTTCGGGCACGGCTTGGGCTACACCACGTTCACGTTCGACCCGCCCGCGGTCAGCGGCGCCGACACCGACCTGGTCGTGTCCGTCCCGGTCACCAACACCGGGGCACGGGCGGGATCGACGGTGGTCCAGGTGTATCTGGCTGCGAAGGGGTCCCGGCTGCGCCGCCCGGCCAAGGAACTCGTCGGCTTCGCACGGGTCAGGCTGGACGCTGGCCGCAGTGGTCTGGCCAGCATCGCGCTGGATCGGCGCTCGTTCACCGTCTGGGACGTCGCCGCGGCGGACTGGCTGGTGGAGGCCGGCCGGTACGAGGTGCTGGTCGGGGCGTCCAGCGTGGACATCCGCGGCCGAGTCACCGTGGAGGTCGACTCCCCCGACCAGGTGACCCCGGGCCCGTCGGTCGCCGGTGCCGTGGCCACCGATGCGGAGTTCGCCCTGCTGCTCGGCCATCGGGTGCCGGTCCCGCGCGGCCCCCGTCCCCTGGATCGGACCTCGACGCTGGCCGACGTGTCCACCACGCTGGACGGCCGGGTCCTGGCGCGCCTGCTCACGACGGCCATGTCGCGGCGGGTGGACGTGGCCGCCGAAGACGACCCCGCAGACATGCTGGCCACGGTGATCGCCGAGATGCCGCTGCGGACGTTCGTCCAGATGTCCGGCGGCAGGCTGAGCTTCGGTCTGCTCGATCGAGTGATCGCCGCGCTGAACCTCGATCCGCGTGGGGTCCTGCGACCTCGTCGTTGACCCAGCCGCCCCTGGTGTCATCGATCCGGCACTTGGACTGCTCGATCGATTACACCCGGGCTCGGGCCCGCCGGGCTACAGGGGTGGCAGCTCCTGGTGGTCCGTCTGCGCGGCGGCGAACAGGTCCCCGACCCGCTCGATCCGGCCCAACGCGGTCCGCAGCGTCCATCGATCACTGCGCAGCTGCGGGTCGTCCAGCTCGTCCCAGGTGATCGGCATCGACACCGGCGCCCCCGGTCGGGGACGGATCGCGTACGGCGCCACGAGGGTCTTGATCGGGGCGTTCTGCGTGTAGTCCAGGCGCGCGCGGCCGCCCCGCTCCGTGGTCGACCACTGCCAACTGACCAGGTCGGGCACGGTGGCGCCGATTGCGCGGGACAGCGTGTGCACCCAGGCCGAGGTGTCCGCGTACTCGTAGCGTCCGCGCAGGACCGGGATCCAGACTTGGAGCCCACGCGAGCCGGTGGTCTTCGGGCAGCCGCGGACGCCGAGGTGGGCCAGCGCCGTGCGGTACAGCCGCGCCAGGGTCAGGGTCTGCTCCCAGGTCGTGCTCGGCCCGGGGTCGATGTCGATCAGCGCGAACGTCGGGCGCCCCGGGTCGCTGGTGGTCGAGGTCCAGGCGTGGATCTCGAACGCGGCCTGGTTGCCCAGCCACGCCAGGCTGGCGACGCAGTCGGCAACCAGGTGGTCGTTGGGCTCGCGCTCCTCGTCGTCGGCCAAGCCGGTCTCGTGCCATCGAGTGAGCCAGGACGGGGCCGAGGCGGGGATCGCCTTCTGCCAGAAGCCGGGCCGGTCGGCGCCGTTGGGAAACCGGTGCAGGTTCACCGGTCGGTCGCGCAGGTGCGCCAGCATCGCCGGGGCGACCTGCGCGAAGTAGGCGACCACCTCGCGCTTGGTGATCGGCGCCTCGTCGGAGTCCGCTCGCGCGGGGAACAGGGCCTTGTCGAGGTTGGTGAGGCTCAGCACCTGGCCGCCCACCACCCACTGTCCGCGCTCGGGCAGCGCCGCGAGGGCCTGGAGTTCGGCCGGTGTGACCGATGCGGCGAGGCCGGGCGGAGCGAGGCGGGCCGGCAATGGTTCGGGCTGGGATGGGCCAACCGCCTCGCCATCGGTGGGGTTGGCCGACGGGGCGCCCTCCTGGAGTTCAACGCGCTGCAGTGCGTCGACCGCGGGCACCGCCCGCTCGCGCACGACCGCACGCGGGTCCCGGCCCGCCTCGATCCCGCGGAACGCCCCCTGACGCACCATGCCATCGCGCGACCACCCACCCATCGAGGCGCGGATCACCAGGTCCGGGCGCACCCAGGTGATTCCCGCCAGACCGCCGCCCCACCTCCCGCGGGCGCCGAGGTCCGGGGCAGGCTCGAACGGCGGCTCCTGGACAGCCAAGGGGTTCAGCGCGGCCAGCAGCGTGGCGCGGGTTCGCTCGGTGAACCCGGAGCCGACCTTCCCGGCGAACCGCAGCACGCCGTCCGCGTCGTGGACCCCCACGGCCAAGGCACCCAACGCGCCGGGCCGCCCACGCTCCGGGGTCCACCCGCCCACCACCAACTCCTGCTCGGGACGGAGCTTGACCTTGAGCCAGGTGGCCGCCCGCCGCCCCGGCTCGTAGCGGGAACGGCGGTGCTTGGCCACGATCCCCTCGAGGCCCTGCTCGGCGGCTGCGGCGAGGAAGGCGCGGCCCTCGGCCTCGACATGGCCGGCGAAGCGCACCCTGGGCCCGTCGTGCAGGACCAGGCGCAGCAGTCTCTTGCGCTCCTCCAGCGGCACGTCGAGCAGGCTGCGACCGTCGAGGTGCAGCAGGTCGAAGACCTGGTAGACCAGTGGGGCAGCCAGACCTGCTCGGCGCGCGGTCATCCCCTCGGCGAGCAGGCCGAAATCCGGCCGGCCCGCCTCGTCGAGGGCGACCAGTTCACCATCCACCACGGCCTCGTGGGCGTCGATCCAGTCCGGCGGATCAAGGAACGACCCTGCGTAGTCCGCGCCGTCGTTGCCGTTGCGGGTGAACAGCCGCACGGTGCCCTCCGAGACGACCGCCTCCAGCCGGTAGCCGTCCCACTTCACCTCGAACAGCCACTTCGGGTCATCGAAAGCAGCGTCGGCGAGGGTGGCGGCCATCGGCTCGACGAACCGGGGCAGCGGGGCGGCCACCGCAGCACTCAGGTCGATCTGCGCCTGGGCCAGGGGCGCGGCGCTGACCCAGATCGCGGGGACATCGGCGCGGACCTCGTCGTTCGTCCGCCCGCTGCGCACGCTGCGCGGGTGGTCAGCGGCGTCCCAGCCCTCGACTGCCTCGCCGTCGCGCTTGTGGATCAGCAGCCACTGCTCCTGTTCGCCGGGCGCCGGCGCAGGGCCGGGACGCGGGTGCGTGCGCACCAGCACGAACCGACCGCGCACCTTCTCCCCCTGCAGCACGAACTTCAACTCACCGGCCTCGATCGCCGTGCGCGGATCCGGCGTCGGCGCCTCGGGCTGCCAGGTCCCCCAGTCCCATACGGTCACGTCCCCGCCGCCGTACTGCCCGGCCGGGATGATCCCCTCGAAGTCGAAGTACTCCAGGGGATGATCCTCGACGTGCACGGCCATGCGCCGGACGCCCGGGTCCAGGCTCGGACCCTTGGGCACCGCCCAGCTGACCAGAACGCCGTCGACCTCGAGCCTCAGGTCGTAGTGCAGGCGGGTCGCTCGGTGCTTCTGGACCACGAACCGGCGGGTGCCGACCGGGGCAGCGGGCAGGTTCCCACCCGGCTCCGGGGTGCGCGCGAAGTCCCGCTTCCTGCGGTACTCGTCCAGCGGCATGCCCGCCAGTATCTGGGCTACTTGGGCGAGGAGTCCACGAACGGCAGTGGGACGATCTGGGCGGGCACGGCCCGGCCACGCACGTCGATGGCCACGTCGTCGCCGATCACCAGCCCCGGATCGACCAGGGCCAGCGCGACGCCGACCTTCAGCGTGGGCGAGAACGTGCCCGAGGTCGTCTCGCCGACCGGCTCGCCGCTCGGGCTGGTCACCGCCATGTGCGCCCGCGGGATGCCCCGCCCCTGGATGCGCAACCCACGCAGGGCTCGGGGCCGACCGGCCGCCCGCTGCGCCACCAACGCGTCGCGCCCGTGGAACGCCGGCTTGTTCCAGCCGACCGCCCAAGCCAGGCCGGCCTCGACCGGCGTGACGGCGGCCGACAGGTCCTGCCCGTGCAGCGGGTAGCCCATCTCGGTGCGCAGGGTGTCGCGGGCCCCGAGCCCGCACGGCGTGGCGTGCTCGACCACGCGCGCCCACAGCTCGGGCAGGCTCGCACTGCCGACGATGAGTTCGTAGCCGTGCTCGCCGGTGTACCCGGTCCGGCAGACGACGACCTGCGCCCCGGCGAACGTCGCTGTCGTGAACGCCATGTACGGCAGATCCTCGTCGACGGGCAGCAGGCCCAGCTCGACGAGCACCGCGCGGCTGCCGGGGCCCTGGACCGCCACGATCCCCTCGGTCGTGTGCAGGTCCTGCACCTGGACGCCGGCCGGGACGCTGCCCACGAGGGTGTCGCGCACAGCCGCGGCGTTGGCCGCGTTCGGCACGATGCGTGCCTCGTCGTCGCTGATCCGGTAGACGATCAGGTCGTCGACCACGCCGCCCAGGTCGTTGCAGAGCATCGAGTACTGCGCCTGCCCCGCCCCGATCCGGTCGAGGTCGTTGGCCAGGATCGCGTTCAGCGCAGCCACCGCCCCCGGGCCGCTGATCATCAGCTTGCCCATGTGCGACACGTCGAAGGCGCCGACCCCGGTGCGCACGGACGTATGCTCGGCGACCACGCCGGTCGGGTACTCGATGGGCATCTCCCAACCGCCGAAATCGGCCATCCTGGCGCCCGCAGCGCGGTGGGTCTCGGTCAGAGCAGTCTGTCGAAGGTCCACGCGCGGAGCGTACGCGCTGCGCCCGCCCCATGCGCCGTGCTCCGATTCCTGGCACGTGCTCCGCCCCTTGGCGAGCAGGTGCCCCGGAATGGAGCACGAGGCCGAGCATCACCTGCGCACAGCGCACACCATCGCGGTGCACCCAATACGGTGAGGCCATGACGACCCCGATACTGAACCTGCGCACCTCGCCTGCGGACGGCGATCTGCTCGTCCTGGGCATCGCCCCCGGTCCGGACGGCGCCGAAGTCCTCGACAGTGCGGTGACCGACGTGCAGCGCGCGGCGCTCACCGCAGCGGCCCGGGCCATCGGGGCGACCGGCAAGGCCGACGAGGTGCTCCGGCTGCCCGGCGAGCCGTTCGACCTGCCACCGATCATGCTCACCGGCCTCGGCTCGGCTGACGATGCCCAGCACGCCGAGGCCCTGCGCCGGGCCGCGGGGGCGGCGCTACGGGCCAGCAGCACGCACGTCGGCGTCCAGCTCGCACTGCCCCACGCCGACCAGCCGGAGCTGGTCGAGGCGATCGCACTCGGCGCGTTCCTCGGGGCGTACCGGTACGAGGGCAAGCCGGCCGGCGACGCCGTGACTCCGCAGCAGCTCACGGTCCTGGTCGCTGCCGCCGAGGGCCAGGAGGCCGCGATCGTGCGTGCCCGGGTCATGGGCGAGTCGGTCCACCTCGCGCGCCGGCTGGTCGACACCCCGCCCGGCCACCAGCCGCCGGCCACGCTGGCCGCCGAGGCGGTCGCGGCCGTCGACGGGATGGGCGTCGAGGTGGAGGTCCTCGACGAGGCCGCGTTGGCCGAGCAGGCCTTCGGCGGGATCCTGGCTGTCGGCCAGGGGTCGGCCAACCCCCCGCGGCTGGTCCGGCTGGCCTACGCCCCGGCGAACACCACGGGCCACCTGGCCCTGGTCGGCAAGGGCATCACGTTCGACTCCGGCGGACTGTCCCTCAAGCCGCCGACCGGGATGGTCACGATGAAGTGCGACATGGCCGGGGCCGCCGCGGTCCTGGCCGCAGTCCGCGCGATCGCCGCGCTGGGTGTGCCCCTGACCGTGACCGCCTACCTGGCTGTCGCCGAGAACATGCCCAGCGGCACGGCCCAGCGCCCCGGTGACGTCATCACCGCCTATGGCGGACGCACCGTCGAGGTGCTCAACACCGATGCCGAGGGCCGGCTGGTGATGATGGACGCCCTCGTGCGCGCCGCCGAGGACGACCCGGATCGGATCGTGGACGTGGCCACCCTCACCGGCGCCCAGGTCGTCGCACTCGGCGCCCGGATCGCAGGCGTGATGGGCAACGACGACGCGTGGCGCGACGAGGTGCAGGCCTCGGCGACCGCGGCCGGCGAGTTGGCCTGGTCGATGCCGATCCCCGAGGAGCTCCGCCCCTCGCTGGACTCCCCGGTCGCCGACCTGGCCAACATCGGCGAACGCATGGGCGGGATGATGACCGCGGCCGCGTTCCTGCGGGAGTTCGTCGCCGACGATCTGCCCTGGGCGCATCTGGACATCGCTGGGCCCGCCTTCGTCGACAGCACCGGATGGGCCTACAACGGCAAGGGGGGCACCGGATTCGGGGTACGCACCCTGGTCGCGCTGGCCGAGCGGATGTCGGCGCCGTAGGAGGCTTCCTCCCCCGCACAGCCCACCGCGAGTGGCCAGTTGCTGGCAGGATGTGGCCTGCGCCCCTCGCGGCGGGTTGCGGCCCGCCGCGTTCCCCGACCAGAAAGGTCCCCTCGTGGCCGACAACCAGTTCGATGTCGTGATCCTCGGCGGTGGCAGCGGCGGCTACGCCTGCGCCCTGCGGGCATCCCAGCTCGGCCTGTCGGTGGCCCTCATCGAGAAGGACAAGCTCGGCGGCACCTGCCTGCACCGGGGCTGCATCCCGACCAAGGCCCTGCTGCACGCCGCTGAGGTCGCCGACACCGCCCGCGAGAGCGCGCAGTTCGGTGTGAGCACCACGCTCAACGGGATCGACATGGGCAAGGTCAACTCGTACCGCGACGGTGTGGTCGCCCGGCTGTACAAGGGCCTGCAAGGGCTGGTCAAGAGCCGCGCGCTGACCTACGTGGAAGGCACCGGGAAGCTCACCTCGCCGGGCACCGTCGAGGTGGACGGCACGACCTACACCGGGCGCAACGTCGTGCTCGCCACCGGCTCCTACGCCCGCAGCCTGCCCGGTCTGGACATCGGCGGCCGAGTGATGACCAGCGACGAGGCACTGAACCTGGACTACATCCCCGAGAGCGTCATCGTCCTGGGCGGTGGCGTGATCGGCGTCGAGTTCGCCTCGGTCTGGAAGTCGTTCGGCTCGCAGGTCACGATCATCGAGGCGCTGCCCAGTCTGGTGCCCGCCGAGGACGCGGCTGTGTCCAAGGCCCTGGAGCGCGCGTTCCGCAAGCGCAAGATCGCCTTCTCGACCGGGGTCCGGTTCGCCAGCGTCACCCAGGACGACAACGGCGTGGTCGCCACCCTCGAGGACGGCTCGACGCACAGCGCCTCGATCATGCTCGTGGCGGTGGGCCGCGGCCCGAACGCCAGCGGGATGGGCTTCGAGGAGGCCGGTGTGTCGATGGAGCGCGGCTGGGTGCTGGCCGACGAGCGGCTGCGCACCAACGTGCCCGGGGTGTTCGCCGTGGGCGACATCGTGCCCGGCCTGCAGTTGGCCCACCGCGGGTTCCAGCAGGGCATCTTCGTCGCCGAGGAGATCGCGGGGCTCAACCCGCCGGCCATCGACGAGCTGGGGATCCCCCGGGTCACCTACTGCGAGCCGGAGATCGGCAGCATCGGCCTGACCGAGGCCCAGGCCAAGGAGAAGTTCGGCGACGACGCCGTGGCCTCGGTCGAGTACAACCTCGGCGGCAACGGCAAGAGCCAGATCCTGGCGACCACCGGTTTCATCAAGCTGGTCCGACGCACTGACGGTCCGGTCGTCGGGGTGCACATGATCGGCGCGCGCATCGGCGAGCAGATCGGCGAGGCGCAGTTGATCTACAACTGGGAGGCCTACCCGTCCGAGGTAGCCGCCCTGGTGCACGCGCATCCCACCCAGAACGAGGCCCTCGGCGAGGCGCACCTCGCCCTGGCCGGCAAGCCGCTGCACTCCCACGCCTGACCCACGCCCACCTACGAGCCCGATCCGCCCAGCCCGATCCGCCCAATCGATAGGAGCGACCCGCAGATGTCGGTCACCGTCACCATGCCGCAGCTCGGCGAGAGCGTCACCGAGGGCACCGTCACCCGCTGGCTCAAGCAGGTCGGCGAGGAGGTTCGCGCCGACGAACCCCTGCTCGAGGTCTCCACCGACAAGGTCGACACCGAGATCCCGGCCCCCGCATCGGGCGTGCTGCTGTCCATCGCTGCTGACGAGGACGACACGGTCGAGGTTGGCGGCGCCCTGGGCGTGATCGGCGAGGCCAGTGAATCCGGTGCTCCCGAGGCTCCCGCTGCTCCGCAAGCCCCCGAGGCGGCCGAAGCACCGAGCTCCCCGGCCCCGGAGCCTGCACCTGAGCCGGCAGCGCCCGCACCGCAGGCGCCCGCACCGCAGGCGCCCGCACCGCAGGCGCCCGCGCCTGCACCAGCGG
>JBAVKQ010000178.1:0-2132 GCA_049688395.1 Candidatus Nanopelagicales bacterium
ATCGGCGGCGAGCAGCTGATGACACGCGGGCCGGCTGTCAGCCCAGAGTGGACGATGGAGCCCACCAGGCCCCCTGCGGCCGCCGGGCCCGGTATGGAGTTCGCGGTGGTGGAGGGGGCGGGAACGGCGACGGTATAGCGGATTTGGGAACCGCACCTGCGGTGGTGGCCCAATTCGTAGCCCAGTTCTGTGCCGTCGCTAGGTCAGGTCGGCTGCTCCCAGCGTGGCAGCGGGTGGGGTGGAGCGATGGGCCTGACCGTGTGCCTTGCCATCAGTGCCCGCGTAATCGTGGGCCGCTGGTGACCTTGACGGTGGCCTGACCGCTGATCCCCAGGCCCACCTCGCCCGCGTCGATGACGCACACGGTGCGCCCGGATTCGCGGGCGGTCAGCGCCGCGCACAGCCCGACGACGCCCGCCCCGATGACCACCAGGTCCCAGGCCGAGCCCACCACGGCGTCGAGGGGGTCGCTCGTGACGACTGGTGTGCGGCTATGGGTCCAGAGCGGTTCACGCGTGGCTCATGCGGAGATCCCGTCGGGGGCAGGCGGGTCGGCGTCGGTGTGGTTCGGGTAGGTGACGCGCACCCCGGTGAGCAGGATGTCCAGGCCGCGTTCGAGCTCGGCGGCCCCGTCGTAGTGGGCCAGGTCCCGGGCCAGACCGCGCAGCAGCGGGAACTCCTTGAGGGACAGGCGGTGCAGGCCCAGGCGGAGCAGGCCGTCGGTCTCCTCGGGGTTGTCCACCAGCTCCTGGAGCTCGTTGAGCACGTGGCCCTGCAGTAGCCCGAAGAACGATCGGTAGATGTGCAGCGAGTCGATGGTGCTGAATCCGGCGCGGGTCAACAGCTGCAGGACGGACTCCAGGGGGCGCAGGGTGCCCACGGGTCGCAGGGCCAGGGGGGTGGCCAGGGGGCGGGTGACCAGCAGGGGCGCCACCTGGGGGTGGGCCAGGGCCAGGTCCCGGTAGGTGCGGGCCACCGTGCGCAGCTGGGACTCCCAGTCGTCATCGGTGGTGTCGACAGTGAGTTGCTCGAGGACCAGTTCGGCGACCCCGTCGAGCAGGGCGGCCTTGTTCGCCGCGTACCGGTAGAGCGACATCGGGTCGCGGTTCAGGGCGTCTCCGAGCCGGCGCATCGACAGGCCGGCCACACCGTCGCGATCGACGAGGTCCAGCGCGGTGCGCAGCACCAACGCCCGACTCAACGGGACCGCCTCCGGGGCAACGACCTCCGGTGGATCGATCTCTTTACGCATCAGGCTCTCCTCAAGGTCAGTTGGTCGCTCACAGACGCCTAGAAAAGGGACACTACACTATGCGCGTACAGCGTAGGCCTACGATATTTGACAAGGCTGTGGATCCGGGGTTCACTGGAAGTGCCCAAGGAACCGTTGCAGTCAGTGCCCCGTCGGTAGGACGCCGCTGCGGGATTCTCAGGGCGTCGAGGGGACCCCCTCACCGAGGCGTTTGGAGGCCTGACCATGGTGATCGTCGGATTGCTCATCCTGTTGGCCGCGATCGGTGTCGGGCTGTCCGGTGTCCTGGCCAACAGTGGCAGCGAGCACCTGCTCGGCCAGGACTTCAGCGTCCTCGGGTTGCAGCTCAGTGGACTGACCACCGGGCAGTTGTTCCTCTACGGAATCATCATCGGCGTCGTCGGGATGCTGGGGCTGAGCCTGCTGCTGGGGGTCTTCAACAGGCGCCTGGCCTCGCGACGGTCACGCCGGGCGCTCAAGGGATCGCAGAAGGAGTCCCAGGCGCTGCGCACCGACCGCGACCGGCTCACCCAACAACTCGACGACGAACACACCGAGCAGGCCCGAGCCGAGTCCTCCGACTGATCAGCTCCCTGACCCGCCCCGACCCCATCGCAGGCGGGGCACCAAGCCAACCGAACCGGCGTCTGCCGGTCGGCCATCAGCACGACAATCGAAGTGAAGGCAGGGTGATTCCGGAGACCACGATCCTGTGGATCATCGCCGTTGTGCTCGTCGTTTCCGGCGTGTTCGCACTGCTGCGCAAGGAACTGCTGTGGGGATCCGTGCTGATCATCGCCGGCCTCCTCGTCGGCCCAGGCGGGGTCAGCATCTTCAGCTGACCCGTTGTGCAGTCGTGGGCGACCATTCGCCCCGACAC
>JBAVKQ010000179.1:0-15046 GCA_049688395.1 Candidatus Nanopelagicales bacterium
GGGGCGATCCGGACCGTGACGGTCCCCGGGTCGCTGCACATCGCGCCGTCCTGGTCGCGGTAGCTGAGATCCAGTCCGTCGAGCTCGAAGGTCACGTCTGTAGCCTGGCCCGGGGCCAACTCGACCAGTTGGACACCCACGAGTTCGCTCACCGGTCTCGAGATCCGTGCGACGTGAGCGTGCACGTACAACTGGACCGTCTCGGCGACCGACCACCGGCCCTCGTTGGCCACCCGGGCGCTGACCTGCAGGGCACCTTCCGGCGTGAGCGTCGGTGCGGACAGGCTGACCGGGCCGTAGGTCACCTCGGAGTAGTTCGCGCCGAAGCCGAACGGGTACAGCGGGGAGTCCTGCTGGTCCCGGTAGCGCCCGACCGCCCCGGTGGGATCCAGCGGACGGCCGGTCGGCAGGTGGTCGTGGTGCAGGGGAACCTGTCCAGTCGACCGGGGCAACGTCATGGGCAGCCTGCCGCGGGGCGGTACGTCCCCGGTCAGCACGTCAACGATGCCGTGGCCGCCCTCGACGCCGGGATGGAACACGAGCAGGAGCGCATCACCGACATGCTGCAGGCGCTCCAAAGCCAGGGCGCGGCCCGACAGGACCACGATGACAAGCCGGCGACTCACCCGGGCCAGCGCTTCGAGGGCCTCCACCTGGCCGGACGGCAGGTCCACCGAGGTGACCGAGTTCGCTTCGCCGCTGCGCATCGGGTGCTCACCGACGCAGGCCACGACGACGTCAGCGGCGCGCGCCGCCACGAGTGTCTCGTCGAGGAAGCGGCCGTCGTCGACAGTGACGGTAGCACCGTCGCCGCTGAAGTGCTCGCCGATGGCGTCGGCGATCGTGACGGCGTCCTCGGCGCGTCCGTCGAGGGCCCAGGTCCCGAACAACTCGGCTCGGGCGCTGGCCAGGGTGCCGGTGACGTGCAGATGCTGCGTGCCGCCCGGTCCGACGCCGAGCGGAAGCACGCCGTTGTTGCGCAGCAGGACAGTTGCGGCAGCCGCAGCCCGGCGCGCCAGCGCGCGGTGGTCGGCGGTGAGGTGGACTACCCCCGCCCGAGCCGGGTCGGTGTAGGGGTCCTCGAAGAGCCCGAGTTCGAACTTGAGGGCCAGCACCCGGGCGGCGGCGTCGTCGACGAGTCCTTGATCCAGACGACCGTCCCGGACGAGTCCAGCCAGGTGCGCGCCGAACGCCCCGGTCACCATGTCGATGTCCACACCGGCGAGCAGAGCCAGGGCTGCGGCCTCCCGCTGATCCGCGGCAACCCCGTGCAGGACGAGCTCCCCCACGGCGTCCCAGTCGCTCACCACGACCCCGGCAAAGCCGAGCCCGGACTTCAAGTGCACCCTGACCAGTGGCGCATGCGCGGTCATCGGCGTGCGATCAAGGGTGTGGAAGGCGGTCATCACCGTGGCCACACCTGCACCGAGGGCTGCCACGAAGGGACGCAGCTCGCGGTTGTGCAGGGTGAGCGGACCGACGTCGACCTCGGCGTAGTCCCGCCCGCCCTGCACGAGGCCGTAGCCGACGTAGTGTTTGGCGCAGGCTGCGAGGCTGTCGGGTTCGGCGAGTCCGGCACCCCCCGGCCCACCTTGAAATCCTTCGACGGACGCGGCGCCCAGTCTCGCGGACAGCCACGGGTCCTCGCCCCAGCTCTCGGCGACCCGACCCCACCGGGGGTCGTGTGCGATGTCGATCATGGGCGCGAACGTCCAGCGCACGCCGTCCGCGCTGGCCTCGCGGGCCGCCGCCCGGGCACACAGGCGGACCAGCTCGGCATCGAACGAGGCTGCTTGGCCCAGAGGAATGGGAAAGACCGTCCGGTACCCGTGGATCACGTCCCGGGCCAACAGCAGCGGGACGCCCAGGCGTGAGGTCTCCACGGCGGCCCGTTGCAGCGCGTTCACGTCACTGGCCTGAATCCCGGCGTCGCGCACGTTGCCTGCCTGCTCCCCGCTGGCCACGATGCAGGAGCCGAAGGAGCCTGCGGCCAGGGCGGTGGCGTCACGCGCAGGGTCAGCATTGGCAACCTGGTGCAGTTGGCCGACCTTCTCCTCGAGGGTCATCTGGGCAAGCAACGTGCTGACCCGCTCGTGGACGGGTCGGTCGGGCGAGGCCCACGGCCGTTCGGTCATGGCAGGTGAACCTCCAGCTCGGGCCCGTCCGGGCGCAGGGCGTCGGCGAGGTCGCCGAGGTCGACGAGCAGGCCGCCGGGCCGGTACGGGTTCGCCACCCGGGTGGATGGCAGGACCCGGTCGTCAAGGTGCACCCGCGTCGGCCCATGCCCTCGTGGCCCAACCCGGTAGCGCACCCGCAGCGCGCCGCCGCGCAGCGGGACGTCGGCGCTCAGGCCGTCCAGGCGCGCCGGCAGGACGGGGTCGATCAGGACGGCTCCTGCGCGGTGCCGGATCCCGAGCAGGGATTGGGTGATGATCCGCAGGAGCACCCCCGGCCCCGAGGAGTAGATCCGCCAGCCACCTTCCAGGCCGGTCGCCCCGGACAGCACCTGCGCGTAGCGGCGAGCGAATTCCTCGCGGTCGAGGACTGCGGCATCGGAGCTGGACGCATAGGTGTTGGACTGGCGGGGTCGGGCGCCCGGGACCAGGGGGCCCACCGCGGCCGAGAGTGCTTGCTGCAACCCGATCCACAGGGCCTCGGGGTCGCCCAGGTGCGCCATCGCCTCACACCAGCGCAGGTGGGCGTGGACGTACATCAGGCCGATCTCGCGACCGACGAAGGTCGCGGTCTCGGCACGCTGGAAGTGCCGCGTCGGCCCGCCGTGATAGGTCGGTGGCTGGTCGAACAGCCGGACGCCGTCGACCCCTGTGAGGTGTTCGCGAACCAGTGCCACGTGGTGCCTGGCCTGGACGGGGTCCAAGAGATCATCGCCGAGCGCGTGAATCATCTGCAGCGACCCGTGGTGCAGGCCCGTCTCGGTGTCGCGGGGATGGACCAGGAGGCGCTTTGCGGTGACCGCACCGCGCTCGTCGGGTGGATCGAGTAGCGCGTACCCGGCCAGTTCGCCGTCCACGACGAGGTAGCGGTGCAGGTCCGCGGCGATGCCGGCAGCCTCGGCGCGCAGCTCGCGGACCAACTCTTCGTGGCCGTCGATGCCTTCGAGGCCGTCTGCGAGCGTGCGCAGCGCCTGGTGATGCAGAGTCACCGTCCAGGCACTGGTCATCGTCCGGGCCATCGCGGGCTCGGCCGGCTGCAGCGAGTCGTTCCAGTCGCCATGACCGTAAGCGACCAACTGCGTCCCGGGCAGGAAACTCGCCCGTGCCCGGGCCAGCGCCCGGTGCAGGTGATCGAGCACCGTGGCCCCGGATACCTCGGGCTCGCCGGCACCTGTGTACCAACCGACGGACTCGTCGAGCAGGGTGGCCTCCCCCGCGGCCTGCAGGTACCGACCGACGGCTAGGATCGGCCAGTGCAGCACGTCGCCGTGCGGCGGTTCGGAGCGGAAGTGCTCGTCGCCGGGCAGGAATCCGAACGCCTGCGGCCAAGTGCCGTCGGGGTTCTGCGCAGTGAACAGCATGCGCAGCAGGTCACGCACATCGGGCAATCGATCGAGCGCCAGGAGCAACTCGAGCGGACCCTGGGCCAGGTCGCGGGTACCCCAGGCTCCGCCGGTGAACTGTTCGAGGCCCCGTGGTGAGAGGTAGTGCACGAATGCGTCGCGGACCAGCCACGGCAGACTGACGGCCAATGCCTCGACCTCATCGCTGCCACTAACCCTGAGTCGGGTGACCTCACGCCACCATGAGCCGGCCACGATCCCGCCCGTCGGATCCCGGCGAGAGCCGGGGAAGAGCGGGTGCGACTGGCTCGCTTCGTCTGAACCTGTCACGACCCGCAACTGGGCGCTGAGCTCCGTCGTGGGCTGGCTGAGCAGGGTGACGACCTTCGCGCTGCGCCGGATGCCGTCGTCGAACAGGGGTCCATCGTCTCCGATTGTCAGGGTGTCCTGCGTGCGCAGCACCAGCCTGCGACAAGAGTGACCGCCTGCATCCAGACCGATCACGACGCCGTCTGCTCGCCGCTCGGCCGTGACTCCCTTCGCCGGGGCAGGCAGGGGGCCGTCCTCGCCGGCCAGGTGCAGCACCAGCAGGATGCGCAGGCAGTCGCCCCCGAGCACCCGTACCGACAGGTCCATCCGGTGCTCGTCAGCCGGGGCGGTGGTCGTGATCTCGAGCACGCGCGCCTGGTCCGCCCCGTCAGGCTCGACTGCGTAGACCCAACGCGCGGAATCCGGTCTCATCGCGAAGGCGGACGGCTGGTCGAGCAGTCGCCAGCGACTGTCCACCTCGACGAATACGCGCAGGCCGTATGCCCGGTGCCTTCCGAGGTACCCCCGGGCAGTGGTGAGGACAGGCTCGTTCGACGCGTGCCCCTGGGTCAGGTACGACAGTGGCGATCCGGTCATCCAGGCGGTCGCCGTGAGTCCGCGAGGGTCCGGGGCTGCGGTGTCGCCGGTGCGCAGGATCGTGCCGTGCGGCCGCAGGACACGTAGTTCCTTGGCTCTGGTGACGACATGTTCGTCGTTGGTGGTGAAGAACGACAGCAGGGTGCCGTGGTCATCGCGCTCGACGACCCGAAAGGGCCCGGGCCAGCGGCCGCGCAGTCCGTCGTCGGTCAGGGATCGCACTGCCAGCTCCCGGCCCCGGTCGTACGCCCCAGTCGGGGCCGGCTCACCCGAAGCTCCGGCGTTCGGGGCGCCAGTCAGCGGCGTCCCGGGTCCACTCCCGTGCCAGCCGGCGGCGCGTGCGACCGACAGCGCCTCGGCGACTCGGGGCAGGTCAGTGTCAGAGGTGGCCGCCGGATGGTCGTCGAGCAGCAGTCCGGCGAAGGAGGTCCGAAGCACCTCTCCCGGACCGAGTCGGGCCTGACCAGTCTGGAGCGTGGCCAGTGTGTGCTCGTGCTGACGCCGTCTCGACGGCAGGTCGAGCAGCGCTCCCCCGGGCTGCTGCCCACCTCGCCCGGACCAGCCGTGGACGTCGATCGCGTCAGTCGCCCACTCGACGACGCGCGAGGTGGCGGCCAGCACGCACCACGGGTGCAGCCCGGCCTGGGCCAGGTTGGCCCGCACCGCCAGGGCCGTGCCGAAGTCGCCGTGCAGCGGGGTCACATCGAGGTACTGGCTGACGTAGAGCTCGTTGGTCCGCAGCATGGCTGGCGCGGCAAGCGCAACGTCATGTGCGTGCACCAGGTCGACGTCCCGCGGCGCCGGGCGATCGTTGGTGACTTCGACGTGCCAAGCCCAAGCCGGTCGGTCCTCGGCCAGGGTGAGCCGCACCTTCCAGGTCAGCGAACCATCGTCGTCGCTGACCCCACCGCGCACCACCAGCACGCCGTCCTCGACGCGCGTCCGGGAGCCGGACCCCGCGCCCAGCAGCGGCCAGGATTGACCGGCCCCGCGGTCCTGGACCCACAGCTGCAGCAGGCCGGGCTCGAACACCGACGCACGGTGCGCGATCAGCTCCAGCTGATCAGTCGCCAAACTGGCCAGCCCCCCGCCGGCCACGACGACGGCACGCAGACCGCCGCGACCCGTGAGCACCCACGGCGCCCCGTCAGGCGCACCGGTCACTTGATGCCTGTCATCGCGACTCCCTGCACGAAGTAGCGCTGCAGGAGCAGGAACACTATGAGGACGGGAACGACGACCACCACGGCGCCGGCGAGCAGCAGGCCGTAGTCGGTCTGGTTCTGCCCGGTGCTGTAGAGAGCCAGGGCCACCGGCAGCGTGTACTTGTCCTCGGTGGTCGCCACGACCAGCGGCCACAGGAAGTTGTTCCAGGACCCCAGGAAGGTCAGGATCGCCAGGGTCGCCAGGGCAGGTCGGGCCAGGGGCATGACGACCTGGGCGAAGATCCGGAACTCGCCGGCCCCATCCACGCGCGCTGCGTCGATGAGCTCGTCGGGCATGGCGAGGAAGAACTGCCGCATGAGGAACACCCCGAAGGGGGCGGCGAGGAACGGCAGGATCAGACCCGCATAGGTGTTGACCAATCCCATGTTCGCCACGAGCACGAACAGGGGCACCAGGGTGACCATCCCGGGGATCATCAGCGTGCCCATGACCAGCCAGAAGAGGTACTTCTTGCCCGCGAAGTCGAACTTGGCCAGGACGTAGCCCAACATCGAGCAGAAGACCAGGTTGCCGACTGTCACCGCGGTCGCCACCACGGCCGAGTTCGTGAAGAACTGCGCGAAGTCGAGACGGTCGAACAGGTCGCGGAAGTTGTCCAGGGTGGGCGCCTCGGGCCACCACGTCGGCGGCACCCGGCGGATCTCGCCCTCCCCTTTGACCGAACTCAGTGCCATCCACACGAAGGGGCTGGTGACCAGGATCAGCCCGACCCCGAGCAACAGATAGGCCAACGCGTTGGGTCGGGCCTCGCCGAACACCCGATCCGTGGTCTTCCTCCAGACGGGAGCCTCGGGGTCCTGCTCGGACTGCGGCGTTGCCACCTGATCCAGGTCAGTGCTCATCGTCCGACCTCCTCGCTGGCGATGGGAGCGGACTTGCGGAAACGCTTCTTGCGGGGGGTGTCCCGCTCGCTGAGGACGCGGAACTGGATGAGGGTCAGGACGACGACGGCCAGGAACAGCACGTAGCTCATCGCGGCGGCGTATCCGTAGTTGCCGAAACCGAATTGGTTGTACGTCTGATACGCGACCGACAATGTGCTGTTCAGCGGCCCGCCCTGAGTCATGACGAACGGTTCCTCGAAGAACTGGACGTAGCCGATACCGGTGATCACAGCGCCGAACAGCAGCGTCGGACGGATCGTCGGCACTGTGACGTAGCGGAACCGCTGCCACGTATTCGCTCCGTCCAGGGCGGCGGCCTCGTGCAGCGCGGTGGGCACCCCCTGCAGGCCCGCGAGGAAGATGATGATCAGCGTTCCGATCGACCGCCAGGTCGCCATTGCGATCATCGAGGGCAGCGCCCAGGTGGTACTGCCCAACCAGTTGGGCCCGTCGATGCCGACGAGCCGGAGCGCCTCGTTGATCAGGCCGTTGTCCGGGTGGAGCAGGAACCGCCACACGACGGCCACGGCCACGATGCTGGTCACGACCGGCATGTAGTAGCCCACCCGGAAGAACGTCTTGAGCCGGGTGACGCCGGCGTTGAGGATCACGGCGATCCCCAGCGACAGCCCGAGGGTCAGTGGCACGCCCACGAGCACGAAGATCGCCGTGTTCGTGGCCGCCTTGCGGAAGATCGGGTCCGCGAAGACGGCAGTGAAGTTCTCGAACCCCACGAAACTCACGGCCAGCGGGTTGCGCAGGTCCCTGCTCCGGATGTCCGTGACAGCCATGCCGAGCGACATGAGCACCGGCCCCGCGGTGAACACGGTGAAGAGCGCCACGAACGGCAGGGCGAACCCCCAGGCAACCCGGGTGCGCCGCCAGTACAGCGGCGCATGCTTCTTGGTGGTCTGGGGCTCAGCAGGGCCCGCGGCAGGACCCGTGGACCGGGCCACGGGTCCTGCCCCGATGTCGGTGGACATCTCAGAGCCCGGTGCCGATGGACACCGCCTGCGCCTGAATCGAGGTCGCGACCTCCTGCGGGTCGGCCCCTGCCTTTGCCAGGTTCTCCAGCTCGGTGTCGATCACGCTGGCGACCTCCTCCCAGGTCGGGATCGAGGGCGGCGCGACCGCAGTCTCGAGCTGCGTGCCGAACACGCCGAGGTACTCATCAGCAGCAATCGCCGGGTCGTCCCACGCGGAAGCCACCGACGGCAAATCGTTGACGGTCTCGTACCACTGCACCTGAACCTCGGGCTGGCTGAGCCACTCGACGAACTTCCAGGCCGCGTCACGATTCGCGGCGTCCTTGAAGACGGCGAGATTGGCGCCACCGATGAACGAGGCCTGCTGGACGCCCGCCGGGAGCGGGGTGAGACCGACGTTGGCCATCCCCTCCTTGTCGGTGTCCTCGAGGATGCCGACATGCCACGGCCCGGAGACGAACGAGCCGATGGATCCGTCCATGAAGCCCGGCTCGAGCGCGCCCTGCGGCAGTTGCTTGGGGGCCAGGCCGTCGGTGAAGAAGGACTGGTAGTAGTCAAGCGCGGAGACGAACTCGGGAGAGTCGAACGTGAACTCGGTGTTGTCCTCGTTGGTGATCTGCGCACCGGCCTGCCAGGCGAACGGCATGAACGTCTGCCACGCACCGGTCTGTCCCGGCTGCAGGTTGATGCCCCACTTGGCGCCAGCACCCTGCATGTCCTTGGCCATGGCGGTCAGCCCATTCCAGTCGGTGGGCGGCTGCGCAGCCATGTCCGAGCGGTAGTACAGAACGCGGGTCTCGACGTACCACGGCATCCCGTAGTTGGTGCCACCCACGTCCGTGGTGCCCCAGGCACCCTCGAAGAATCGTGAGCTGTCGATCAGGTCGGGAGTGGGGTCCAGGGCGCCGGTCGCCGCGAACTCACCCATCCACGTCGTGCCGACCATCGAGACGTCCGGCGTCTGACCGCCGGCGATCGCCGTCGCGATCTTGTCGTGTGCCGCGTCCCACGGGATCGCGGTGACCTTGATGTCCACATCGGGGTTGTCCTTGACGAAGGCCTTGGCGAACTCGCCGAGATTCTCGCCCTCCGTGCCCATCGCCCAGACCTCGACGCTGCCCGAGGCCTGCCCTTCACTGACGGCTGCGGCAGTCTCCGCAGCACCCCCGTTCCCCCCATCGCTGCGCCCGCACCCCGCGGCCAAAGCAGTGACGGCGACCACCGCGACGAATGCTCGCACGGTCCTATTCATGGCTGTCCTTCCTTGTTCACTTGGATTGACGTGAGCCGCAGGACCACCGCGAGGTGGGTCCCGCGAGACGGGTCCGGCTCGATGACTGGCACTTCCCCTTCTCCGATGCTCCATACCTGTGCATCGAGACGTTCCTGACCGACCAGGGCCACGCAGGGAGCGGCGGAGATGACGTGAGAACTCCTGGTTGCCGCCATGTCGGGACCTCCGCGATCCTTCTCCTTCTGTGTAGGTCTACACCGGATATCTGCACCGTACTACCCTTTAACGACAGGTAGTCGGCCGGGCGGCGACGTTGAACTTCTCGATGCCCAGCATCGGCTTGATGGCCTTGCGGATCGGGCCACGGACGACGTACCGCTGGACCGCGTCGCGGCGCAGTTCGTTGCCGATGGCCGCCATCACCATGCCCTGGTCCAGGGACAGGTACCGCTCGGCGACCGTGCCGCTGCGGACCGCGACCGAGTCGTAGAATCCACCGGGTCCGTAGGCACCGAGCTTCCTCCGCATCCGCTCGAGATTGGCCATCGCCTCGTCGTGCGCATACGGCAGGGCGAGGAACGAGGCGTGCGGCGTGACGACGCCTTCGCCGTAGGACGTGGGCGTCTTCGGCTCGCGCAGGCAGTTCGGGTCGTCCCAACCGGGATCGACCAGCGTGCGCCCCTGGTCGGAGCTGTAGCCGTTGGGCTCGATCCCGATCGCATCGACGCCGTACTCGCGGTATCCACCGGCCGGGTCGCTGGCCGGGGAGAATCCCCAGTACCCGTAGTCGGCCTCATCCATGCCGTGCTCGATCTGGGCCCGGACTGTCAGCGGGTGGTTGACGCCCCAGCTGCGGGGACCCCACTTGGCCTCCGGGACGAACAGGTCGACCATCAGCGCCTCGAACATGCTGCCGCCCCAGGTGGGCACGATCTTCATCCCGCGGTAGCGGTAGGCGCCTTCGAACACGGGCACCCCGAGGTACTCCTTCCAGCGGCCGACCGGTCGCTGCTCGGGCCAACTCCAGTCACAGGAGTCCGGGAACGTCCGGAACAGTGCGAAGTAGTGCTCGGGCGGGATCTGCCCCCACGCGATGCCCAGGTAACTGGCCATCCGCGGTTCGGTGTTCAACGTGCCGTAGTGGTGGCCCGTATACCAGACATCGGGTCCGCGATCCCGGTAGTTGGCGAGCACGGCCGCCCCGTCAGCGGGCTGCTCGTCCCAGAACCCTCCGCGCAGTTGCCGAACCTCGGGGTCGTAGTAGAAGCCGAAGTCCATGGTCGAGGCGATCGCCCTGGCCTTGGACCGCAGTCGCGGCTCCGCGTTGCCGACGACCACGAGGGCGGTGGCCAGCCACGCGTTGTCCACGCTGGACAGGAACGGGTAGACGGTGCTGCCGTCGGCCGGCCAACGGGTGAGCTTGGCACCGTCGGCCTCGTCGTACCAGTTGTAGAACATCCCGGAGGCGTCGTTCCGCTCCAGGTGGGCCACCGTCGCCAGTGTTTGCGTCATGCGCGCACGGGCCTCCCTGCGGCTGATGATGCCCAGGTCGCGTGCCACCACCGTGCTCCACAGGTAGGCACCGATGTTGGTCGGTGAGGTGTAGCCGCTGCGGTCCTGCGGTTCGAGGTCGCCAGCGATGTTGTCGGCCGGGAGCCCGGTGGCGGGATCCACCATCGCCTCGAAGGATGCCCAGGTGCCGGTGGCGTACTCGAGGAGCGTCGCGCGGTCGGCGCGGTGCCCGGCGGCCACGGCAGTGCCGGGCCCGGAGATGAGCGCTGTGCAGGCCAGCGCAACGACGACCACTGCCGTGAAGAACACGTGCCGGTGTCTGGACATGGAGGGCGCCCTTTCGTCGAAGGTCAGCGGGGTGGATCCGGCTAAATGACTGGCACTTCCCTTTCCCCGATGCTCCATACCTGTGCATCGAGACGTACGTGCCCGACCAGGGCCACGCAGGGGACGGCGGAGATGACGTCAGAACTCCTGGCTGCCGCCATGTCGGGACCTCCACGATCCGCCTAAGGCTGTGTAGGTCTACACCGGATATCTGCACCGTATACGAGAGGGCGGCAGGAGGCGCACTGAGCGGCTGCCTCTGTGCCTCCGATCAGGAAGCGGCGATCGACCTGCGTCCACATCGACGTCGCGACATGCGGTTCGGTCACGCGGCGAATCCCAGTTCCCCGTTCGCAGCTGTGACCACGTCGTCAGCGGGGCGGGCCCTGGCTGACCGGCGGGGTGCGCACGTACAGGTGCAGACCGGTCAGCAGGATGTCCAGGCCCCGTTCGAGTTCGGCCGCGCCGTCGTAGTTGGCAAGTTCTGTGGCCAGACTGCGCAGCAGGGGAAACTCCCGCAGGGGAAGTTGGTGCAGACCCAGGCGCAGGAGATCGTCGGTCTCCTCATGGTTGTCCACCAGTTCCTGGAGTTCGTTGAGCACGTGGCCATGCAGGAATCCGAAGAAGGATCGATACACGTACAGCGCGTCCACGATGCTGAATCCGGCGCGCGTGAGCAGCTCCAGGATCGCCTCGAGCGGCCTCAGCGTCCCCCGGGGACGCAGGGCCAGGGGGGTGGCCAGAGGTCGGGTGACGAGCAGGGGCACCACCTGCGGATGGGCCAGCGCCAGCGCCCGGTAGGTGCGGGCCACGGTCCGCAGCTGAGACTCCCAGTCGTCGTCGTCGGTGTCGACCTCGAGCTGCTCGAGGACCAGCTCGGCGACGCCATCGAGGAGAGCTGCCTTGTTGGCCGCGTACCGGTAGAGCGTCATCGGGTCGCGGCCCACCGCGGTGCCAAGTCGGCGCATCGACAGGCCCGCCACACCGTCGCGATCGACGATCTCCAGGGCAGCTGCCACGACCAGCGCTCGACTCAGGGGCGGGTCCTGCAGGCCTCGGTCCGCACCTGGTTCGGCAACGCTCACTGGTCCTCCTCGAAGTGCCCGGCGGTGCACTCGACGAGCACACTCGGGCGGTGTCGACAGACCACGTAGGCCTACGTCAGATCTGCGGATTCGACCGCTCACTGAACGTACACCCGGGCGGACGAGGCTGCTTGCACCCACGCGGACCTGCTGGCCACCTGCCGTACGGGCCGCCAGCGACCCGCAGGCGCTCAGGACCCCAGGAGGTCTCGGAGCCGAAGGGCGTTGCGGACCGCGTTGCCGTTGCCGTCGTTGTTGAAGTAGCCGTACACCTCACGACCACTGGACTCCCAGTCCCGGATCCGGTCAGCCCACCAGTTCAGGTCCGCCTCGGAGTACGACCCGGCGTACAGGTGCTCGTGGTCAGGGCCGTGCAGGCGCACGTACACGAATGGTGCGGTCGCGCGCAGCACACACGGCAGCCCGGCCCCACTCATTACGGTGTAGGCCGCGCCGTGCCGCTCCAGCAGCTCGGCCTTCCAGTAGTAATGGCCGAGAATCCAACGGATATGGGTCAGGTGCGCAGGGGTCGGTGGCCGTTGGTGTCGAGTTTGGCCAGTTCGGCTTCGACGTCGACGGTGATGATGCCGAAGTAGTTGACGTTCTGGCTGTGGGCTGGGGAGATGTGGGTCAGCAGGTCGTCGGGGATGTCGCGACCCTGTGAGCGCAGTCTGGCCACGGCGAGGGCGTAGTACTCGGTGGTCCAGGTGACCACGGCGTTGGTGAGCACGGTCAGGCACCAGGCGTGCTCGGTCTGCTGGGTCAGCTGCACCTTCGCGATGGTGCCTCGATTGGCGTAGTGCAGGTCGCGGCGCAGCGAGTGCAGCGACTCGCCCTTGTTCAGCTGGCGGGAGATGCCACGCCGGTAGGGCGGGTCGGACAGGTAGCGGGCGGCGTGGACGGTGCGGCGCAGCATGCCCCATTCCTTCAGCCCGGCGGCCAGGGTGTTCTGCCGGGATGCTCCCGACCACTTCCCGACGACCAGTGAAGCGGTGGCCTCCCCGTACTTCGGGGAACCAGCCATCCGCAGCAGATCGGGCCAGCAGTCGGCGATCAGGTCCTCGTTCAGCCGGGTCCCGAGCAGAGGACCGGCGTTGGGGTAGCGGGCGGCGGTGGCCTTCTTGGTGTCGTCCCGGCAGAGGGTGATCTTGCCCAGGTCACGGATCCTTGGGGTCAATGCTTTGCCGACCAGGTCGAACAAGGCGAAGTTGACCAGGGTCACCCCATGGGTGTCGGTCGCGTGCTGGGAGATGGGCAGGTCGGTGGTGTTGCCCAGCAGGTCGTCCAGGACGTAGTGGGCTTCCCGGGCGGTCGGAACGAGCACCTTGGTCCCGTAGGTGGAGTGCTGGTCGGAGACGTGAGTGTAGGTCGACAGGCCCTGGTCGGCGAAGTGGATGTTCATCGCCCGGGCGGTGCTCGACTTGCCGCGCGCCGGGAACCGCTGCCCGTCTGAGGAGGACATGGTGCCACCGCCGAACACCCCAGCCAGGTCCAGGCGGTGGTGGTGGTTGACGATCACCGTGTTGGCCGCGCGCAGGGTGTCCTCCCGCACGAACCATTCCTGTGTCCAGGCCAGCACGTCGTAGGCCACGCTGCAGGCCTGGGCCATCTTGACCAGCCCGAGGTGCGTCGCCGCGGCGATCAGGACGGCGAGGACGTTGCGCTTGGTCTCGGCATCGGACGGTGGTTTCCCTGTGCTGGCATGGGTGAACGCCGAGAGGAACCCGGTGCGGTGGTCCAGCTCGATCAGCACTGCGGCGATCGCCACGTTGGGCAGCAGCCCGGTCAGTTCTTCCTTGACCGCAGCCGCGGCCGGCGGGATGTCCTCGGCGGCCAGCGGGGGGATCACCAGATCCCCGTGGGCGTCCAGGCGGACCTGTCCCGCGTCATCGGGTCCGGTGTCGGCCAGGACCCGGTCGAGATCGGCCAGGGCCGCGTGCAGGTCCTCCCTGCCCTGGCTGATCGCGGCCCCGGGGTCGGCGGGTTTGCCGACCAGGGCGCAGAACTCGTCCCGGCGTGGTGACCATCGTGTTGGGGGGATCAGGTAGCTGCCGGAGTCGGCGTAGCGCCGTGATCCGGGCACGTGGACGTCACCGGAGCGCAGCCCATCGCGCAACCCCAGCAGCACGCACAGTTCCCAGTAGTGCCGGTAACCCACGTCGTCCCCGCTGCGGCGGGCCTGGGCCAGGTAGCCGGCGTACCGGCGGGGCACGAACCCTGCCGGCGCCCCACCACGGACCTTCCGCCGGCCGGTCCTGTTCAGGTCCCCGAGCACCGACACCGCGTCCATGAGCTGGCCCATACCCGGGCCGCCCTGGAAGTCGATGGCGGCCAGGACATCCGGGGTGAACTGCCGCAGATACGGGTAGGAACCCGCCAGGGCGCGCAGCCGGCCGTGGCCGCGGGGAAGGTCGACCCACACCTCGGCCTGCGTATCTGCCAAGTTCTGTCGTCCAAGCTGGTCGCGCAGCAGGCCACCGACGGCCTCGTGAGGGATCGACTCGTCGGCAAGAACCCCCAGGACCACCTCGAGCAACTGCTGGCGGTCCTCACCAGTCCTCGCCCGATCAGCCAGGGCCTGTTCCGTCTTCGTCTTCGCCCGGGACTCCCGCGCTGACACCGCCTGGTCGAACAGGGCGACCACCTCATCGAGCAGGTCCACCGCAGCCTGAGCCAGCACGCACAACAGGATCGGATACCGGACCCCCGGCTCCCGGCGGACCAAGGTCTGGTTGCTCGCCCGCCGCCCGATCCCCGCCAGGGACCGGCGGCGCTCCCCGGCCAGCATCGACAGGTCCAACACATGCGCGCCCAACGATCGGGCGAACAGCAGCTTGTCCAACTGGGCCTTCACCGAGTTCGCGGTGGCTTCGACCGCCGGCCTGGTCAACCACGCCAGCCGGGTCATCCCCAACTCGGCGTCGAACACCAGCAGCCCGTCCAGATCCGCCCGGAACCCCTCAGTGAGCAGGTGGGCCACCTTCTGGTGGGTCAGCGAGCTGGCCGCGGCCCGCGCCGCCCCCACCAGCTGCATCAGCGTGACCGCACCCGGGCGGACCGTCCTGGCCGCGATCAGGAACTCGCACGCAAGCCCGAACAGCACCTTCGCCGAGTCCCGTTCCATCGCACGGGCCAACAGAAACCGCTCCAACTCGGCTAGCTCCGGGCCACCCGTGGGGACTGGCTGCCACCCCAGATGGTCCACCACAAGGCGCAAATGATCCGTGCGAGTCTGCTCCCTCTTGCCGTACCCGACCAGCACCACCGGGTCCACCCCCAGCCGTGCCGCCAACCGGGCCACCGCCACCGGCGGGGCCGACGCGACATCGACCGGCACGAACCCGAGCCACGGCAACGTGCACAACTGG
>JBAVKQ010000180.1:0-2090 GCA_049688395.1 Candidatus Nanopelagicales bacterium
GCATCGACCAGTGCCAGCAACTCGGCGAACGCCTCACCGGTCGGCTCATGCTCCGGGTACTCGATGACGAGGTAGTCAATCGGCCCCGTGCTGAGCAGTTCGTCGTCGTCCATCTGACCTCCAGTACTCGGGCCGAGCGGTGCCGGCCGGCCCATTGTGGACCGTTGACCAGCGTGGGGCGCCCGACGCCCTGGGCGCATCACCCATTATGGGTGATCGCTGACGATGCACCGGATGTCCGATTCTCACCCTCTTTGGGTGAAGCGGCACAGCTGGGACGGCTGGCACCATCCGATCAGGGTTGGCCCACATCCTGACGTGCGCCGCTGTGACCCCCATCGATGAGAGGAAAGACATGAGCGACATGAGCGTTTGGCAGGTATTCCTGTGGACCTTCTGGTTCTTCATCTGGATCGCCGCACTCTTTGTGTGGTTCCGTTGCCTCTTCGACATGTTCAGCGACCACACCCTGTCGGGCTGGGGCAAGGCAGGCTGGGCAGTGCTGCTCATCTTCGTGCCCTGGCTCGGCGCCCTGATCTACCTGATCGTCCGCGGGAAGAGCATGAACGAGCGGCAGATGGCCTCGTTGTCAGACTCTCGAGCCGCTCAGGAGGCCTACATCCAGCAGGTCGCGGCCAAGGGCATTACCCCGGCCGAGCAGCTCATCCACGCCAAGGGCCTGTTGGACTCCGGCGCCATCAGCCAGGCTGAGTTCGACGCGCTCAAGGCCAAGGCGTTGGCCTGACGAACGCAGGCACCTCGCCTCGGCGCAGCAACTGAGCCCCGGTCGGGGCGGCACCGCCCGGCCGGGGCTCAGCCAACCGCCAGCGGCTCAGTCGACGTCGCGCCGGCGCAGCAGCACCCCAGCGATCACCGAGATCACCACGACGATCGCCGCCAGCACCCCCAGGGCGCGTGCCTGGCTGATCCAGATCTCCCCAGCGCCGACCAGCGGCACCACGTCCGTCAGCTCATAATTCGAGTAGCCCTGCTGCGAGGCCCCTCGGTCGACGACCCACGCCACGCCGCCACCCAGCCAGGCCAGCGCATTGGTCTGAATCAACCACTGCGAGCCCCACGCCCACAGCCCCTGGATCACTGACTCCGCGACGAGCACGAAGGCGATGGTGGCACCGATCGCCCAGCCGGTGCTCCGGGTCGCCATCGCCACCGCGTAGGCCCCGGCCGCGGCCAGGCCGGCCAGGGGCAACCAGCGCAGCGCGAGCTCCCAGGCTGCGGACAGGTCCGCCGGCCCCAGGTCGTTGCTGCTGCCATCGCCGAGCACGAAGCCCGGGTCGGGTCCGTGCTGCCCCGCGATGAGCGCGCCCAGGCCCAGGGCGACTGCCAGCAGGACCGCCACGATCACCACGGCCACGACGACGACCACACCCATCCGGACGCCGAAGACGCGCAGCCGGCGCGGCTCCCAGCTGAACAGCAGGCCCATCGTGCGCGCGCTCCACTCGGCACCCCCGGCCGAGGCAGCGATCAGCAGGCACACCGCCAGGCCGAGTCCGCCGGCGAGGTTGAGCAGGCCGGACATGGCGCTGTTGTCGAACGGCCGCTTGTCCAGCATCCAGACCGCGTTCGACAGGGCGTCCTCGCGGGTCGGTTTCCAGCAGGCATCGGCCCGCTGGTCCTCGGGGATCCCCGGGTCGGCGAGGCATTCGTCGTACCACTGCATCTGCTCGGCCATGAACTGGTCGGCGGCCCGGTCCAGTTCGGCCTGGCCGACCGTGGCGGTGGTCGCGAACATGATCGCCGCCACACCGGTCACGGCGAGCAGGGCCAGCAGCGTCAACCAGCGCAGCGAGCGGCGCGAGCGGGCGCGCAGGAACTCGGCGCGGATCAGTGCGCCCAGGCGGGGGCCGCCAGCCGTTGGGCGCTCGATGACGGGGGCGCTCACGAGGCCACCCCCTGGATGTCCTGCGGGCCGGTGCCGGCGATGCCGCCGGGCTGCGGGGGGCCTCCAGGTCCGTCGCGGCCGCTGGTCGCAGCGGGTCCGGCCGAGGCGTCGCTGGTCAGGTCCAGGAAGGCCCGCTCCAGGTCCGCGCGCGCGGGGGTGATCGCCGCCGCCCACAGCCCGGCCT
>JBAVKQ010000181.1:0-5687 GCA_049688395.1 Candidatus Nanopelagicales bacterium
CCACGGACCTGCCCACCCCCACCTCCCCCGCGCGGCGCACCCGACGCCCGGTGCCGGTCGCTGACGCCGGTCAGGTCAGCACCGCGCTTCGGCGGGCGATCGCGGGGCAGGCGACGGTGTGGATCGGCTATGCCGACCCGTCCGGGGTGGCCGAGGACCGCCAGGTCGAGCCGCTGCACCTGGCCGGCGGCTACCTGACCGCGCTGGACCTGACCGCACGGGTCATGGCCACCTTCGCGGTGGCCCGGATCACCGGGGTCCAGACCCCCTGAACCCGCGTCGGCGGCCCGGGCGTGGGGCGGCCGATGGGTGGTCAGTCGGCCAGGCCACCGAGGACGTCGTCGGCGTCCACGATCCGGTAGGCGTACCCCTGCTCGGCCAGGAACCGCTGCCGGTGCGCGGCGAAGTCAGCGTCCACGGTGTCGCGGGTGACCACCGTGTAGAAGCGCGCACCCCGCCCGTCGGACTTCGGCCGCAGGATCCGGCCCAGCCGCTGGGCCTCCTCCTGGCGGGAGCCGAACGAACCCGACACCTGGATCGCCACCGAGGCCTCGGGCAGGTCGAGGCTGAAGTTGGCCACCTTCGACACGACGAGCGTCGACACGTCGCCGGCGCGGAACAGGTCGAACAGCTCCTGGCGCTCGGAGACCGGGGTCTCGCCGGTGATCACCGGCACGCCGAGCAGGTCGCCGAGCTCGTGGAGCTGGTCGAGGTACTGGCCGATGACCAGCACCTGATCGTCGAGGTGCCGGGCGACCAGCGTGGACACGATGTCCTGTTTCTCCCGCGCCGTGGCCGCCATCCGGTAGCGCCCCTCGGGCTCGGCCATGGCGTAGGCCATCCGAGCCGGCTCCGGCAGGGTGACCCGCACCTCGACGCAGTCGGCCGGGGCGATCCAGCCCTGCGCCTCGATCTCGCGCCAGGGGACGTCGTAGCGCTTGGGCCCGATCAGGGAGAAGACGTCGCCCTCGCGGCCGTCCTCGCGCACCAGCGTCGCGGTCAGGCCGAGTCGGCGGCGGGCCTGGATGTCGGCGGTGAACCGGAAGATCGGTGCGGGCAGCAGGTGCACCTCGTCGTAGATGATCAGGCCCCAGTCCCGGGCGTCGAACAGGTCGAGGTGGGCGTAGGTGCCCTTGCGCTTGGTCGTCATCACCTGGTAAGTCGCGATCGTGACCGGCCGGACCTCCTTGCGGGCCCCCGAGTACTCACCGATCTCGGCATCGGTGAGGCTCGTGCGGCGCAGCAGCTCGTCGCGCCACTGCCGGGCCGAGACGGTGTTGGTCACCAGGATCAGGGTGGTGGCCTTGGCCAGGTCCATCGCGGCCGCACCGACCAGGGTCTTGCCCGCCCCGCAGGGCAGCACGACCACCCCGGACCCGCCGTACCAGAACCCCTCCGCGGCCTGGCGCTGATAGTCGCGCAGCTCCCAACCGTCCTGGACCAGGTCGATCGGATGCGCCTCGCCGTCGACGTAGCCGGCGAGGTCCTCGGCCGGCCAGCCCAGCCGGAGCAGGACTGCCTTGATCGCCCCGCGCTCGCTGGCGTGCACCGCAACGGAGTCCTCGTCGATCCGGGCACCGATCATCGGCGCGACCTTGCGGCTGCGCAGCACCTCGGTGAGCACCGCGCGGTCGCTGGCCTCGAGGACCAGCCCGTGCACCGGGTGCTTGAGCAGGCGCAACCGGCCGTAGCGGTCCATCGTCTCGGCGACGTCGACCAGCAGCGCATGCGGCACCGGGAAGCGCGAGTGACGGATCAGCGCGTCGACCACCGCCTCGGCGTCATGCCCGGCGGCGCGGGCGTTCCACAGTCCCAGCGGGGTGATCCGATAGGTGTGGATGTGCTCGGGGGCGCGCTCCAGCTCGGCGAACGGGGCGATGTCGCGGCGGGCCGCTTCGGCGTCGGGGTGGTCGACCTCCAGCAGGAGGGTCTTGTCGCTCTGGACGATCAGGGGCCCGTCGGTCATCGGACCATTGTCCCCCAGTTCCGCGCAGCGCCCCTCCGGCGCGATGCTCAGTCGGCCAGGGCGGCGCGCAGGTCCTCGGGCAGGTCGTCGTTGGTCTGCTCGGGCTCGGAGTCCTCGTCGACGTAGTGCATCGCCAACTCCTCGACTGCCAGGTCCTCGACGTCGTGGGTGTCGTGGGCCAGGGCCTCGGCGGTGTCGTCGCGCAGCGGCGGGTTGTCATCGACCAGATGGCCGACCCGGGACTCGTCGGGGTGGCCGAAGGTCTCCTCCGGCCCGTCGGTGCCCAACTCCTCGGAGACGTGGTGGTGGTAGGCGTCGATCAGCTCGGCGGCCGGATCGTCCTTCCACTGCTGACCCGGCGAACGCTCGTAGTCAGTCATGTCCCGCTCCTTCCATGGCCCCGTGGGGTCGACTGCTCCCACCCTAGATCAGCGCCCCGAGGGATGCTGCGGGGCAGGGGGGCGGCCGGGCCCCGGCGCTGGGCGGCACTTGCACTCGGAGGGGTCGAGTGCCAAGATTCACTTAGCACTCGGAGGGGTCGAGTGACAACCGGTGCGCCGGATGCACCCGCCCCACCGAGGCATCGACAGGTCGGTGCGACTGAGGTCCGCTCGGAGCCGGTGACGTGAACCGGGTTCGGTTGGCCGTCCGTCGCGGGCAGGAGCACCGGCCTCCCAGCGCTACGTGTGAAGGAAACCACAGACATATGGCGAAGATCATCGCTTTCGACGAGGAGGCCCGCCGGGCCCTCGAGCGTGGCATGAACACCCTGGCCGACGCGGTCAAGGTGACCCTCGGGCCGCGTGGGCGCAATGTCGTCCTCGAGAAGAAGTGGGGCGCCCCCACCATCACCAACGACGGCGTCTCGATCGCCAAGGAGATCGAGCTCGACGAGCCGTACGAGAAGATCGGCGCTGAGCTGGTCAAGGAAGTTGCCAAGAAGACCGACGACGTGGCCGGCGACGGCACCACGACGGCGACCGTCCTGGCCCAGGCGCTGGTCCGCGAGGGCCTGCGCAACGTGGCCGCGGGCGCCAACCCGATGGCGCTCAAGCGCGGCATCGAGAAGGCCGTCGAGGAGATCGTCGCCCAGCTGCTCGAGATGGCCAAGGAGGTGGAGACCACCGAGGAGATCGCGTCCACGGCGTCCATCTCCGCGGCCGACGACCAGATCGGCAAGGTCATCGCCGAGGCGATGGACAAGGTCGGCAAGGAGGGCGTGATCACGGTCGAGGAGTCCAACACCTTCGGCCTCGAGCTCGAGCTCACCGAGGGCATGCGCTTCGACAAGGGCTACATCTCCGGCTACTTCGTGACCGACCCGGAGCGCATGGAGGCGGTGTACGAGGATGCCTACATCCTGATTGCCAACTCCAAGGTCTCGGCGGTCAAGGACCTGCTGCCGATCCTCGAGAAGGTGATGCAGTCGGGCAAGCCGCTGGTCATCATCTCCGAGGACGTCGACGGCGAGGCCCTGTCCACGCTGGTCGTGAACAAGATCCGTGGCACGTTCCGGTCGGTGGCCGTCAAGGCTCCCGGGTTCGGCGACCGCCGCAAGGCCATGCTGCAGGACATCGCGATCCTCACCGGCGGCCAGGTCATCTCCGAGGAGGTCGGCCTGAAGCTGGAGAACACCACGCTGGACCTGCTGGGTACCGCCCGCAAGATCGTGGTCACCAAGGACGAGACGACCATCGTCGACGGTGGCGGCGACGCCGACCAGATCGCTGGTCGGGTCAGCCAGATCCGTGCCGAGATCGAGAAGTCGGACTCCGACTACGACCGCGAGAAGCTGCAGGAGCGCCTGGCCAAGCTGGCCGGCGGTGTTGCGGTCATCAAGGCCGGGGCGGCGACCGAGGTCGAGCTCAAGGAGCGCAAGCACCGCATCGAGGATGCCGTGCGCAACGCGAAGGCCGCCGTCGAGGAGGGGATCGTCGCCGGTGGCGGTGTCGCCCTGATCCACGCGACCGACCTGGCCTTCGAGAAGCTGGAGCTCGAGGGCGACGAGGCCACGGGTGCCAATATCGTCAAGGTGGCCGTCGAGTGGCCGCTCAAGCAGATCGCGATCAACGCCGGCCTCGAAGGTGGCGTCGTGGTGGAGAAGGTGCGCCACCTCGAGCCGGGCTGGGGCCTCAACGCCGCAACGGGCGAGTACGTCGACCTGCTCAAGGCCGGCATCATCGACCCGGCGAAGGTGACCCGCTCTGCCCTGCAGAACGCGGCCTCCATCGCGGCGCTGTTCCTGACCACCGAGGCGGTCATCGCCGACAAGCCCGAGCCCAAGGGCGCGGCGCCGGCGATGCCCGACGGCGGGGGTATGGACTTCTGAGCGAGGAGTGAGGTGGGGGTCGGCCCGCAAGGGCCGGCACCCGCCGAGCCCCGCAGCGCAGAAGTCCAACAAGCACAGACTCCTGAGCGCGGAGTGAGAACGAGGAGGGCGGTCCCGGCTGGGACTGCCCTCCTCGTTCGCGGTGCTCCTCCACGCTCTAGCCGAGAGCGGCTCGCCAGATTTCAGCCTGATCGGCTCTCTGTCGTGGACCACCGTGCGCAGGCAGGACACCGCGCGAACCTTCCCCCATGGCCTGCCGAACGGGGTTTCCACCCCATTGGGGTGATCCCCTGAGCGTCGCAGGGGGCTAGGTTCCCACCATGGGTGAATCGAGATGAAGATTGCGCAGCGGGCGGCTGAGGTCCGCGCAGGGCTGGGGTTCGCCGAGCGGATCGGCATCCTGTCGGCGTCCACCAGCGTCGGGCAGTCGTTCGCGCGCGGGCTCATGCCCCGTTCGACGATCGACCAGGCGATCATCACCGGCGCGTCGGCGACCCTGAACTACGCCGCGATGACGTTCACGGAGTCGCTCATCGAGTCGGTGGCCGTGCGTGCAACGGGCCGCAGAGTCTCTGCGCAGGAGCGCCGCGCGGCGACGAACGGCCTGCTGCTCGCGGCGAACGTCGCCGCGACCGGGGTCGGATACGGGGTGTACCGCGTGCTGGCCCAGCGCAAGGACGAGCCGATCGCCCGGGCATGGGTGCGCACGGCCTCGGTTCGGTTGGCGGTGGGTGGCGGTGCAGGTGCGCTGGTCGTCGGCAGTGACATGGCCCTGGAGCGCGCAGTCGGCGCGGACGGCCGCTTCAGCGGCGTCGCCCCGATCGCCCTGCCGCTGGGGATGGCCCTGGCTGCCGTGCAGTACCAGCGCCTGCGGCGCGGCATGGTCGACGCGGGCGTCAGCCATGACGCCGAGGGCGTGTCCCTCGACGAGAGCCAGGCCGTATCAGTCGGCCGCGCGCTGGCCGTCGGCACTGGTGTGGGCGCGGGGCTGCTGACCTTCGCCAAGGCGGAACGGTTCTTCGCCCACGAGGTGGGCAGGGCCCTGTCCTCGACAGCGCCCAACCTGGCGCCGGTGGGACGCCCCCTGGGCCACCTCAGCGCGCTCGGGCTCCTGGGCTGCGCCGGCTACAAGGGGATCGAGTACGTGTTCCACAAGGCGGAGACCTCCGGCGATGCGGTCGAGGCCACCTACGCGACCCCGCCCACCTCGCAGTCCGTCTCCGGGGGCCCGCGCAGTTCGGTGTCATGGGAGGACATCGGCCGGGAGGGCCGGCGGTTCGTGAACATGGCGGTGACGACCGACGAGATCCTCGACGTGATGGGCCCGGGCGAGGCCAAGGAACCGGTCCGGGTCTTCGTCGGCCTGGAGTCCGCACCCACCACGAGCCAGCG
>JBAVKQ010000182.1:0-27274 GCA_049688395.1 Candidatus Nanopelagicales bacterium
CTTGCGTGTCATGTCAGGTCCTCCCTCGAAGCGCCGTGGGCATCACGTGCACGACCAGCCCCATGTCGGGATCCAGCGGGTCGTCTCCTGGTTCCAGGACCACGACGACCACGTGCAGCTCCCTGCCGGTCGAGTCCTCGCCGTACCACTCCAACGCAGCATCGCCACGTGGCGTGCTCGTTGGGGTTGGGGTGTAGCGGTCGACCACGAAGACCACGTGCCCACGGCCGATCCGGTACCGACGCGCGGCCTGCGTGAACCGCAACTCCACCAGCCCATTCCGACTGACAAAACCGGTAGCGTCAATCAGGCGTCGAGGCTGCTGTTGAGCGCAACAGGGATGCCTGCTTTGGCCGTGCAAGCCGACCCGGGCGCGATATGGAGTTCAGGGTGGGGGAGGCGGCGGGAACGGCGATGGGTGGGCGATCCCGAAGTTGGGGATACGGGCGTAGCCAATTCGTGGCCCAATTGACCGCCGGAGGTCCTGACGGCTCGCTCGAGTTCGGGGCCGCGGTGTCAGCCTCCTTTGCGTTCCAGTCGCTCGGCAATCCATACCTTGATCAGTGCCTGCCGGGAGATGCCGAGCCGGTCGGCCTCCTTGTCCATTGAGGCGACCATCCACGCAGGGAAGTCGACGTTGACACGGCGGCGCTCCTGGTTGATCCGTCGCGCGGAGTCCCAGTCGACGACCTCGCTGATGTCCTCACCTGCGTCGAAGCGCTGGTCGAGCTCAGTTGCCTTCATATCTGGCCACCTCCTCCTGGCGTGCCCGTCTGATCGAGATGATGCGGATGGTCTCCCTGCGGTATGTGATTATCGCCGCCCACGTGGTCTGCCCGATCCGGCCCACGACGAGGAACCGCGGTTCCCCCCCGGAACGGGCCTCCCCGACAGGGGAGACGGGGACTGAAACGGTATAGAAGTCGCCCATGCTCGGGGAGGTGGTGGTCTTGCTCGGGGGCGACGCTCCGCTGCGGAATGCACCCTGCAGCTGGCGCCGGGCGCATGATGAAGCTCACCCCTCTCGTGGAAGCGGGAATGGCTATGGGGTGGGCGATCCCGGGAAGGGGCCCGGGGCCGTGGCCAATTCGTAGCCCAAGTCCTCGGCCCCGAGCCGGCGAGTTGTGGCCCGCGCTGGGCGGGCGGGTGAGGTCGGCCGCAGGGCGCGGCCCCTTACCTCGAATGGTCATTCCAAGTTATTTTGTGATCGTGCTGGATGGCCCGATCATCGCACCCTCGGAGTTGAAGCACGGGTTGAGTGAGGTCGAGATCCTGCACGCGTACCGCAACCCCGTCCGCGTTTGGGACCTCGGCGACGGGTTCATGATGATCGTTGGCCTCAACGGGCGGCGATCTTCCTCGAGGTCGGCTACGTCGAGGGCGAGCAGGCGCACGTGATCGTGCATGCCATGCGAGCCCGGAAGAAGTTCCTGAGGTGATGAGCGTGCCACGTACTGTTGACGAGATCCTGGCCCACGCCGACGAACTGGCGGCAAGGTTCGAGGACTACGAGCCAAACCCGGACGACGAGATCGATGCGGGGGCTCTCGCGCTGCTTCGCGCCGCGGTTGCGGAGCGGTCCGAGGCCGAGCGTCACCTCCTAGCCGCGGTGTCGCAGGCACGGAAGGCCGGCATGTCCTGGGCAGCCATCGGAAGCCTTGTCGGGACGTCCGGAGAGGCTGCCCGGCAGCGCTACGCCAGTCGGGTCGCCTGATGCGTGACACCCGCTGGCGGTGGGCTCGGGGGAGGGGGTGCACAAGCCAACGATTTGGAGCACCCTCTGCCTACGATCTGGAGCAATCCCGGCCAGCGAAATGGAGCCGGTGAAACAAGCCGGGCGCGGTAAGGAGTCCACCTCCCTGGGAGGGGCGGGGCGTGCTCTCCGTCGCCTGACAGGTCGGGATGCTGCCCAGCGCGGGTTCGCGCAGCGATCGGGCGATCACGAGCGTCTTCAACGCCCAGACGGATCTGTGGGCAGGCTGCCCGTGCGGTCGCGCTAGCGTGCCGCAAGGGACCCGCATCGTGGCTGTGGCCGGCGACCCTCACGGGTTGTCGGTGGTTGCGGCGTAGGCGTCGGCCAGTGCTGCCGCGGCCGTGGTCAGCGACCGGATGATGGCGCGCCGGCGTTCCACCGTGGCCTGCGGCCCGTCGCCCAGGTCAGCGTTGAGGGGGGCATCGCCGAAGGCGCCCCGGATGCGTCGCGCCTCGGCCGGGGTGACGTCGAAGAACGCCTCCTGAAGGACGAACCCGTGGACCACCGAGGCGATGTCGGCGCGGCCTGTCGGGTCGAGGTGGGGGTGCACCGCGAGGACCACGTCCAGCCAGGTCATGTCGCCGGGTTCGCTGGCCTCGAAATGGTCGGTGAGGATGCTATAGACCAGCATCGTGGCTCCGCGGATACCCGGTGACCCCTCCTCGCGGGGGTCGTAGGGCATCTGCGCCGCCCGGTCGATCAGCCGCTCCGCGCGCTCGGCGTCCCCACCAGACAGGCTCCTGGCCGCCTTCTTGAGCAGGTTCTCCGCGCCCGTGATCTGCGCATGGCTGACCTCGTTGAGCAGGCGGCCGGACCGGCGCTGCAGTGGCCCGAACCCACCCTCTGCGGCGAGGAACTCGGCCAGGGCATCAGCATCCACGAACGGGACCCTAGCCGTTCGACGGCAGTGGCGACGCTCGGTCGGATGGCGCGAACAGGCCCAGCTCGCGGGCCACTCGGTCGACCGCCTCCTGGGCGATCAGCGCCGCGCCCCCGGCTACCAGGAACCCCGCGGGTTCCGGCAGCGCGACGAATACCCGCGCGACCTGCACCTGGAAGTCGGTCAGCCCGGACATGATGCGCCCGTCGTGGACTCGACCAGTCCGGCCCACGCCCGGCGCACGGCCTGCGGCAGGACCAGCACGGGCCACAGATCGACCAGGAGCACCCCATCGACTACGGCGGTGATCTGCTCGGGGTCGCCCTCCCGGAGCACGATCTCGTAGGCGCGGGCACGATCAGCGCGGTCACGGAGGTCGAAGAGTCTGCCGGGTTGTGACCAGTTCAGGTCCAACGGAAGCTCGGCCTCGCGCAGGGCGTCGGCCGCCGTCAGCCGTGGCAGCGTGGACGGGACCCACGCGACCCGCCCACGTCCGACGTCCACCGCCGTCCACTGCACTCTTGGCTGGGCTTCGAGCACCTGCCCCACCGCGGCCAGCAGCCGCTCGACGGTCTCTAGGGTGGGGGACTTGCGGCCATGCTCGTAGGCGGACAGCGTGGGGCGTGACGTCCCTGCGATCCGTGCCCATTCCGTCTGGGACAGCCCTGCGGCTCGGCGCACCTCAGCCAACTGCATGACGACCTCTCCCATCCCTCTTGATGTATCCGACCAGATACCCCGGCCAGGGTAGCCCGCGACCCTGCGTGTGGGCAACGCCGCCCCGCCTTCGGCGCGAGCCGACGACGGAGCTGTTGGGACCCGAGCCGTGAAGATACGTGGCCTCCAGGGTGCGACTCCGACCTCCCGAGCCTGAGGTAATGATCCTCGTGGCAGGGGAGTGGTTCGCCGGGCTCGATCTGGCGTGGTCCTCGGGGTGGACCGGGGTGGCCGTCGTCGACGAATCGGGGCGGGTCCTGTCCTCGGGACGGGTCCGCACGGATGCCCAGATCGCCGAGTGGGTCGTGGCCCAGCCGGGGCGGTTGTCTGTGGTGGCGGTCGATGCGCCCCTGATCGTGCCCAACGACACCGGCCAGAGGCTAGGCGAACGGCTCATCGGCCGGGCCTACAGCGCCTACGGGGCGGCCGCGCACACCTCCAACCGGGGCACGTTCGGGGGTGCTGAGTCCCGGGCGATGACGTTGGCGCGCCGTTTCGGGTGGGTCGTCGACCCCGCAGCGGCCCCGAGCCAGGGGCAGACCCGGTGCATCGAGGTGTACCCGCACCCGGCCCTGGTCGGGCTGTTCGGGCTGCCGTGCCGGATCGACTACAAGAAGGGGGGTACCGCTCGGCGGCTCCCCGGTTTCCTGTCCCTGGCCCGGCTGCTGGAGTCGATCCCCGAGCTCGGCCTGGCCGCCTACTCCTGCTCGCGCTTCGGTCCTTGCTCATCGCCCGCATCCACGCCGCAGCGGGCCCGGTCACCTACGCCGAGGCCGCAAGCCCACGTCGGCCGGATCCCCAACGGTCTCGGGCCTGTGCTGGACCTCCTCGAGCAGCACTGCGATGCTCGCGGCTGGCCGAACCTCGCCGTCCTCGTCGTGAACAAGGCCACCAGGACGCCCCCCAGTACGCCGCCATCGACTGGCCCGCCGAGCAGGAGCGCTGCTACGCGCACCACTGGGCGGGCCCGGAATAGATCGGGAATCGGCTCCTCTGCGCTCGCTGGAGTGAGACGGAATCTGGCGACTGGCGTTCCCGGTCTTGGCCCAAGCACCTGCGCTGGCCGCGACCGCTCGGCCGGTCGGGGTCCACGGTGGAGGAGACACCACGGGTGTGGTGGGTCAGGAGGTTGGTGATGGGTGGGCGGCGCAGCAAGGGGAGGGAAGCCTGCGGAAGGTGGCCGGGCGGAATACCAGCACCGGTGGACCCTACTGCGCCCGCGAGCTCCGGCAGAAGCTGACCGCCCGCGGGATCGAGGTCGTCATCCCCGAACGTGACGACCAGATCCGACACCGCAAGAACCGAGGCACCGCCGGTGGCCGGCCACCCGCTTCGGACACCGAGCTCTACAAACGCCGCAACGTCGTCGAACGCTCCTTCAACGTCAACAAAACAATGGCGCGCAATCGCCACCCGATACGACCAGCACTCCATCAACTACCGCGCCGCCGTTGTCCTCTGCGCCGTCCTCACCTGGCTCAAAGCCCCGTTGGGAGATACGCCCTAGTAAGACCCACGCCCATGCCCCGGTACGAGGCGGCCTTGTGCCGGACCCGGCCCGATCTACCTTGGCTGAGGAGGGACTGGGCGGCACGTCCGAATCTGCTTCGCGCTGTGCTGCCGATGCGAGGACCTCATCTCCTGCGGGCGGTGGTTCAAGGACAACGACGAGCCGGCAGGAATCTGGGTGGCCTGAGCCAACAGCTGCGCGAAGCGGCAGAGGGGCTAGCCAAAGTTGGGCTGTCGGAGCAGACTCCCAATGCCTGATGTCCATTGGGCGCACGCACGTCCAATATGAAGAGGCGGGTGAATGGCGATGAGCACATTCTTGTATCGCGCGGTCACGACGGCCCGGGAGAATTCGGACCCGGCAAGTGGGTTGCAGGTTGTGGCAGGACCCCAGCCCGCCACCCGGTACCTCGTGGAAGGCAACATGGCGGATGGTTCTGAGGTGGTCTTGACGCCAAAGGAGGGGGAAGAGGGGGCAGAGGGGGGAGAGAAGAAGGCAAGCAAGTGGGTTGACCTTGCGACCGCCCTCGTCCCCGCTGAGGTGCTCGCCATCTCGATCGCGGCAGTCGAACTCCAGACCACAACGGACGAAGCCACCGGGGCCGTCACTTTCACGGCGAGTGATTCAGCCCTCACATGGCAGTTCCTGATCCTGATGCTCCTGCCGGCAGCGATCTTCCTGGTCGGCCGAGAGAATCTGCGGAAGGGCGATTGGGGCCGAGCGGCCATTCCCTGCCTCGCATTCGTAGCGTGGACCCTGCTGCAGCCGGTGAGCATGTGGACCGCAGTGGAGAAGACGACCGGTCGCACGCTGGAGACCGGAACGGAGTTCGTGGTCGCCGCGGCCCTCGTGCTGATCCTGGGTCCCGCCGCCGCCCGCCTCGCCAAGGCTGCTGACGACGCGGAGCGACCAGGCAGCCCCGCAGGTGGCGATGCAGCCGGCTGAGGGCAACCCTGCGTGCTGCGCAGCGCCCCACCCAGGAGCGGAACCGGCGGCAACAATCGGGCAGTCGTCTCGCCCGAGGCCACCCGCATGGCCTCGGGCGAGGGCACGGCTATCGACAGCGACTTCGTCGTTACCGCACTGGACTAGACGACCGAGATCACCCTGATGCGGAGTGACCATCATCCAACACCACCGCTGCCGTGAATCTAGGGCGCACGAGACGACCAGCGGTGTGGCTTGCCCTGTGTCACGCAACGTGGGGAGGGGCAGCACCGCCCAGAGTGTGCTGTCAGGGTTGGAAGCTGGGCATGGCTCCGGAGGCGTTGGTTTCGCGGATGCTGCCTGTGTCTGGGTCGATGTGGGCGATCTCGTCGTCAGCGGCTCGACCGTTGTTGACGATGCCCACTGAGGCGATGATCTGCGCGCCGTCCGGGGTCCAGAGGGCCTCTCCGGGTCGCCGCTTGGCCGTGCCGCAATTCATCGTTGTGACCTGCACGAGGTCGGTGTCCACCTTGGGCTGTACGTCGATGACCTCGAATACGCGGGATTGCGGCACGCCGGTTGAGCCCAGGCTCGAAGACTGGGAGGTCGGCCGGGTTCTTGCGCAGCCGAACCGGCCCTGTCATCAACGCGCGAAAGCCCTGACGCCTGGGCTGCCCTCACCCCGCACCTGAACCTGCCGCCCGATACGCAGCCACCGTGGACGGCTCGGATGCGGTCACCGGCCGAGGCCGCGATAACGCAACTGGTTGTCGAATTGGCTGAGGTAGGCACGCAGCAGCACCCACGAGCGCGAGCCGCCGACCTCGGCGTCGTCCCCGAGGTTCTCGGTCAGGGCGCGACTCACATGAGCGGCCATCGAGGCCACGGCCATGGGTCCACCGGTCGGCCGGGGCGACCTTGTCGGGGGCCCGCATCGCCAGTTCCCGCAGCGCCCCGTGCCAGAGGCGGGTAGCGGCCCCGTCGTCGTTGCCCTTGACGTCGCCTGGCCCCATCTCGACGAGGTCTTCCAGCAGAACCGTGGGTCCACTTCGGCGCAGCAGTCGGCCGTTGAGCCACTGCTCTTGCCACGTCTCCCGAGCCCACACGTCGAACGCGATGACCAGCGGTAGGACCGCGCCGCCGTCGCGGTGGGATGCGAGTGCGGCCTCGACCCGGCGCTCGGCGACGCTCATGATCCGAAGGGCCCCTCGTCGAGGCCGGCGGCCTGGGCCCCGCTGTCGACCAGCGTGAGCACGCGCATGATGATTTGGGAGAGGTCGGCCGCACCCGCCTGGATGCCGCCGGAAAGGGAACGAACCCCACCGGCTCCAAGCCAGTCGCGGTCGTCCATGAGGTCGGCCAGCCGGTCGACGTGCCGGGATACCTCTGGGGCGTTGAGCTCGCCGTGGAGCTGATCGATCAGGGCCGCTTCGTGGAGGGTGATCCCGTCGACCGGCGGGAGGTCCCACCTGACAGTCGGGACGTCGTCGACGCTGTCGGGCGAGGGGTCCGCTCGGGGCAGCGAGGCCTCGGGCGCTGACTCTGCGAGCTTCCTGGCCACGGCAACCGCGATTGCGGCGCCGAGCGAGCCACCAGCGAATCCGCCGGCGAGGCCCTCGACGAGGGCGCCCATTGCGGCGCCCGCGGCGATCGGCAGCGCTTTCCGGGCGATGCCCGTCACGGATCGGGCCAAGGTCCGCAACCGGGCACGGACGGCGTCGGCGTCGGCGTCGGTAGATGGTCGGGGCAGCTGCAGACGGGCCCGCATGACGGCCGCGTAGATCATGGATCGGGCCTGGCGGATGCAGTTCTGGGGGTTCTGAACGCCGAAGTTGTCGAGGTCGCGAATCGCGACCAGTGTCTCGTCGACGAGTTCCGCTGCTGGCGGGGGCGGTGGCGTTGAGTACCCGCAGATCTCGAAGAGGTCAGCCAGATCCGTCCGGTTCACTGCATCCAAGCGTTGCAACTGCGCCGAGGTGGCCCCCCGGGCGCGCTAGCTTCGAGTCGGCTCCACAGATCCTCGTCGTTGTAGAGCGCCTCGAGCGTTCCGAGCAGGTCCTCGACCCGCTCGCGCAGGCGTTGATGCGTGTCGTGATCCAAACGCTCCGCCACAAGCCGCGGCAGGTAGGCCGGCCGGCTGCTCGCCGCCACCGCACGCTCAAGGGCTTCAGTCGCGCTCCGCTCATCACGGGCAAGGGCGCCCACGCGCCTCACGTCGGGGTTCACAGTTCGATAGTGGCAAGAAGTCGGCGTCCCAGGCGTCCTGAGACCAGGACCACCGTTGCCACGACTGGAGACACCCCCAGCTACGAGTCGCCCCCCGGACCCAGAGCCCACCCTGGGCGACCCGAAGGTGCTCCACGACGTCGTGCATCGGCCCGTGACACGCGGTGGTCACCACGTCCATGGACGCAACCGTTGGTTGACCGTCCACGTGTCTCGTCGCACCCAGCGTGACCAAGGCGGGAGCGGCCGACGCCCGAGGTGAAATCTGGCGCTGGAAGTGGCCGGAATGGGGTGGGGATCCAAGCGATCGCTCTGTGCGCCTGATGACAGGACTGTCCAGGCTGGCCGCCGCAAGGCGAGACTGAGGGCATTCCGTTCCGGCAAGCCCGGGGTGCGCCCGAGCGCCCAGAATGCAGCGGCGATGTCGCGCTCCAGCACGCTTGTGACCTCGCATCGCTGCTCCAGCCGGTGTAGCGCGACCCGCTGCTGCTCAAGCCTCTTGGCAGGTCAGCCACAGCACCAGATCACTGAGCTGGTCGGCATCCATCGCAGCATGAGGGCAGTGCCGGCCCTGCGCGGTTCGGCGGTGGATATCGTTCGTCGACTCTCCGAGCGCGGCCTGGCCACGACCTCTGCTCCGCCGACCACCGACAGCGACGCGCGCGACGCAGTCAGCAGCGAGATCTGGAACCAACTCGCCGGCGGATCCAAGCCCCCCAGGAGCCCCCGAGGCGCCGTCCGACATCTCCCACTGGTGGCCACGACCGGGTACATGAGGACTGCCACGCATGCGGGCTCGCCTTGCCAGGCGCGAACAGGACCGAGCGGGAGCCACGCGAATCTGTGCTCGAGAATGCCTTGACCCGCGCCGTGCACAGCAGGATGATCGCGGTAGCCCCAGCCGGGGCGGGACGGAGCGAGGTCATGACTGAGGATCGGATCGAGAAGCTCGAACTGGAGATCGCGGAGTTGCGCAAGTTGGTGGAGGCGGCCACCGCGACCAGCCGCCAGGCGCCGGAGTTCACCGACGATGAGATGAAGGCCTACCGCAAGGTCAGCGACGCGATCTCGGTGAACTACGGGGAGTTCTGCGGGATCAACGACTGCTTCCGCTGCATCGCCGTGTGTCGGGTGTGCCAGAACCTGTGCTCGGTGTGCCGGGTTTGCAAGGTGTGCATCTTCGAGTGCAGCTGCGGACCCTGCAACGTCGGGGGCGGCTTGATGGGCGGTCAGATCTCGAGGTTCAACGATCTCGGTGAGTGACGGCAGCGGCAGTTCGTCGGGCGCTGCGCCAGCCGGGGAGACGTTGACCTCCGGACGCATCTCGTTGGACTCCAGGCTGTCGTTGGACCCGGGGGTGCGGATCGTCAGTCTCGGTGAGCGTGGCCTGGCGGTCTCCTCCCAGATCCTGCGCATGCGCCTGAAGGGGGCGTCGGCCGAGGTGTTCCTCGAGCGCGTCCTGCACAGGCTGGACGGTCGTGCTTCCCTGCGCGAGGTCCTCTCGGGATGGTCCGACGACGCGCGGGCCGAGGCCATGACCCTGCTGGATCGTCTGGCCGACGCAGGGGCTGTACGCGAGGGGGCGGACCGGGGGCCGGGTCCGGCGAAGGCGATGCTGGCGGCCCTGGGCATCGGCGCTGAGGCTTCTGCCCACCTCCGGGATCTTCGGGTGGGCATCGTGGGACTCGAAGGTCCAGGAGCCCACGTCGCCTCGCTGCTCGCGGCCCAGGGCGTGGGTGGATTCACCGTCATCGACCCGTTCGAGTGCACGGAGCACGACCTGCAGCTCTGGCCTGTCGCACCCACCGGGGCAGCCGGCCGCCCACGGCAGGACAGCGCCCTGGATTTCGTCGGATCGGCCGATGTCCACATCCCGCTCCGGGGACGGTTCACCCGGGAGGACCTGTCCGCTGCGCTGGCGGGTTGCGACATCGTCGTGCACACCTTCGATCGCGGATTCTCCGCGAGCGCTCTCTGGTCCAACTCGTTCGCCCTGGCCGAGCAGCATCCGGCGGTCTTCGGCCAGGTCGAGGGTCACCTGGCCGTCGCCGGGCCGATGGTGTTCCCGGGGGAGGGGCCCTGCTACCTGTGCGCGCGGATGCGCACGCTGGGCTGCGTGGACGACTTCGAGTTCGAGATGGCCGTCGAGGAGGAACTCGACCGGGGCAGGATACCCGGCCTGGCCGGGCAGGCATCGTTCCCCGCGCTGTCCGCGTGGCTGGGGTCGGTCCTGGCCCTCGAGGTGACCAAGGCGATGCTCGGTGTGGGGCGCCCGGCACTCGTCGGTCATGTGCGGGTCTATGACGCCCTCGAGTCCCGTACCGAGGATCACGCCGTGTTGCACAACCCGCAGTGCCCGGCCTGCCGAAAAAAAGGCCGCCGACCGGGCACCCCTCGACCCCAGGGTGATCCGGGCAGTTCGGTCGAGGGGCTGGTCGGCCTGCGCGACACGCTGGTGAGCCCGCGCACCGGAATCATCCGCGCATTGAACGCCATCCCCCGAGACACCACGGAACCGGCGTGGCCGATCGTGGTCCGCGCGGAGCTGTCCAACCACCGCTTCCTCGGCCCGGACGACGAGCCGTTCGAGGTGTGCTCGGGTAAGGGCGTCACCATGGCGCAGGCCATCACCTCCGCTCTGGGTGAGGGGTGCGAGCGGTATGCCGGGGCACGGGTCGACCCGGGGCGGATCACCAGGTCGGCTCCCCGTGACCTGCCCGGGGCCGCGCTCGGTGTTGAGGACCTGGTGCCGTTTGCTGACGATCAGTACCCGCACCTGCGCTACGCGGCGTGGTCCCAGGACACGGCCCTGGACTGGATCGAGGGACGTGACGTGGCCAGCGGGGAGCCGGTCGCCGTGCCTGCGATCGCCGCCCTGATGCACTACTCGGTCCGCGCTGGCCCGGAGTTCCTGTTCCCGATCACCTCCAACGGCCTTGCTGCGGGCCCGTCCGCGGATGCGGCAGTCGCCGCCGCCGCCCTCGAGGTGATCGAGCGCGACGCCTTCGTCATCGGCTGGATGCAGCGCCTGCCAGCCCTGCGGGTGCCGTTCGCTGAGATCGCCGACCCGACCGTGCGTCGGCTGGGCGCCGCGTACGAGCGCCGTGGAGTCGCGCTCGAGCTCTACCGCCTGGCGACTGACGCGCCCGCGGCGGTGGTCGCCGCGATCGCCGTGGACCGGGTGGGGCGGCCAGCGGTCGTGGTCGGCCTCGGGTGTGATCCGGATCCGGTCGTCGCGTGCCGCAAGGCAGCCCTGGAGATTGGCCAGGTGCGTCCGGCGCTCAAGGCGCGCCTGCGCGACCCCGAGACGATCGCGCGGTTGGCCGAGCTGGTGGCAGACCCCGCGAGCGTGACCGACATCGAGGACCATGACCTGCTGTACGCCCACGAGTCCATGACTCAGAGGTTGGACTTCTGGCGGGATTGCCCGACCTCGACCGCAGCCCTTGCCGGGGGCCTGGCGGCACCCAGTGTCCTTGCGCACCTGGTCGCGGGGCTGACGGCGATCGGCCGCAGGCTGATCGCCGTGGACCTGACCGCGCCCGAGCTCGAGGCCCTCGGGATCCATGCAGCGCGCGCGCTCATCCCGGGCTTCCAACCGATCCACTTCGGCGCCGCCGAGGCGCGCCTGGGTGGCACGCGGATGTACTGCCTGCCCGACCAGCTCGGCCTGCCCACGCTGTCCCAGAGCTCGGCGGGGCTCAACGCCGACCCGCACCCACTGGCATGACCATCGACCCGCCGTTCCGCGACGGCCAGCCGATCGCCTGGACCTTCCACCGGGCCACGTCCCGTTGGCTGCACAACGTCATCGAGCCACCGGAGTCCCGCGCGCCGATGGCTTCCCATGAGGACCTCGACGCGCCGTTGACCAGGTTGCCGGAGCCCGCGCCACTGGACACCGGTCTCGGCAGACTCCTGCGCGACCGGGTGTCCTGTCGGGTCTTCTCGTCTGACCCGATCGCCCTGACGGACCTGGGAACCCTGCTCTGGGCCGCCTACGGGTCCACTGGCCGTGCGGAGTTCGGGCCGCTGGAGGTCACCGAGCGGCCGGTACCCTCCGGAGGGGGCCTGTATCCGCTCGAGGTGTACGTCCTGGCCAGATCTGTGCTCGACCTGGACGCCGGGGTGTACCACTACGTTCCAGTCCACCATGGACTCGAGCAACTGCGCGATGAGCCGCTGCCCCGCGCCTTCCAGACCTACCTGTTCATGGGCCAGCACTGGGCCACCGACGCTGCGGCGGTGGTCGTGATCACCGGGGTGCCGGGTCGTTCGCTGTGGAAGTACGGCGACCGGGGGTACCGGTACATGCTGCTCGAGGCCGGGCACGCCATGCAGAACCTCAACCTGGCGGCCATCGGGCGGGGCCTTGGCTCGTGCAACCTCGGCGGCTTCTTCGACGACGAATTGGCCGCCGTCGTGCGGGCCGACATAGAGGGGGAGTTCCCCCTCTACGCGGCCGCGGTCGGTCTTCCCGCGACCCCGGACCGGCTCGCGCAGCGGTCGATCGAGCAGTGATCAGCGCGGGAGGGCGACCTCCTCGCCAGCGACCGGTGCGTAGCCACGGGCGCCGGCGAAGTAGCCCAACCCGCTGCCGGGGGCCAGCCCCAACCGCAGCGTCGCGTAGCCGTTGGGACCTGAGTTCCGCATCCGCGACACGAGCCATGCACCCCCACGAAGCCTGGCTCGGCTTGCCAACGAGAAAGGAACAACTTCCCGGCTGGAACGGCCACCACGTTGCAACCAAGAGGCAATCTCGCCGGTGGGTCAGTTCGCCGCGGGGTCACCGGCAGCGTCATGGGTCCGACCACGTGGAATCATCCCAGGTTGGGTATGGAGAGCGAAGTGCCGATGGCCCCGGTGACCACTGCGCCCAGCCCCGTGAGGTCGAGGCCGAAAGCGGCGACGCCGTCGTCTGACACTGATGCCTGCAGCGCGCAACTGGCGCTGGCCAGCGGCTCCCAGTTCGGCGGGGTGCTGAAGTTGATGTTCGGCTGGCGGATCTCCGGGGTCGTGGCGCACAGCCACCCCCAATGCCCCTTGGGTGGGAGGGGCGAGTCGATGAAGTAGAACCATGTACAGACGGTGTGGGCGGGCTCGACGACCTCCCACGTGGTCTGATAGACCGCGCGCTCGACCGATACGGTGGCGGTCGCGCTCGTAGCGAGGGTGAGCCGGCTGGTCAGTGTGACGTCCAGGTCGCCGTCGAGCGTCCAGCCGACGCGGAAGAACTCCGACTCGCCCACCCCGACATCCACCGACCCCTCCGCGCAGACGCGCACGGTGAGGCGGGCGGTCGTCGACCCGTCGCCAGCGCGGCTGAAGTTGCCCTCGGCGCTGCCCTCGAGCAGCGTGTCGTGGACGTCACCCCGCTCGGACGCCCTACCCCCATGGTCGTCGTAGGACACCATCAGGTGCCCGCTGAACCCGACAGCGTCCTGGGCGTGGAGAGTGCCGGACGGAGCGGGGATGGTCCGCCACAGAGATCCACTGCCTGCGACGAAATCGCCCAGCGCCCGGACCCGGAAGCCTCCGACGGCGATGTCGAGGGTGTGATGTCCGTAAAGGAAGGCGCTCGTACGCGGCCCCCCGCCGGTCAGGATGCCCCCGAACCGCAGTTCTGAGTCGAAGAGTCGCGCGCGAAAGCCGCCGAGCAGGGTGGGTCCGGAAGGTACCGTGTAGTCTCCGCTGCGCGGATCCCGCAGCAGGTCAGCCAGGTAGAACGGCCCGTGCACGCCACCCTCGGGCTTCACCTCGTACTCCGGGCGGGCGAGCACCGAGGTCAGGTAGAGATCACTGGACTGCTCGAACTGCTCGGCGACCGCCGCAATCTCGGCGCTCGTGCGGGGCCGCCGCGTTGTGCGCGGCGTGACGATCAGCTGGTCGCGCAGCATGTCGGCCTTGTTCGGCCCTTCAATGACGGGGTCGACCAGCGCGGCCGGGAGGTCGTGTGCCTGCCAGGACCGGCCCTTCTGCCGGACGTGCAACCGGTATCGCCCTCCGTCGAGGACGACCTTGTAGAGGGCGCCCGCGGTGGGAACCGGGACCGCGAACCCGGCGCCGCCACGTGGCTGGATCTGGTAGCCGACGACCTCCTCCACGACGTTCGTCGGGACCGCCGGGCGTGGCGCGAAGAGATCCACTCCGCGCAGCACGCCTGCGAAGTGCACCCCGTCGAAGACGCCGACGTCACGCTTCCGGTCGGTGACCCGCGGCGAGGCTGCCCAGGTGCGAAGTGCACGTGTGCGGACCAGGTCGCTCAGCGCGTCCGGGTCGATCCCAGGTCCGACGAGCGCATCGAGCTGCCCGCGGCGCACGGCGAACTGCTGGGTGAGCGCATCGATGATCAGCCGGGTCGTGTCGGCGATGGCACGCCTACCCGCGGGCGTCGCCGGACCTGCGGTGGTCAGCTCGCGTTCGAGCTGATCGAAGGCGTCGGTCATCAGCCTGTGGGCGCGTGCCGCCCGGGCGACGGGCACGATCTTGTCGATCTCCTTGCGGCGGTCGGAGCCGGGGAGGATCCTCGCGAGTGGCCGCGCCGGGATCGGTGCAGGGACGACCCGCGCGATCAGTCGGGCGGCGACCTCCTCCGGTGGCCCGGAGAGGCCGCTGTCGGCGATCATCACCTCGTCACGGCCACGCAACTCGGCGACGACGACCGCGCGCACCCGTCGCTCCAGCGCAGGGGGTCTGAGCTGCGTACCGGCCCCGACCAGCGCTGCCTCGACTGGGGCGACGAGGTTGGCCATCCCGAGGCGGCCGAGCAGGGCCCGGCGGCCGGCGACGTCGCCGACCGGGAGTGCGGCCACCGCGTCCGCGACGAAGTCGGCGGTCTGGTCCATGTTGCGCTGCTTGTCCCGCTGCCAGCCGTCGAGGCGGGTCTCACGGGTGCGCTGCGCTGCGACGGTCTCGAGGAGCGTGCGCTTGCCGATCGCGAGCACGTCCGGCTCGAGTGACCGGAGGTCGAGGATGCCCCTCCAACGGACCGGTGTCCTCCCCACCAGGACGGGGCGCTGATTCACCGGTTGGGTCGTCGGCGGTGTCTGTGGCGGCTGGTTCGCGGCGATGCCGCGGGCCCGGCGGCGCTTGTTCTCGAAGAAGAGCATCAGCTCGTCGCGCAGCTCGTCGGGGGTCAGCAGGTAGAGCGAGCCGCTGAAGTCGAAACCGCCGAGCTCGATGTCGTAGGCCAGTCGTCGCGTGGCGCGCGGGAGCATGCGCACGAGCGCGGCCGGGTCGCGGGTGACCTCGCCGAGCAGGTCGGAGCCGGCGTTGAGCGTCGCGGTGGCTTTGTGCATCAGGTCCATGGCGCCGTTGATCAGATCGGCGACGTTGACCTCAACAGTCATCGACACCGGTGCTCCGGCCCCGCCCAACCCGAGCGGCTGGAGCTCCAGGAAGACCCGTACACGCGCGTAGAACATCTTGCGCAGCGGTGATGTCGTGGCGATCGGCCGGGTGAACCCGCCCGCCGCGAGCGCGGCGAGCTCCAGCAGCGCCAGCAAGGAGAACGACGGCAGCGGCCGTTCGAAGGTCAGGTCGAGGAACGCGAGCCCGGGGAGATTGACCGAGACCCCGATCTCCTCGGCGTACAGGTCGCCCATGATCAGCGGCGGGACGATCCAGTAGGGCGGGTTCGCGGCGACGAACGGTGGTACGGCGGCCAGCGGGTTCAGCATGAGGCCAAGCGGTGCGTCGAAGAAGATGAGGCTGCCATCTCGCACCGTGAAGCGGGCGAAGAATTCGCGGCGGTCCCACGCCCGGACATCGAGGTACGCCGCCGCGGTGGGGAGGTCGCGCGGGTTCGGCCCGCCCAGCACGAGCCCTGCGTCGCCACCGAAACCCGGCCAGAGCAGGAAATAGATCGGGCTGAACTCCACGTGGCGCAGGTAGGCCGTGACGGCCCTGCGCTGTCCCGAACCGATCACGGCCTGCAGCCCCAGCTCGTCGACCGCTCGGTCGCTGGCTGCCCGCTGGGCTCGGCGGAACGACAGGACACCCTCGGGCATCGGGGCGGGCGGGGCGGTGACGGTGGCGCCGAGTTTCATGTCGGCCTTCACCGCGGGCACCAGCACTCCCGACCCGCCGGCGCCCACGGTGAGCGTCTTGCGCGGTTCGGCGCCCGCGTCGAGTGCGAATGCGAACTCGTTGCGGCCCCAGGCGTAGGCGAGCAGGAACCCGCGGAAGTAGACGTCGACCTCGGTGTCGCCCGGCACCGGGACAGTGAGCAGGGGTTCCTGGGCGCTGCCAGCCACGCGGTCTAGGGTGAGGAAGATCTTGTCGACCTCGGCGCCCAGTCCGACTCGGAGCTGGCTGAGCGGAGTGAGCAGCTCAAGGAACCGGGGTAGCTGGACCAGCTTGGCCTGGCCGGTGACGGTCGGACCCGTGGGCCTCACGCCCAGGCCGAAGTTGCTGATCTCGACGGCGAGCACGCCCTGCGGCCCCAGTTCGGCGGTCAGCGCGGTGAGGAACTCCGCGATCGCGACCAGTTCGTCGCGGGCTGCCGGGTCGAGCCCGTACGCCGCGGCCACGGCCACGACGTCGGCGGCACCGAGCAGGCGGGTCGGGTCGGGCAGGGGCACCGTGACCAGGATGGGATCATCGGTCCCGGCCTGGACGTCGATGGCGAAGTCGCCCTCGTCGATGGCGATGGTGGCGGTCAGGTCGAAGGTCTCGCCGAGCACGGTGGCCTCCAGCGAGCCACTCAGGCGCAACGACGGCGGGTTCGTGAGGGCGGCGGACAGTCGCAGTTCGCCCGGCGAGACCGTGAAGAGGTCCGCGGGTACCCCGAGGCCGGGCAGCGCCGTCGCGCCGCTCGGCGGTGTCGCGCCGGGGTCGGCGACCGCGCCGATGGCCTCCAACAGCGCCAACGTCGGCGGGCTCGCCGGCCGGGACACGATCTCCACAGACGGCGTCGCGGTGGTCCCGTCGAACGCCACCGACAGCGTGACGGTGCCGTCGCCTGCGACGGCAGCGCCCAACGGCCGCAGCAGCGATCCCAGTGTCGAGGGCAGACCGAGCCCGACCGCCACGTCGGTGAGGTAGTCGTCCATCGCCGGGGTCGAGGCGGCGCCGGCCAGCGTGAACGTGCTGCGTCCCGGCCCGTCGCCCTCGGTGAGGCCGATCGAGTCGAGGGACAAGGTGACGACCGGGGCGCCCGCCTGCAGGCCGGGCAGGGTCAGGTCGAGCGCGACCGGGTCGGACAGCGCGAACTCCACGCGTGGCCTACCTGCCCCGACCGTGAGCGACAGTGCGGCACGCACGCGGCCGTTCGCGTCCCCGGCGCGGACGGCGAGCACGCCGGGAAGGGCCGACAGCATCGGCAAGCGGACGGTGACCGCAATCGCAACCGAGCCGGTCAATGGCGCACTGGCCGACGCCGCGCCGAAGGCGGCCTCGTCGGGGTAGTCGATCGTGACGGCGAGCGCCGCCGCCTCGATCTGCGGACGGTACGCGGTGGGGACGACGCTCAGCAGGCTGCTCAGGTCCTCGATCTCGGCCGCGACCCGCACGACGACGTGTCCGTCGTCCGCCCAGCCGACGTCGACACTCGCTCGTCCGCCCGCGGGCTCCGGCACGCCGGGCGGGAGGTCGAGCCGTCCGCGCAAGTCGTCCCATGCGACGGAGGCCTCGAACCGGATGCTCCGCCCGGTGGGCGTCTGGGTGAGGACGAGCTCTGCCGTGTCGAGCGTGCCGAGCGGGCCGAGCGCCACGTCACGCAGAGCGACCCGCAGCTCCTCGCCGTCCCGGTGGCGCTCGAGGACGGCTGAGACCCTGCCCGCCGTGACCCGGACGGGTGCGAGGTCGACCTCGACATCGGTGACCAGACCGCTGACGGCGATCGCGTCGGGCCCGTCGAAGGAACCGTCGAAGGCGAAGGAACCCACGACGATCTGACCGCCCGCGACGGGAATCGAGATCGATGTCGGACTTCCGAGGTGCAGCGTCGTGGCGTATCCGGTGTCGGAGCGGTCCATCCCGAACCGGACGTCGAGGAACGGGTCGATGAGCGGTACCTGTACAAGCCCCTCGACCAGGAACCGGTCAACCGCGTTTGCGCGCAGCCCCACCTCGATGGTGCCGATGCCGAGCTGCCACGCGTCATCGAACAGGCCTCCGATGAGGGCGTTCGTCGGGTCGAGGCCGCCCTCGGCGGTGCGTTCGAGCGGGTAGTACCGCGCGACCCGGCCCGTCACACCGCCAGTGCCGACCGCGAGGTCGCGGACGTCGACCCGGATACCGGCCCGCCCGCCGAACCGGGCCTGTGGCAGTAGTTGCAGGCTTCCGCCGCGCGCGTACACCCCCTGGAAACCCGCATCGAGGCCGAGCCCGAGGATTGCTGACGGTGACCGGTCGGTGGACAGGTCGAGCTCAAGCCCAGCCAGCTCGATGACGATGCCACTGCCCGCGATCTCGCAGGGTGACATACTCAACCCGGGATCGCCGACCAGCTCGACGCGCCAGTCGCGGTGCCAGCGCAGCGCGCCCGTCCAGACCAGCTCGGCCCGCGGCGCGCCATCGACGGGCCGGAGCAGGGCCGGGTCGAAGCGCACAGCCACGCGCAGACCGCGGACCTCGGCGTAGCGGGTGTGGGGCCCCGGTTCGGCGATCTCCAGCGCCGTGTCGCCGCCGAGCGTGGCCACCAGCTCCACCACCGTGACGCCCGGAATCGCGAGTCGTGCCTCGCGCGCGGGACCTGGCGGGAACCGCAGCTGCACGATCCGGCCTTCGGCGCTGTCCACGACTCGGTAGCCGTGCACCACCACACCGCCCTGGTCCAACTGCGCCAGCATCGGCGGCCACTCTGGGGGCACGGGGGCGTCGGTGAACGCCGTAGCCAGGTCGAGCGCGACGACCGAGAGCCGGACCGGGACCGGGGGCATCAGGGATCCTCGGGAGAGCAGAGATCCAGGAAAGTGTCGTAGAGCTCCAAGAGATTCGACGAGGTATGGGGGAACGGGGGGAGCGACGGGGGGAGTCCGTGTGCCCACAGGTACCCCGCCAGCTGACCGCGGCCGTACCCGCCGGGAACAAGGACCACTGGCTGGTCGGCGGGCGTGGGGTCGTCCCGGGTGAGGTCGCGTTGGTGCCAGTTGCCCTCGGCATCCGGGGAGAACACCTTGCTGTAGTAGGCGGCGCCGCGGACCGGCTTGCCGATGAGGGCGGCGAGCGCCGCGCAGAACGGCGGGTGAGGCACGCCCTCCTGCTGGGCGGTCCGGCAGCCCGCGATATAGATGCCTTCCGCGTCGGTGAAGGTTCGACGCAGGCGCTGTTTCGCCTCCTCGGGCAGAAAGCTCAGGTTGGCGATACGGATCTGGTTGGTCTTGAAGGTGAGGAGGTCGTCGGTGCCGGTCGGGAGGGTCGCCGCCGAGGTTTGGTCGAAGGGGCGAGGGTCATAGACTTCGCCGAGCCGGGTCATCACGGTGGGGTCGTGGATTACCGTTTCGTAGTCGGTGCCCTTGGGGTAGTGCTTGAGATCCAGCCCGCCCGGCCAGGCGTGGCTGAAGCTGAACAGGTAGCGGATCCGGTAGGTCGGCTGGTCGAAGGCGTTGAGCCGTGCGAGCCACTCGACGGGATCGGCGACGACGTGGACGTCGGTCCTCGTCCCCGGATCGACGGTGGCCAGGTAGGCCCGCACCGACTCCGCGGTGTGGTTGATCGGCAGCCGCTCCGCACGCGGCAGCGAGCTGTCGTCCGAGGCGACCAAGATGATGTTGCGCAGTTCCAACGGTGGGGGGGCTGGCGGCGGGTCTGAACGCAACTGCGGCAGCTCCAACGGCGTTTCCTCGAGCTTGGACGGCCAGGAGACGTGGACGTGGGTCGCGTGATTCACGGCGATCGCGATGCTCGGCGGGCTTCCCCACGAACTGCGAAAGGCACTGCCCTTGGCGTCGAGGATCGTCCCGTCCGGTCTCGCTCGGTAGGACCACAATGTGCTGGAACCGTTCTCCAGGAGGATCTCTACGACGCCGAGAGCCGCGACCCCGTTGCGCTCGATCAGCTCCTCGAGGAGGTCCCGCGCGGCCGCGAACAGGCAACCGATCAGCCGCCCGCGCAGTGCGCCCTTGTCGGCCACGGCAGGTGCGAGGTCCACAGCCTGGCCCCACTGATGGTTGCTGTTGCGGACGCCGCCCACGTTCTCGTTGCGCTCGGGATTGCGCCACGCGCTGGTGGGGACGAGGCCGGGGGGCACACCGGCCGGGATCGAGTCGGGCGCGGTGGTCCGCAGCCGCCGGATGTGATCGGTGTAGCGCATGCGCAGGTACTCCGCCACATGGAGCATCTGCGAGCCGCGCACCAGGTAGCTGGCGCGCGGGTCCAGCGCCACGAGCCGGCCGTCGCGCCACTCGACCGGGAAGTAGTTGTTCGTGGCGAACTCGACGTCCGTGAAGTGGGCGGCGAACCACGGCCGCGAGGCCCGCTCGATCTGCGCCCGCGCCGGGACCGTCAGCGGGCCCTCGGCCTGGAATGGGCTGCCGTGGAAGCGGTACTCCTGGCGGATCACGTCGCGGGTGTCCTGGCTGATGATCGTCCGCAGCGTGGCGCCACCGCCGGGCAGGGTCACGACGAACTCATAGGCCAGGGGGGCGTTCGGGGTCCGTCGGCCCGGCTTGAGGGGTTGGTTGACGGGGACCGAGGAGTCCGGGACGAGGGCGCCGTAGGGCAGAGGTGCCGGTCGCAGCGCGGTCTCGGCGACGAAGGTGTAGCCGGCGTCGAGATCCACCTCGATCGGGTTGGCTGCGGCCGTCTGGTACGTCGCTTCGGTGACGTCGCCGACGGTCAGCCGCGCCGTTTCCTGGTCCGGCCGGTTTCCCAGCGTGACGACGATTGGGTCGTTCGACAGGAAGGACAGGTAGGTGCTGGACAGCGGGTCGGGCGGGTGGTGCACGGTCCACCCGCGGGAGCCGCCGGACAGCACGAGATGTGCGGCACCGGGTGGCGCCGGCACCGGACCGGCGATCGCCATCGGCGGCACATCTTCGGGCGCGTCGGGCAACAGGGGGCAGCGCAGGCCGCCGGTGCCGGCCCACAGGCCCAGGTACTCGAACATCTCGAACACCGCGAGCGGGTGCAGGTGGTAGTCGTCCTGGTCCTGGAAGCGGATCGTGAAGTCCGCGCCCACCAGTGCGCCCAGGGGTGCGCCGCCCGTGACGTCCAACGTGCCGGCCACCGTCGCCTGCACCGGGCCGTAGGTCGCACGGACGGGGATCGGTGCGTCCTCACCGAGCAGCGAGCCAAGCAGCAGCCTCAGCCGCACCGACATGACGATCTCCACCGTCTGGCCGATCGTGGCCGTCCCAGACCAGAGGGCGCAGACCGTGCGCATCTGCGCCGGAGCTGACGCGGCCACCGAGTAGCGCTGATCGACACGGTCGCCGGCGAACGGGGCCGGGTCGCGGGTCAGCAACCGGGCCATCTCCCGGCTCCACGCGCGCTGGGTCGCCGCGTCGCCGTCGCGATGGCCGATCGGCAGGAACACCCCCGACGGCGAGGCAGCCGGGAGCGCGGCGCCCAGCACCTCGCGCATCGTGGCCCTGGCCGCGCGCGCCCCCGACTGCAAGGCCCCCTCCATGTAGCCGTAGAAGCCCATCGAGGTCTGCTCGCCCGCGAAGAACAGGTGCCCCTCGTGGGGAAGGCTGAGCCGTTGCCCGACCGTGGTGACCTGCCCGACCGTAGGCACGGAGTAGCCGGTCGCCCGCCAGTCGACGAGCGTGGCCCGCACCGGTGTGGCGCCCGGGAGGAAGGTGGCGAGTCGGCCCGCGTAGGCGGTCGCGTCCGGCAGCACATACTGCCCGCCGGAGAAGACTGTGAGCCCGAACGGCGGGCCCGCCGGCTGCTGCCGGTCCGTGCTCTCCCAGCTGCTGCCCAGCTGGTCCCACATCCCCGTCGGGGCGAGCTCCGAACCCGGCCAGGTCAAGTCGTCGAACACGGTCAGGTACTTGACGGCCGGTCCATGGTCGATCTCGTACTCGCCTGCGGGCAGCGGTGGCTCGATCTCGATCCCCGACCACTGCGGCGCCGGGACGGCCAGGATCACGTGGTCGAACTCATGGGTCGCGCCGTCCCCGGTCGTGACGGTCGCACCGGCGAACCCGAACCCGGCGGTGATCGCGATCCCGTTCACCGGCGTGCCCAGGCGAACGGTCCCCGGTACGGCGAAGTCGAGCCACTGGGCGATCCGGTCCGCCAAGGCCTGGTTGCCCTGGACGCAGCGGGTGCTCTCGCTGGCCTGCCAGTAGCCACGCATCCCCTCGACATCGTCACCTGTGCGGCCCGCGCTGACCAGCGTCAGCAGCCCAAGGTAGCTCTGCACGTCCACGGACGCGCACGCGTCGTTGCCGAGAGTGAACTCGATCGCTGCACGCTGCAGCGGGGTGAGGTCCGACCCCAGCTCGTCGAGTTTGTCCGAGACGGACATGGCGTCGAAGCGCTGCGCGTCGAGCGACTCCCACGGACGCACCGGGTGGATCGCCAGAGCCTCTTCGCCGATCACGTCGAGGTGGGGCAGGAGGCCGTCGTGCAGCGCCTCGATCTCATCAGTGCTGAGCTCTCGGTCGCCGAAGCGCATCCTGGTGCTGCCAGTGGTCAGCTCGACGAGGTCCAGCCCGAACCGCTCGGCCAGCTCGAGCCAGAGGGGGTGGTTGTCGCCGATGAGCTCGGCGCCGGCCTCGACGAGCTTCCCCGGGATGAACTCGTGATCGGTGTGGACCCGACCACCGACGCGATCCAACGCCTCGAAGACCGTGACGTCGACACCGCAGGTCCGCAGGTACCACGCAGCGCTGAGGCCGGCGAAGCCCGCGCCGACGATGCCGACCCGCAGGTTCATCAGATGATTGCCGTCCTTCGTGATCGAGGACACGGCCTCGGGGAGCAACTGCGCGTCGAAGAGGGCGCGCGTGCGCGCGGCCCTGGCTGCAGCGCGCTGGTCGTCGCTCGTCGACGAGTCGGAGAACACCCGCAGGAGCGACCCGATGAGCGAACGAGGCATCGACGTCTCCTAGACGAGGCGTTGCCGAGCTGACAAATGCCGAATGGAGAATCATGGAGTTTAACCACGCTCAGCAGGCGGCAGCAAGGCCTACTTGTGGGGAGGTCGGCGACGACTGGCCCGGCATCTTCCACGCCAGCATCACGACGTGAACGCGTGTTCGACAGGACCGCCCCTGCCCGAACGAGACCTCCCCTCGGGTGTGGACGTCCTCCAGCAGGGTGCGCCACTCTAGGAGCCACCCGGATCTCGGAGGAGCCATGAGCCACATCATCAGCACCGGTGCGAACGGGCAGTTGGACGGCATGACTGCTGCGGATGTCACCGAGTTGGTCGTCGAGGCGCTGAAGAGCGAGCGCATCGTCCTGCACTTCCATGGCGGCCTGGTCAACAAGGCGGCCGGAGAGGGGGTCGCGCGTATGCTCACCCCGGTCTACGAAAAGGCGGGGGCGTATCCCATCTTCTTCGTCTGGCAGTCCGGCGCCGTGGAGATCATTCGTCACAATCTCCTGGAGATAGCGCGCGAGGAGCTGTTCGACAGGCTGCTGCGCCGGATCCTTGCCTGGTCGGTGGGCAAGGTCCGTGACGTCGCCGGTGGGCGGCCCGGTTTGACGACGTCGTTGCCCAGCGAGCAGGAGGTCAAGGCCGAGCTTGCTGCGCGAAAGCGCAAGACCGATCCTGAGACGGGAGAAGAGCCGTTCCGGGCCGAAGAACCACGATCTGGCGTCACGCTCACCCAAGAGGAGGAAGAACGCTTCCTCACCGATGTCGAGCAGGACGCTGACGTCCGAGAGGCGTTGTACGGCGCCATGGCCGACCGCGGTCTGGAAGCCCGGACCGAAGGGGGGCGCGGCGTGCCGCACGTGCCTCCGATGAAAACCCGCATGGACGCGGCGGTGCTCGAGGAACTGGCGGACGACGGGGCCGAGGGCGCACGCGGGCTGGTCAGTACGTACGCGCTGGCAAAACGGGCACTGGGCGTGCTGCGGTCCGTCCTCGCCCGCTACGACCTCGGCACCCACCACGGGGTGTACCCGACCGTGGTCGAGGAACTGCTCCGCTCCTTCTACATTGCCGACCTCGGCGGCGCCGAGTGGCAAGCGATGAAGAAGGAGACCGCCGACACCTTCGAATCGAAAGGGGAGCGCGGCGGTCGCCTCCTGATGGACGCCCTAGCCGCCGGGCTGCCAGCCGACGGCAGCAAGAGGATCACGCTGGTCGGGCACTCGACCGGGGCGGTCTTCATCGACAACCTGATCGCCGAGGTGCTCCAGCGGGATGACGCCCAGGGGCGCTCCCTCCCCAGGGACCAGCGGTTCCAGGTGTGCTTCCTCGCGCCGGCCGCGACGTCCGTCCATTTCGCCGACGCCCTGGGCAAGCAACCGGACTGGCTGGGTCGGGAACGGATCGGCCGCTTCCGCATGTTCACGATGACCGACGCAGCAGAGCGGGCCGACCGCCTAGCCGGTGCTGTCTACCCGCGCTCGTTGCTCTACCTGGTCTCCGGCCTTCTCGAGCGCGATGCGAGTGCCAAGTCCGCGTGGTCTCCGCTGGTGGGCCTAGCCCGCTACTTCGACGGCGACGTTGACGAGTTGCTCAGGTCGGACCAGGGCAAGGCTGCGCGGCTGGCCGACCTGCGCGACTACCTTGGCGGCCAGGGACTGCTCGTGCGTTCGCCGACGGAACCGGAAGCCGAGCTCGGCTTCCGGTCTGGCGCCATCCGCCACGGTGACTTCGACAACGACCCGCTCGTCCAGGAGAGCCTTGTCGAGCTGATCCGGACGTGGTGAGATGGCCAACCCCAACCCGTTCCACTACGCCGTCGCCGTCGGCATAAACGCATACCCCGGCGGCTACAAGCCGCTGAGCGGTCCGGTCAACGACGCCCGGGCGTTCGTTGACTGGCTGGTGGACCCCGAACAGGGCGGCCTGCCGGCGAGGAACGTCGAGCTCATCATCACGCCGAAGAAGACGCCGGCGAAGCCGGCGACCGCCAAGCCGACCAAGCAACTGATCGACGAGGCCCTATGGGAGGCGCACGAGAACCTGAACCAGGCCATTGGCGCCGTTCCAGAGGAAGATCAGGCCGCCGCCCGTGCAGCCTCACGTCTCTACTTCTTCGTCGCCGGCCACGGCATCCTGCCCGGCGACGGTGAGGCGGCGTTGCTCGATGCGACAGCCAGGCCCAGGTTCCAGCCCAACATCGAGCTCGGGTCCTACGTCTCCTGGATGGCCAAGAACGGCGCCTTCGCCGAGGTCTGCGCCTTCGCCGACTGCTGCCGGAGCTACGAGCTGCTCGCCACCGCCGGCCAACCGTTCTTCTCCGCGCCACCGCGAGTCGGCGGGCGGGTGGTCACGCTTCTTGGCTTCGCGACGAGTGCCGGTGACCTCTCCTTCGAGGAGATCGGCTCAGCGGAGGAGGCGGATTTGCGGCGCGGCTTCTTCAGCAAGGTGCTGATCGAGGGGTTGCGCGGAAACGCAGCCGACCCGAAGACCGGGCTGGTCACCACCAGCGGCCTCAGGGCCTACGTCGGCCCGGTCGTCGCAACCCTCACCCGGGACAAGCCGGTGCCGCAGCATGTCGAGCTGTACTCAGCCGATGACATGGTCTTCGGTCCCGTCCGGGTCAGCGCGGCGGTCGGCCGTCCGCCCGGGCGAACAGCCCGGAAGGTCGTGATCAACTTTCCGGCCGACTTCGGCGACTCCGTCGAGCTGGTCGCCCCTGACGGTGCCCGCATGACGTGGGAGCCCGTCGACGGTCCATGGACGGTCAGACTGTACGACGGTGAGTGGTACGTGCAGCGTCCTGGTAGCAACCAGGACTCGATGGGCTTGGTCGGTGACGGCCTGGTGTCTGTTGCAGGGGAGGACCGCGTTGTCGATCTCTGAACCGCCAACAACGCTGGGACGGCTGTCGGTGACCGCGCCCGGTGCCCGGATCCGGGTCCTGGACGCGTTCCTACGACCGGTCCAGGGCGCCACGGCGATGGACACCCTCACCGCCGAACTCGACCCCGGCGCGTACCGGATAACTGCGCGGATCGGGGCTCGCGAGGTCAGTCGGGCGGTGCTGGTCCGCGCAGACGGGCCGCCCAGCGACGTGTGGCTGGCCCCTGACTTCGACGCCGCCGCGCCGGTGTACACCACCGCCACGGCCAACGAATCCCACGGTGAGCTGGCCTCGAAACTCACATCCGGGACGTCGACCGCGGCAGGGCGGCTCGTCGTGATCCTGCGCGGCCTGCGGAACCGGCCGATGGCCGACTTGCCAGCCGCCGCGACTGCTCCCGCGCCCACCGTCAGGGACCAGCACGGGGAGGCACTGACCCTGCCGGTCCCCGCCGAGGACCCCAACCACGTCTGGGACCCGGGGCAGGAGAACCGGGCGCTCGGCTGGGCCGTCGACGTCGGACCCGGTGGTTACCGCGTCCGCTGGGCGATGCCCGACGCTGACACACAGGTCGAGCACGCCCTGTGGATCGCCCCGCACTCGCAGACGATTCTGTTCGTGCCGCAAGGACCAGCTGGTCCCGTTGCCGCGGGCGCCTCCGTCCACATCGTGCCGACCGCCGTCCCGTGGGACGCGTACGCCTCCCCCACCCTCGCGGTCGAGGCAAGCCTGGCAGTGCTCCGCTCCGGCAGCATCCATCAGCGGGTCGAGGTCTGGAAAAGAGTGCTCGCCGATCCCAGCGCGCCGCCGATGCTGGGGCTGCTCACGCTGCACGAGATGGTGCGATCGATCGGCGCGGACCTGCCCTCGGATCTCCGGCGCGATGCCCAGCGGCGGCTGCGTCAACTGCGCCGCACTCTTGGGGAGAGCCCCGACGTGGTGGCTCTGATCGCCACCGTAGCCCCTTCAACGGTCTGCGCCCAGGTGTCCTGGCCGCCCATGCTGCGCGCCAGCCACACCCTGCTGCTGGCCGGTGAGCGATCCGGCCGCGACCTCATCGCCCCTGGATCGCTGCTCGAGCAGGTGACCGGGCAGATGTACGCCAGCGCGCCGTGGCACATCTACGACCCATCCGGGCTGGACGGTCCTGCTTCACTGCCGCAGCCCACTCCGCCCGCCGAGTCGCCGTCCGCGGCACCCCAGTACTCGGGTCGTCCGGGCGGCCGGTCCTCAGCAGGACCGTTCGACTCAGGCGACTGGAGTCGGGTTGAGGGGCAGGCCCATCTCGGCGAGGGGCACGAAGCGGACGCAACACAAGACGAGCTCGGCGGGGCCGTATCTGTGGACCACGTCGGGCCGCCGCGGTCCGTGCATTCGGC
>JBAVKQ010000183.1:0-11695 GCA_049688395.1 Candidatus Nanopelagicales bacterium
ATGCGTGCAGTCGCCGCCCCGGTTCGTGCTCAGACTTGGACATCGTCGCAGGTCAGATGGCACTTCACCGTCCGCAGACGTTCGTGGGAATCCGGCTCCGTTCGGCGGGTCCTGCGGACATTTTGCGGACATGCCAAGAGCTTCGGAGTGGCAGTTTGCGCATGCCCATCCCCCGTGTTCCCATCATGACGGCGTGACGTGACCCGGGCCCGCCAGCACACTAAACGGCCCCGTGAGGAATGCATCGGTAGGCAACCATTCCCGCTCATGCTCCGAGCATCGGACGCAGGTAGGCTTTCGCCTTGACGGTCACTCGCGGCAAACAAAGGGGGCAGTGGAGCAATTCTCGCGATCAGTTCTCCCGAGCCCCAAGAGCCGACCACCCCACCCGCCCACTGACGACGCCCACACCAGTGATGTCCAGTCGCTACCCCGGCAGCAAGTCGCGGCACCTGCTGCTTGCCACGAGACTGGGGGCGTGCCATCCCCGAGCCTGCGTCTTGAGCCCGTCTGCGTCGAAGGCGTCGTCCCGGCGCCCCCGGAAGCGGTCTTCGACCTGCTCGCCCGGCCCGAGCGCCACCGCGACTTCGACGGGTCGGGCACGGTGCAGGGCGCCCGCCGCGAGGGGCGCCGACTGGGTCTGGGCGACTCCTTCGGGATGGACATGCACTGGCGGGTCCCCTACGCGACCCGCAACGTCGTGACGGAGTTCGAGGAGGGTCGCCGGATCGCCTGGCGCACGCTCGCGCCGACCCCCTTGACGCTGCTGTTCACGGGACGCACCTGGCGCTACGAGCTCGAGCCCGTCGAGGGCGGCACCAGGATCCGGGAGACCTGGGACGTGAGCACCGAAGCCCTGCCGACCGCCTCCTCCTCAAGCCGCTGCTGGCAGAGCACACTCGGCAGAGCATGGAGCGCACCCTCGCGCGGATCGAGGAACTCCTGCGCGACTGAATCCAACCCCGGGAGGGGACTCCACCGACGAAACGGAATTCGATGCTGACCCCTGCCCTGGGAAGAGCGGACGCATCCAGGCTCCGATAGCACTGCCACAGCACAGTCGGTGCATCCGGACCCTCAATGCCGGCGGGCTGCAACTGCCAGTCACGGGTCCAGGCACCTATCGCCTGAATGACACCAGACAACCCGGTCCCCGACGGGGTCAGTCGGTACTCGACGGACTTCGCTGCGACGCCGAGCGGAACCCGCTGCACAAGCCCCAGACGCTCAAGGTGTCGAAGCCGCGAAACCAACAAGCTCCGGGACAGCCCCGGAACTCCGCGCTGCAGGTCGTTGAACCTCCTCACCCCGTCCAACAGTTCACGAACAACCAGCAGCGTCCACCTGTCCCCGATGAGACGCGCCCCGACCGCCACCGGCCCGTAACTATCGACCGGCCACCAGTCTTCAACGGGCTCCGGGAGCCCTCGCTCGCCGATCAACACTCAAGAACCGCAAGAAGCACGGCTGCGATCAGTCAACAGGGGTCTGTGTCGGGATGGCTGGCATGGATCATCGTTATGATTCGGACGGAAGATCCCGATACTCCGCAGCGAGTGGCGGCCGCCAGGCAGCTGCCGCTTAGAGGTCGCTATAGCGGGCGACGGCAGTGACAGGCTGTGGACCGGTATCCGATCGGCGAACACCTCGGCTACCTGCTCGACGGTGAGGTCACGGTAGGCGGGGAGTTCCGCGATGCGTGGGTCCGGGAGCGCAAGGTGCTTCGCAGCTCGCTCCACGGCTGCTTGTGCGACTCTACTTATCCGCATAACTGATCGTGTCACCCTGATAGGAGACCAAGATGAGTCAGCCCCCGACTGCCCCGACGCCGTTCCCGCCCGGGTTCCTGTGGGGTGGGGCAACGGCCGCGAACCAGCTGGAGGGCGCCTACGCCGAGGGCGGCAAGGGCCTGTCGGTGCAGGACGTGATGCCCACCGGCGGGCTGGGACCGCGGACGGCCGAGCCGACGCCGGGCAACTTGAAGCTCGAGGGCATCGACCACTATCACCGCTACGCCGAGGACATCGCGCTGTTCGCCGAGATGGGCTTCTCGGTGTATCGGTTCTCGATCGCGTGGTCGCGGATCTTCCCGAACGGTGACGACGTCGAGCCGAACGAGGAGGGGCTGGCGTTCTACGACCGGCTGCTCGACGAGCTGGAGAAGCACAACATCGAGCCGTTGGTCACGATCAACCACTTCGAGTACCCGCTGCACCTGGCCGATGCCTACAACGGGTGGACCTCCCGTGAGCTGATCAGCCTGTTCGAGCGATATGCCCGGACGTTGTTCGCCCGCTACGGCCACCGCGTGAAGTACTGGCTGCCGTTCAACGAGATCAACTCGGTGCTGCACCGGCCGTTCCAGTCCGGGGCGATCAACACCTCGACCGACCAGCTGACCCCATCCGACCTCTACCAGGCCGTGCACCACCAGCTGGTGGCCTCGGCGCTGGTGACCAGACTGGCCCACGAGATGCTGCCCGAGGCCAGGATCGGCTCGATGCTGCTGGCCATGCCCACCTACCCGCTGACCCCGGACCCCGACGACGTCTGGGCCGCGCTGCAGACCGACCGCGCCAACCTGATGTTCGGCGACGTGCTGGCCCGCGGCTACTACCCCGGCTACGCGGTGCGGTTCTTCGCCGACCACGGAATCACCCTCGACATCACCGACGCCGACAGGGAGATCCTGACCAACACGGTGGACTTCGTGTCCTTCTCGTACTACATGAGCATCTGCGAGACCGCCGACCCGGCCGCGCGGGTCACAGGCCAGGGCAACATCCAGGGCGGCAACCCCAACCCCATGCTCAAGGCCTCCGACTGGGGCTGGCAGATCGACCCGGTCGGCCTGCGGATCGTGCTCAACCAGTACTGGGACCGGTGGGGCAAGCCGCTGTTCATAGTCGAGAACGGGCTCGGCGCTCACGACGAGCTGGTCGAGGTCGACGGCCAGCTGACCGTCATCGACGACTACCGGATCGCCTACATGAGCGACCACCTCATCCAGGCCGGTGAGGCGATCAAGGACGGCGTCGAGCTGTGGGGCTACACCATGTGGGGACCCATCGACCTCATCGCCGCATCCACTGCCCAGATGAGCAAGCGCTATGGATTCATCTACGTCGACCGCAACGACGACGGCTCCGGAACCTTGAACCGCTACAAGAAGAAGTCATTCGACTGGTACGCCCACGTGACCGCCACCAACGGCGCCAGCCTCCTCAGATAGGGACGCCAATCAGGGCGCGCACCGGGCACCCGCACCGCCGGAACCGGGGTAGCTGGCGCTGAGGTCTTCATGCCGCAACGCTCAGAGGGACCGGCGACCCACTGCAAAACCGTGGCGCGCGTTCGAGGCGATCGGCCCTTTCGCCGGGGCCACTCGTCCGGTTGGACACACCGAGTAGGTAGCAGGGTTCCGGAGGCCCGGCCACTGGGCGACGTCGGGCCCTTCACGCCATGTGCGGACTCGATGACGATGAAGATCTGCGAGAACGGCCGCGGTTAGGCCCAGAGGCCGACTGTCACCCCCACGGCCCCAGATCGTCAGCTGGGCGTCCGGCAATGCCCTTCCTGTCTGCGTCCTTCTGGGCGTAATGCCCGCCTGAAGGCGCCCAGCTCGCGGCGGACAGACGCACGTTCGTGCCGGACGACGCTTCTTCGGTTGCGGCACCGGATGGGATGCTGCAGGTTGACCTGCGGTTCACCCTAGGGAGCTTCTTGCCTGTCTTCGATGCGCACAGGGCGGTAGATGGACCCGCATCACAGATTGCCTCCGAATGGGTCGGTCCTGTGAACTGGTGCCCGACGGACTTCGCCTTGGAGGGTGAGCGATCTTGCCTCTGTGTCCGGTTCGACGCGGTTCCGACGCCATGATGACCCTTGCTCTGGCCCGCCTGTCAGATGCGTGTTGCAGGCTGACGTCACTGGCGGGCGGTGACCGACGTGTTCGTTGACCTCCGACCGGTCGACGTCGGGATGTACCTGTTCTACCTCGTACTACTGGCGCTCGCGGTAGGTGCCGCCCTACATGAGGCCATCTGGTTCCTGCCGCTTGTCCTCTCGGTGGTTTGTGCCGTCCTTTGGTTCGTCGCACGCGGGCAACTCGGTGCGGCGTTCTCCGTCAAGCCTGAGGCCCGCCATCTCGTGGCGGCGGGTCTATACGCGAAGATTCGCCACCCAATCCACGTCTTCGGCACCGGCGCCTTCCTTCTTGTCCTCCTGGCCGTGCAAGGGTGGCCGGGGCTGGTCATCTGGGCCGTCCTCATCCCGATCCAGGTCGTCCGCGCCCGACGTGAAGAGCGGGTCCTAGCGGAGGCCTTCGGGGCCGAGTACGAGGCCTACCGCGCCTCCACCTGGTTCTGAGGACAGCCGATCCAGGATCCGCGAACGGCCCAGCGAGGGCCTTCGGCGGGTCGCCGACCGGGGGGTGGAGGTGGTCCACGTCGCCAACTGGAGGTCCGCCGATGCCGGCCACCTGTACGGCTCCCTGGGTTGCGAGCACTACGCCACCCGGACAGCGTGAAGCAGGTCGTGGCTAGGGTGAGTCCATGACCATCCCCCAACGACCGCAGACCGAGTCCGCGCGTAGTCTCGGCGGGTGAACCAGACCACCACGTCACGAGAATCCGCTGGTCACCGCGTGGTGCTCGTGCATGGCGCCACGTCCGGCCCGTGGGTGTTCGACGGGTGGGCCGCCCGGTGGCCGGGCGAGGACGTGCGCATCCCCGATCTCCAAGTGGGCCTCGACGTCGCCCACGCGACGATGTCCGACTACGCCCACCGTGTGCTGGCCACGGCTGGTGACGAGCCGGCGCTCCTCTGCGGCTGGAGCATGGGCGGCCTGGTCGCGATGATGGCCGCGCGCAGCTGTGGCCCCACTGCCCTGGCCGTGATCGAGCCCAGTGTCCCCGCGGAGATCGACGGCGGCGACCCAGACTGGCCCGTGGAGACCGGAACCTACGACGCCGAGTCCACCTACGGCCCCTCGGTGCCGGGTATGCGCCACCGGCCCGAGTCCCTGCTGGCCCGGTCCGAGCGCAAGCGCGGCATCAGCATCCCGGCGATCGACTGCCCGTTGCTCGTTGTGGCCGGCAGAGACTACCTCGACACACGGTGTCGTCCGGTGGCCGAGTACTACGGCGCGGAACTCGTCCAGTTCCCGTCACTGAGCCACTTCCAGCTCGTCGTGGACCAGCGCGTGCGCGATGACGTCGCGCGGTGGGCAGACTCGGTCAGTCGCTGACACCTTGCCTATCGAGACGGTTCCTGTCGGCGGCGCACTACGCACGTGGGGCTCCATGATCGGGACCCCGATGCCCCCCTGTCCGGAATGCGAGGGAAGATGCGGGGAACGCCGGCCTTGCCCGCGGTGATCTGCCGGTAGTTGCGACCGCTCGGGCGCGGGTGGATCCTCGGAGTAGGTTTGCGGGATGTGCGGCGCGGTGCACAGCGCGGTGACGCTTCGACGACAACCGGCCAGTCGGCCAGCCGACACCGGAGAGAGGAGCGGGGGTGGACGACCACCAAGCAACCGCCGACACGCCGCACACTGACGCGCGCCCGGGAGCCGTCCGCGGCGACGCGCCGGATGCGTCCTACCAGGTCCACCCCATCGGCTGGATCGAATCCCCGCTCCTGGACACTGCTGAGGCACCGAAGCAAGGCGAGTTGGGCGCCCCGGATGCCTGGCTGGTGCTCAATCCCACGGTCCGCGAAGGGGCCCGTGACCTCGCGGTCGGCGCAACCATCACCGTCCTGACCTGGCTGCACCAGGCCCGACGCGACGTGTTGGTCACCCACCCCTTCGGCGATCCGACCCGGCCCGAGCGGGGCGTGTTCAGCACCAGATCACCTGCCCGCCCCAACCCTGTGGGCATCCATCGAGTATCCGTCCTGGCCATCGAGGGCGACCGGCTGCGGGTCGGTCCCATCGAGGCGATCGATGGCACGCCAGTCATCGACATCAAGTCGGCCCTGCCCTCCGACTACCCCTGAGCCACACCGGACGAACGACCGCCATGAGTGCGAGAAGCGGCGCCATGACGCCCGCCGGCTCCGAATCAGCAACGTCGGGATCCCCTTCTTCCAGTTCTCCGGACCTCGCTCCAGGCCGAGGATGGCCAGCAGATGCTCGTGGAGTTGCATCCAGACCGTGTGAAGACTCGACAGCGGGGGTCCCCCCTTGGTCAGGTTCACGCCGGCGGTGCGCCCAGGCGGTCAGTTCCCCCCTTCTGGGCAGCAGTTCACCTTCAAGCCACCCTCGAAGCGGGCAGCGCCCGACATCCGCGGGCTGCCGGGTCGTAGCCTGACCGGGTGACGTGGATCATCCGGGAGTACCAGCACAACGACCTCGAGGGGGTCATGCGTCTCTGGGAGAGCGTAGGCGGTCCCGCGACCCCCAGCGTGTTCAGCTTGGCCGAATGCGTCGGCGCGCTCAATGGGCGTCAGCCGGCGGTCGTGGCCACCAGCGGTGGGCGCATCGTGGGCGCGTGCGTGGCGACCGTCGCCGCCGATCGGGCCTGGGTGATGCGGATCGGGCGGCTCCCCGAGTTCCGGGGCTTCCAGATGACCTCGGCGCTGCTCACCGAGATCGAGCGGATCAGCGTGGAGCGGGGCGCTCGGCGGATGGCCTACGTGCTGCCCGACGAGGAGCAGTTCAGCGAAGGCCTGGTCAATGCCGGGTACCTTCGCAAGCCCGCGACTGCCTACTTCGAGAAGTTGGAGGGCCTCGGCCCGGGCGAGGCCTCAGTCCTCGAGGGGCTCGGCGGACGGGTCCTGCCCAGCGGCCTGTGGGACCGGATCAGCGGGATGGAGCGGGAGAAGGGGATCATCGAGAACCGCGTGGTCCTGCCCCTGGCGCACCCGGAACGGGCCGCCGCCCATGGCGTTCTTCCGCCGCACGCGATCGTGCTGTTCGGCCCGCCCGGCACCGGCAAGACCACGTTCGCCCGCGGGATCGCCTCCCGCCTGGGGTGGCCGTTCGTCGAGGTGTTCCCCTCCCGGCTCTCCGGTGCCGAAGGTGGGCTGGCTAACGCGTTGCGCGAGGTGTTCGCCCTGATCAACGACTTGGAGCGGGTGGTGGTGTTCCTCGACGAGGTTGAGGAGATCGCCCCGCAGCGCGGGGACAACCCGACGACCGCGGCCCACGGCGTGACCAACGAGCTGCTCAAGCTCATCCCGGCGTTCCGCGAGCACCAGACGAGGTTGCTGGTGGCGGCCACGAACTCCGTTCGCTCCTTGGATTCGGCGTTCCTGCGTCCGGGCCGGTTCGACTACCTCATCCCTGTCGGACCCCCGGACGCCCACGCGCGTGCTGCCCTGTGGCAGCGGTTCGTCTCGCGCACAGGCCGGGCGGATGTCGACGTGGACGCCCTGGTGGCTGGCACGGAGGGCTTCACCCCTGCGGACATCGAGCACGCGGCCCGGATCGCGGCGCAGCTGTCCTTCGAGCGCGAGGTCGTCGGGGGCCACGACTCCACCGAGCCGGGCGCCACCACGGCGGACTACCTGACGGCGCTGCGCGACATCCGACCGACCGTGACGTCGGGGATGCGGCGGGACTTCGACGAGGACATCGAACGCTTCGGCAGGTCCTGAGGGACAGGGCCGGCCGGATCAGCGATCGGATGACCAGATGACATCTCGCGGCTGGGCGGCAGCGGGTGGCACCGCCGCGCTGGTCGGTGCGGGCCTGCTGGCTGCCGGCCGTGGGGTCAGGAGCAAGTACGGGCATCCGCCGAGACGGCACACATCAGGCGATCCCGGGAGGGTTCCCCCGTCCGCCCTCGACATCGACATCGCGGGCACCGGTGGCGCGAGGCTGCGCGGGTGGCTGATCGAGTCCCCGTCGACACACTCGGGCGCGGCTGCCCTGGTGGTGCACGGATGGGGCGGAAGCGCCATCGACATGCTCCCCGTCTCCGAGACGCTGGGCGCCCTGGGATTGCACGTGCTCCTGCTCGATGCCCGCGGCCACGGGCGCAGCGACGACGGCAGCGTCGCGTCGATGCCCGCCTTCGCCGAGGACGTCCGCGCAGCATTGGGCTGGATGCGTTCGGCACCACAGGTGGACCCATCCCGGATCGTGCTCGTCGGGCACTCGGTGGGAGCAGGCGCGTGCCTGTTCGTGGCCGCCGGCGACCCAGAGATCGCAGCGGTGGTGTCGCTTGCCTCCATGGCCGACCCGAGCTCGTTCATGGCCCAACGGCTACGACACCGGCTCCCGGGTCCGTTGACGGGCCTGGCCCTTCGGTACGTCGAGCACACCATCGGGCATCGGTTCACCGAGTTCGCCCCCGTGCACACCATCGGGCGGGTCCGGGCCCCGGTGCTGCTCGTGCACGGGCTGCTCGACAGCACCGTTCCCGTATCCGACGCCTACCGGCTGCATGCCCAGGCCCCCGAACGCAGCGCTCTGGTCGTGGTCCCCGATGGCGACCACTTCAGCACCCACGCCCTCGATACGGCTGGGCCCCACCTCGTGCGGTTCCTGGAGAAGGCCAGGCTGATCGAACCCCCCGCAGTCAAGGGAACCGGCCGGGCTGAGCCCGCGACGCACTGCCCAGCACCGGACGGAGTTCCCACTTGGGGGGATCGATCGCCATACCCAGGGGGGTATATGCTGCGACGAAGGGGCACGATCTCCGTAGCACAGTCGAGGAGAGTGGCCCGAGATCGAGCCACCTAGAGCGAGGAAAAACGGAATGACCGCAACCAGCGAGGCCCCCGTCCTGGTGTCCATGCCCCGGATCGGCGACGCAGCGCCAGCCTTCACAGCTGCGACCACCCAGGGGGAGATCAACTTCCCGGGTGACTACGCCGGCAAGTGGGTCATCCTGTTCAGCCACCCCGCCGACTTCACGCCGGTCTGCACCACGGAGTTCATGACGTTTGCGACCCTGCAGGAACAGTTCCGGGACCTGAACACCGAATTGGTCGGGCTGTCGGTGGATGGGCTGTTCAGCCACATCGCCTGGTTGCGCACCATCAAGGAGAAGATCACGTTCAATGGCATGTCCGACGTGGAGGTGACGTTCCCACTCATCGAGGACATCACCATGAGCGTCGCCCGGGCCTACGGGATGATCATGCCCGGCGAGGCCTCGACCAAGGCCGTGCGCGCGGTGTTCGTGATCGACCCCAAGGGGGTCATCCGCACGATCATCTACTACCCGCTGAGCCTGGGTCGCAACTTCGACGAGCTGTTGCGCGTGGTCACCGCCCTGCAGACCGCCGACGCCTTCTCCGTGGCGACCCCCGCAGACTGGCGCCCCGGCGATCCGGTGATCGTTCCGGCGGCCGGCTCCTGCGGCGTGGCCAAGGACCGGGTGGACGGCAAGGAAGAAGGCGTCACCTGCGTCGACTGGTTCTTCTGCACGCGAGAGATCAGCGCCGAGCAGATCGACACCGCGATCAAGGCCCAATCCGCCTGATCCGCAGTCTTCCCCGCCTGCGGTGGGTGAGGCCTAGAGGCGGCAGGTGAGCGTCTGGTGGCAGACGGATCCGAGCTCCCCTGACGACCCATGCAAGCCGCCAACGGCGTCCGGGAGCCCCCGCAAGGCCTCCTGTGTCATCGACCTGCGATCTGGTAGGCGAGGAATCCCACGCCGGCGAGGATGAGGAACCAGCCGAAAGCCCGGCGCACCGACTCGCCTGGGGTGTGCTGGGCGAGCTGGCCGCTCAGCACACTGGCCGGGACGGACCCGATCGCGAAGGCGCCGGCTACCGCCCAGTCGACGTGCCCGAGGGCCACGTGTGCTGCCAGCGTGGGGATCGCCAGGATGCTGACGACCAGCAGACTGGTCCCGGCAGCCTGGGACATCCGCAAGCCGAACAGCAGCATGTACATGGGGACGAGCAGGAACCCTCCACCGTTGGCCAGCAGGCCGGTGAACAAGCCCACGCCGGCCGAGGCCGCCACCAACAGCACCCGATTCCCGCGTCGCGCGGTGCCGGTCACGAGAGCCCCTGGTCGATCCGGGCGCAGCAATCGCCAGCCGATCACGGCGAGCACCACACCCGAGGCCATCAGCAGCGCCGGCCCCCCAACGAGATGGGACAGATAGGCGCCCACGAGGGCGGCCGGCACCCCGCCCAGCAGCGTCCACCCGGCGGCACGTGGCCGCGCCTCACGGCTGCGCACATAGGGGACGACCGCAGCCAACGACGCCGGGACCGTCGCCGGTAGCGGCGAGGCGACTGCCTGCAGCCCGGGAACCCCCATGACTGCCATCAGCGGGGTCTCGATCGCCGAACCGCGCACACCGAAGAACCCAGTCAACGACGCGACCGCGGCACCCGTGAGCACGAACCACGGCCACGGCGCCACAGGCGAACACGGCCCTGTGGCTGCCCCCCGGACCAGCAGTAAGGGCAGGACCAGCGTGCGACCTCTAGCCTCGGTGGTGTGGCAGTGCTCGACGACCTCGGGACCGGGTTCCCGGTCGGTGGACCGGCCCGTCGGGTGGTGTCGCTGGTGACCTCGTTGACCGAGTCCGTGGCAATGACCCGACCCGAGGCGCTGGTCGGAGCCACCGACTGGTGCACCCACCCGACCGGGCTCACCGTGGCCCGGGTCCGCGGCACCAAGAACCCGGACATCGCCGCGATCCTCGCCCTGGCCCCCGACCTGGTGATCGCCAACAAGGAGAGAACCGGCGCATCGACGTGCACCGCCTGCGCGACGCCGGGGTGCCGGTGTGGGTGACGGTCATCGAGTCGGTTCCCCAGGCCATCGACTCACTGACCCGGCTGTTTACCGACGGGCTGCGCTGGGGCGTGCCCGGTTGGCTCGCCGACGTCCGGGCGGCCGGGGACCGACCGGTCCCCCGGGCCCGGGCCCGGGTGGCGGTGCCGCTCTGGCGCGACCCCTGGATGGTGGTCGGCCGGGACACGTTCACCGGCGACCTGCTACGCCGACGCGGCTACCACAACGTGTTCGCCCACCACCCCGACCGCTACCCCAACGTCGCCCTGGCCGAGATCGACCGGGCCGACGTGGACCTGGTCCTGCTGCCCGACGACCCTTACATGTTCACCGCCGCCGACGGACCCGAGGCCTTCACCACCACGCGCACCACGCTGGTCAGCGGGCGGCTGCTCACCTGGTACGGCCCATCCCTGCTCGAGGCGAGCACCTTCACCGCGTAACCGGTCCTGATGGTGGGCTCGGGCAACCGGTGCACTACCCATGAGCAATACCGTATGTCCACGGCTGAAGACGGTCCTGAGCTCCCGGGTCGACACCTGGCTGAGCATGAGCTCCTGGCTGAGCAGCACCTGCAGGAGAACCGCGCGTTGGCCACCCAGCATCTGGAGGAACTTCGCGCACTCGCTGACCAGCATCTGGCTGAGGACCGCGATGTGACCAGTCCGGGTGGTCTGACCCTTGCCGAGCGTGAGTCGCGGACTGCACGACACCTGATCGAGAGCCGACAACTCGCCGATCGACAGATCGAGGACCATCGCGAGCAGTCTGACCGACACCTGGGCGAGTGGGGAGGAGCTGACCCGACGACATCTGCACGACCACGCCAGTCACCCCGGCCATCACCGGGGCTAAGCCCAATACCGTTAAGTTAGAGTGACATGGGTGTAGTTTGTTGGTATGCCTCGCGCTGGATGGGTGAAGCCGGAGACGGATCGTCGGTTGTCTGACCTGGTCTCGGTCGGAGTGCTGACGCGGGTGTTC
>JBAVKQ010000184.1:0-3410 GCA_049688395.1 Candidatus Nanopelagicales bacterium
GGACTGGCCCGCGGCTCGGGGACGCGGTCGGTGGCCGGGATGGCGCCCCGATCGGGGCACTATCGGCGGCCGCTTCTCGACCTGCCCCGGGAGGTCGTCGCCCGTGCGGCCGCCGACGAGGCCACCGCGGACCCACGCCTGGTGCCCTGGGTCGACCCGCACAACGCCGATCGGTCGTTCACCAGGGTCCGGGTGCGCGCTCAGGTGCTGCCCGCGCTGGTCGTGGCGCTCGGCCCGGGTGTGGTCGGGTCGCTGGCGCGTACAGCGCGGCTGGCCCGTCAGGACGCCGACGCCCTGGACGACTGGGCCGACCGGGCCTGGGCTGCCCTGCGCGGGGCCCCCGACGTGGGCGGCGAGGCGCAGATCCATGATCCGTGCGGGGTGAACGCGCAAGAGGTCGTCCCACCCACAACGATCTTGGATCTGGACGCCCTGCTGGCCGCCGACCTGCCGGCAGCGATCGCGACCAGGGTGCTGCGCAGGTTCCTGGTCGCCGCAGGCTGCCCGCCGAGCAGCCTGACCGCCGAGCACGTGTGGGCCGTGGCCGAGCTGTTGAGCGGACCGGCCGGGTGCGCCGAGGTCGCCCTGCCCGGGGCCCGCCGCGCCCGACGGGAGGGTTCGGCGCTGGTTGTGAGAGCCTGACCCCCGTGGATGCGCAGCAGCTGGGCACGGACATCGAGAAGGTCCTGATCGACGAGGAGACCCTGCTGGGCAGGCTCGCCGAGCTGGCCGCCGAGGTCGACCGCGACTACGCCGAGCGGGACGTGCTGCTGGTCGGGGTGCTCAAGGGCGCGCTGATGGTCATGGCCGACCTGGCCCGAGCGATGAGCATCCACCTGCAGATGGACTGGATGGCGGTGTCGAGCTACGGCTCGTCGACGAAGTCCTCCGGTGTGGTGCGGATCCTCAAGGACCTGGACACCGACATCACCGGCCGGCACGTGCTCATCGTGGAGGACATCATCGACTCCGGCCTGACGTTGTCGTGGCTGATGCGCAACCTGACCGCCCGGGGCGCGGCCTCGGTGGAGGTCCTGACCATGCTGCGCAAGCCGGACGCGGTCAAGGTCGAACTCGAGCCCAAGTACATCGGGTTCGACATCGCCAACGAGTTCGTCGTCGGCTACGGCCTGGACTACGCCGAGCGCTACCGCAACCTGCGCCAGGTGGGCACGCTGGCCCCGCACGTGTACAGCTGAGCAGGTCCGCGGCGGGCGTCGGCAGCCTACGCCGAGCGCGAACCGCGCAGGCCGCCGTCGGGGAGTCGGTGTAGTTTCTTCACACGGGCGTGCTGCCCGGCGGGTGCGTGCGTGCGGGTGCGCTGAGCGCGTACCCGGCCAGCGACGGTCGGGGCGACCCGGGCAAGGATGGACGTGAATCGTTTCCTACGTGGTCCGATCTTCTGGATCGTCATGGCCAGCCTGATGCTCCTGGTCGGCTACAGCCTGGTCTCGGGGGCCACCGGACCCAAGCAGGTCGATACCTCGGTCATCGTCTCGGCAATCGACCAGGGTCAGGTGACCGAGGCGCTGGTCATCGGCACCGATCAGCGCATCGAGGTGACCCGGACCGACGGGTCCAAGGAGTTCGCCGAGTTCGTCGACGGTCAGGGCATCGAACTCCAGCGCACTCTCCAGGCCCAGGTCGACGAGGGCAAGCTGCCCGCCTACAACGTCAAGAACCCGCGGCAGGGGTTGCTGATGACCCTGCTCGTCTCGTTCCTGCCGATCTTGCTCATCCTCGCGCTGCTGTTCTTCTTCATGAACCAGATGGGTGGGGGCTCGCGGGTCATGAGCTTCGGCAAGTCCAAGGCCAAGCCGCTGAGCAAGGACCTGCCCAAGACCACGTTCTCCGACGTTGCCGGAGCCGACGAGGCCGTCGAGGAACTGCACGAGATCAAGGAGTTCCTCCAGGATCCGGGCCGCTTCCAGGCCGTAGGGGCCAAGATCCCCAAGGGCGTGCTGCTCTACGGCCCGCCCGGGACCGGCAAGACCCTGCTCGCGCGTGCGGTGGCCGGCGAGGCCGAAGTGCCGTTCTTCTCGATCTCCGGCTCGGACTTCGTCGAGATGTTCGTGGGTGTGGGCGCCTCCCGGGTGCGCGACCTGTTCGAGCAGGCCAAGACCAACGCCCCCGCCATCATCTTCGTCGACGAGATCGACGCCGTCGGGCGGCACCGCGGTGCCGGGCTGGGCGGCGGGCACGACGAGCGTGAGCAGACCCTCAACCAGCTGCTGGTCGAGATGGACGGCTTCGACGTCTCCGGTGGCGTGATCCTGATCGCGGCGACCAACCGGCCCGACATCCTCGACCCGGCACTGCTGCGCCCGGGCCGGTTCGACCGCCAGATCCAGGTCTCCCCACCCGACCTCGAGGGCCGCTTCGAGGTGCTGAAGGTGCACGCCCGCGGCAAGCCGATGGCCCCGGGCATCGACCTGCACGCGGTTGCCAAGCGGACCCCCGGCTTCACCGGCGCCGACCTGGCCAACGTGCTCAACGAGGCCGCGCTGCTCACCGCTCGCTCAGGCGCGGCGCTGGTCGACAACCGTGCCCTGGACGAGGCCATCGACCGGGTGATCGCCGGCCCGCAGAAGCGCACCCGGGTGATGGACGACCGCGAGAAGCGGATCACCGCCTACCACGAGGGCGGGCACGCGCTGGTCGCTGCTGCCCTGCCGGGCAACGACCCGGTGCACAAGATCACGATCCTGCCGCGGGGCCGCGCGTTGGGCTACACGATGGTGCTGCCCGACCAGGAGAAGTACTCCACCACCCGCAGCGAGATGCTCAACCAGTTGGCCTACATGCTCGGCGGCCGGGCGGCCGAGGAGCTGGTCTTCCACGATCCGACCACCGGCGCCTCCAACGACATCGAGAAGGCCACTGCGGTCGCGCGGGCGATGGTCACCCAGTTCGGCATGACCGAGCGCCTCGGCGCCATCCGCTACGGCAAGGAGAACGGCGAGGTCTTCCTCGGCCGCGACATGGGCCATACGCGCGACTACTCCGAGGAGATCGCCGCGGCCATCGACGAGGAGGTTCGCAGCCTCATCGATCACGCCCACAACGAGGCCTTCGAGATCCTCGTCGACAACCGCGACGTCCTCGACGCGCTGGTCATCGAGTTGCTCGAGAAGGAGACGCTGAACAAGGAGCAGGTGGCCGCGATCTTCACGCAGCTGCGCCTGCGGCCCCTGCGCCCGGCGTGGACCGGATCGCAGCGGCGCACCCCCTCGGATCGGCCACCTGTGGACGTGCCCCCGCGGCTGAGCGCACCCGTGGGTGCCGGCTCGTCGATGCTCGGCGCCTACGGCCTGCCCGCGCCGGGGAGCACCTACGGCGCGCCGCTGCCCGGCATCGGCGCACCGCCGGCGTCCGGCTCCACCGGTGGACCCGGGTCCAACGGGTCGCAC
>JBAVKQ010000185.1:0-10413 GCA_049688395.1 Candidatus Nanopelagicales bacterium
GGTCGGGCCCACCCCCGCGGGGCCCGACCACGGGCCGCGATCGGCCTCCCACTCCGCCCACACCGCACGCCGGACCGCCGACCACACCATCCCACCCGGGTTGACCGCCCGGCGAGCGGTGGGCCGCCGGAGCGCGTCCCACGCCGCTGACCAACCGGACGCGGCGGCCTGTTCCGCGGCAGCCCCGCGCAGACCCGTTCGACGGACGACGGGAACGACGACGGCGGCACGCACGTGGTCGAGCAGCGCCGTGCCCGCGGGGCCGTCCCAGCCCTGTCGGTCCACGGCGTCCAGCGCGTCGCGGACGGTCTGGGGGTCTAGGTCCATCGCGTGTCCCTTCTCGAATCCGCCAGGCCGCAGCGGACTGGTGGTCGGGCAGACAGTGGCCCACCGGCATTACCCGAACCATTGCCGCGGTTGTTGACACTGGCCGCTGGGGCGCTTGCCCGGCTGCCCCAGCTCCGCGGCAACTTCCGGAAAAATGCAGCCTGACCTGCGTTGCCACATCGACCGCCCCCGCGGCAACGTCCCGGGGGGGACCGATCGGTCGGCTCTCTGTCGAACTCGGTTGCCTCCCGCTGGCGAGGCTCCTCCCAGGAGCGGTTCGGCACCCCGACGCGCAGGGCCGAGGAAGCCGCTGGTCGTCGCCCGACTATCGGACGGCAGCCGCCCAGGTTGCCCGGCAATCACGCCCGCCCACTGATGTTGCCCGGCAACGGGGCGTCGCCCACTGATGTTGCCCGGTACGGCAGGTCGAGCACCGGCCCGCGCACTGCATTCGGTGAGGGCCCGCACCGCGCGGGCCGCGACTTCCCTGGAGGACTGCATGGACACGGCGCTGACCACCCCACCCCGGCCGACCCAGACCCGCCCACCCACGTGGACGGGGCCATGGGCCGCACTGACCGAGAGTCAGCAGGTTGCCCAGGTGGTGGCCCTCCCCCTCCAGCGGATACGGACGGCGCTGCTCCCGGCCCCCGCCGCGCTGACCGGAGCCCTTCGATGAGCTCCGCTTCCGCGCTGGCTGGACCCCGACCACAGGCCGTCGACCGGACGACCTACGCGGTCCTCGTCGCCCGCGCCGCGCGACGGATCGAGCGAGCGCATCAGGTGGCCAGCGACGATCGAGCGCGTCTGACCGGGGCCCCTGGGATCGGCAGTTCGGTACACGCGGAGGTTCAGCCCGGGGAGGTTCCCCCCGGAGCGGCATTGCCCGGGGAGGTTCCCCCCGGAGCGGCATTGCCCGAGGAGGTTCAGCGCGCGGGCTCCGCGCCTCGCGCCACCGAGCGGTGCGCAGTCGACGCCCACCGGGACCTGGCCGCAGCGCTGGCTCAGCTGGGCCGGACCCTGCTGGGTCCCGACCCGGCACCGTCGACGCCGACCGACGCCGAGAGCCGGTCCCGGTCCGGTCGAGGTCCGTCCAACGGCGGTCGCTCGGCAGGGAGCGTGCGCAGACCCGGACCGAGTCGGACGCTGCTGGCCGGCCTGGAGCTCTATGGACGCTCGCGCGATTGGGCGGATCCCAGGCCGGACGTCAGCGCGGCCGGCGATCTCGCAACAGCAGCGCTGTTGATCCGAACCGCAGCGGACCTGTGGGCCACGCACCACACCGCATACGGCGCACCACGCAGCCCGGAGGCATCCAAGATGCGGCATCCGGCGACCCTGGGAGCAGCGACCCGACAGTGGCATGACCTGGTCCAACGTGCTGCAGCAGCAGGCGCAGCGCTCGGGGCGGAGTCCCCCGAGCTGGCCCACGTAGGCAATGAGGCGCTCAGCTTCCCGGCAGTCGCCGGACCACGGCCGGTGGGTGCCGACACCAGCCGCCATGACCGGCCATTGGAAGTCACGGTCGCTCGGCCTGGTGTGCGGCGCACCCACGGTCCACTGACCGAGCTCGCCGATCGGATCGACCGGCTTCGGCACCTCGCGTGGGCTGCGGCAGGCACGACGAGCCCCAGCCGGGCGGCCGGGACACCGGCCATCGTGCTGGCCAACCTCGCTGCCATCGGGGTCGCCCTGAACAACGCCACCGCACAGGCTCATCGCCACGCGGCGACCACCACCCCGCCCGCTGCCGGGGCCGCCCATCTGGCAGCGGCCGGGCACGCGCACGTCGCCGAACAGCAGTGGCGCGCCGCGGCGGAACTGGTCCGCTGCCTGCGTACCCCGCATCCCCCGACCCACCCGGTCCAGGTCGAGCGGCTGGACATCGATGCGCTGCTGCGCCAACTGGCCTCAGCGTCGCGCGGCCCAGCAGCCATCGAGATCGCATGGGCCCTGACTCGTATCGCCGACGCGTACGCGGAGATCGCCGAGCACAATGCCGAGGGCCTCGTCCTGGCCCACGAACACGGCGATCTGCTGCTGCTGGGTCGAGCCATCCCGAGGGATGCGCTGCCCCGACGCCCGGACCTGCTCGCCGCCCGCCTGAACGATCGGGTGATCAACGCGCCCACTCTGGTCGTCGACCGACTCAGGGATCTGTACCGGGACATCGCCGCTGCTGACTGTGGTCGGCCCGAGGATCACCTGGTGCCCGACGTGTCCCCGCCGGCGGCCTGAGCGGGGCTCGGGACCAAGAATTGTCGGATCCGGACACCGACCGGCAGGAAACGACCGCCAGGTGTCCGGATCGGACAACGACGTGTCCGGATCGGACGATCGCTGCCTAGGGTCCCGATCCGAGCGTCGCGCACTACATTCCGGGCATGACCGACAGCCCAATCGACGAGCACCTCGCACAGTTCGACGATCCGCAACGCGCCGCCCTCCAGGCGACCTGCGCGGCGATCCGCAAAGCGCTCCCAGGCGCGGCCGAGACCATCTCCTACGGCATGCCGACCTTCAAGATCGGCGGTATGGCGGTCCTCGGCCTCGACGGGTTCAAGGAGCACAACAGCCTGTTCCCCTACAGCAGCAGCGTGATCGAGACGTTTCGTGTGCAACACCCGGGATACGTGGCAGCCAAGGGCACGCTGCACTTCCCGCGCGGAACGCCGTTCCCGGCTGCTCTGATCAAGCAGGTGCTCGACACGCGCATCGCCGAGATCAACGCCAGCTACCCGAAGCGCTCCGGCGAGGCCAAGGCGTTCTACGCCAACGGCCGACTGAAATCCGCGGGCAGGTTCAAAGACGCTCAAATGCACGGAGCGTGGCAGTTCTACCGCAAGGACGGCACACTCATGCGCTCGGGATCCTTCGATCACGGCACCCGCACCGGCACCTGGACGACCTACGACGCGACGGGCGAACCGCACAAGGTGACGAGGTTCTGAACTCAATTCGATCGGCTGGCCGGGCCCGTACTGAAACACGGGAGTCCGCAGGCGAAGACTGCCGACCATGACCACCATCACACCCCAGGGCTTCTGGCACACAACCGGGTCGCACACGCCGACCGCGCCGCTGGCCGGTGACCTCGATGTCGACGTGGCGGTCGTCGGCGGCGGCTTCACCGGCCTGTCGACCGCGCACTTCCTGCACCGCGCCGATCCGACCCAGTCGGTCGCGATCCTCGAGGCGCAGTGGATCGGGTACGGCGCCAGCGGGCGCAACGCCGGGTTCAGCATGACCAAGATCGGGATGACGCACTCGATCACCGCGTTGCGCTTCGGGCGGGCCAAGGCCCGCGAGGCCCACCTGTACGCCGATCGCGCAGTCACGCTGCTCCAGGAACTGGTCAGCGAACTCGCGCTGGACTGCGACTACGAGCACCCCGGGTTCCTCTGGGTGGCGACCTCGCCGAAGTACTCCGAGCGCCTGCTCGAGGAGATCGCGCTGGTGCACCGGTTGGGCATCACCGGCATCCACCTGATCGATCACGACGAGCTGCGCGCCCGCGTGGACAGCCCGACCTACGTCGGGCCCGCGTGGTGGGAACCGAACAGCGGGCTGGTGAACCCGGCCAAGCTGTCCTGGGCCTGGCGCGACGTGGTGACCCGCGAGGGGACTGCGATCTTCGAGGGCACCCCGGTCAGCGGCATCGATCGACATCCGAACACCGGCCGGGTGATCCTCACGACGCCGGGCGGGCGGGTCCGGGCGCGCAAGGTCGTGTTGGCCACCAACGCCTGGTCCCACGAGTTCCCCGAGCTCGCGGGCAAGCAGGTGCCGGTCTGGACCTACATCGTGCTCACCGAACCACTGACCGACGCACAGCTCGAAACCATCGGGTGGCGCGGGCGCGAGGGCGTCGAGGACTCCCGCAACCTCGTGCACTACTACCGGCTCACCCCCGACAACCGGCTGCTCATCGGCGGGCGTGACGTGAAGCTCGGCGACGGCGTCACGATGGGTTTCGATGCCGACGAGGCCGTCTGGGCGGCGCTGCGCGAGGACGTGCGGCGAATGTTCCCTGGGCTGGCTGACGTGCGGTTCAGCCACGCGTGGGGCGGGGCGGTCTCCGCAACCCTGGACATGTTCCCGGCCATCGGGTACCTCGGCGGCAAGGACGTGATCTACTCCTTCGGCTGCGTCGGGCACGGGGTGTCGACCACGCACCTGAACGGCCAGACGATCGTCGACCTGCTCCTCGAACGCGAGAGCGCGCTGACCGACACGTTCTTCGTCAACCGCCGGCTCGTGCCGTTCCCGCCCGCTGGGCTGTCGCACCGAACAGCCAACGGGATCGCGGCGTACATGCGCTGGGAGGACCGCCGCCTGGACGTGCACGGCTGACCCAGCCCGCTCTTGCGAATCGCTCCAAGTTTGGACGGCGCCGGGCGACTTCATCCAAGTTCGCGGGGCCCGAACCCGCGCGATCCTGGATCGATTCGGCGGAGGAAGCGGCGGAGGAAGCGGCGGAGGACGCGGCGGAGGACGCGGCGGAGGACGCTGCCGCGGGCAACTGCCGTCAGCGCGGGGCTCAGCTCGTCGAGGGCCGCAGCACCCCGCCGAGCACCTCGACCAGCAGCCGCTCGACCAGGGGCTTCGGGGCGGCATCGATGATCGTGTTGAGCAGGGCGCGCCGCTCGGGCAGGGCGTCGCTGTCCAGCGAGATCCCCGCCACCGCAAGCACCGCGCCCATCTCCTCGGGCGTGAGCGCAGCGACGTCCAGCGACTCGGCCAGCGCGAGCAGGCCCGGGTCGATCACCACGCGGCCGAGCCTCCGAGCAGCCTCCACCGACGCCGCCAGGTCGGCCAGGAACTGCTCGACCTGCGGGGCGTGCACCGCCATGACGCACATGTGCGCCGTGGGCGGCCCGCCGCGACCCGGCTGCGCCCCGAGCAGCCAGCCGCGCACCGCCATCTCGTCGATGACCACCCGGATGTCGGGATCCTCGGGCCCACCGTCGTCGGTGAACGCGTACATCGTCGACTCGGTCGTGCCCACCGGATGGATCCCCGGGATCTCGGCGATCCCGGCCAGGAGCTCCTGCGTGACCCGCCACGCCGTCAGCGCCAGTTCCCGGTACCCCGCGCGTCCGATCTTGTGCACGTAGGCCCACGCGATCGCCGGCGCGCCCCCGCCGCGGGTGCTCAGCAGCGTCGGGTTCACCACGGGATAGCCGGCCCAGTCCGCGGTCACGAACCAGGTGAGCTTGCGCAGCTCGATGTCGCCGAACAGCAGCACCGAGACGCCTTTGGGCGTGTAGGCGTACTTGTGCAGGTCGACCGACACGCTGGTCACGCCGGGGATCATCAGCCCGATCGGTGCCAGGCCCTGCGCCTCGCGGATGAACGGCACCGTCCAGCCGCCGATGCAGGCATCGACATGGCAGAGCACGTCGCGCTCGGCGGCCAGCGCGGCCACCGCCTCGATCGGGTCGATCACACCGTGCGCGTACGACGGCGCGGAGACCACGAGCAACGCCGTGCGCTCGTCGAGGGCTGCCTCGATCGCGGCCACGTCGGCCTTGAACGTGACCGGGTCGACCGGCACCCGGACGACCTCCACATCGAACAGGTGCGCGGCCTTGAGGAACGCCGGATGGGCCGTGTCGGGCAGGATCATCGTCGGGTGCCCATGTGGGTCGCCGTGCTTGGCCCGCCACCGCTCACGGGCGGCCAGGACGGCCAGCTCGCACGATTCGGTCCCGCCGCTGGTCATCGTCCCGACCTCGTCCAGGCTGCCCGAGCCGAGCAGGCTCAGCGCCGCGGCGACCAGGTCGTTCTCGACTGCCGCGAAACTCGGGAACGCCGTCGGGTCCAAGCCGTTGACGTGCTGGGAGATCGCGAAGGCCCGCACGCCGAAGTCCTCGAGCGCGTCGATGCCCGAGTCGTACACGTACGAGGTGGTGCGCCCACCCTTGGTGGGCACGTCGAGCTCGCGCAGGGCGGCCAGGTGGGCGAGGATCACCTCGTCGGGCAGGCCGTTCTCGGGGAACGCGGGGGGCAGCGACGGGCTCATGCGGGAGTTCCTCCATCTGTGGAAAGGGCGTCGGCCTTGGCGGTCTCGGCGCCGTACTTGCCGATGAACGGCAGGCTGATCAGGATCAGCACGGCCGGCACCGCGGTGAACGCCATCAGGACGCCGGTGACCGCCGAGTCGGGCTGGGTCACCTGCTCGTCGGCCTGGCTGGAGACGAACCCGGTGACGGCCAGGACGGTCAGCACCAGGGCCGGGCCGAGCGCGAAGCCCAGCGTCTCGCCGGCGGTCCACATGCCGGTGAACACCCCGGCGCGGGCCTTGCCGGTGCGCTCCCGATCGGCGGCCACGGCGTCGGGCATCATCGCCAGGGGAAACATCTGGCAGCCGCCGTACGCGACGCCGCAGATGGCGATCGCCGCGGCGATCATCCCCAGCCCGAGGTTGCGGCCCCCCGCGAGCAGGATCAGCGCACCGACGAGGAACACCCCCGAGGCAGCCAGGAACCCGCGGGTCTTGCCGTACCGGTGCGCGACCCAGTTCCAGAACGGCATCACCACGATCGCCGGGGCCACCAGGCAGACGAACAGGATCGTGATCGCGGTGGGCCGCTCGACGATGTAGGTCGCGTAGTACTGGGCCGCGCCGAGCATCGCGGCGAAGCCCAGCGCCTGGATCACGAATCCCACCAGCAGGGCGACGAAGCCGGCGTCGTGGCGTACCACGCGTAGCTGGTCGACGAGGCTGCCCTCCGCTGCGGGGGCCACCCGGGCCGGGGCCTTCGACAAGCCGATCACGCACAGCCAGATCCCGGCGAGCATCAGGCCGGCCATGAACAGGCCCATCACGAAATGGCCGAGGTACGCCCCACCGAGCGCGTCGCGGATCAGCGGGGCCAGCGCCCCACCGAGCAGGATCGCCACGGTGAGGAACGCCACTCGCCAGGCCATCAGTGTCGAGCGCTCGGCAGCATCGTCGGTGAGCTCCGCGGACAGCGCGATGTAGGGCACCTGGAACAGCGCGAACGCCGTCGAGGCGACGATGAACGTCAGGAACACCCACGCCGCAGCCGCCCACGGCCCGAAGGCAGGCGGGACCGAGAAGATCAGGATGAAGGACAGCGGCAGCAGGATCCCGGCCAGTTTGAGGAACGGCAGCCGGCTGCCCACCCTGGCTGCGGCGCGGTCGGAGAACCGACCGACGATCGGCAGGACGATCACGTCCCAGGCCTTCGGGACCGCGACCACGAAGGCAGCCACGCCGGCGGCCACGCCCAGCGTGTTGGTCAAGTAGTACGCAAGGACCAGTCCGGGCACGGTGGCGAACACGCCGGTACCGACCGATCCGAAGGCGTAGGAGACATGGGTGCGTCGGGTCAGGTGCAGCGGCTGCGCGACCGGGTCGGGGCCGCCCGCACCACCTGCGGCGAACGGCATCGGCGGTGGGGGCGAGGACATGCCCCGGACCGTACCCCCGGGCGCAGGGCCCATGCCTGATCACGCGGCCGTCGATCCCACGCGACGCAGGGCGTGCCCGGGCGGCCGACCTCGAGGGTCGTCTCGACCACACGTGTGCAGGGCCGCTCAGGAGTCGCCCGTGCTTCTGCTGCGTTGGCTCCGCCCGGCCCGGACCTCAGTCAGGCACCGAGCAGGTCGGCCGCCCTGCCTGGACCTCAGTCAGGCACCCAGTAGCTCGGCCGCCCGCCGACCGCTGGCCAGCGCGCCGTTGATGCTCGGCGCGCTGCGGTGATCGCCGGCCAGGACGATCCCCCCGACGACGACCGGTCCCCGCCCCGCCGACGATGCCGCCGACATCTCCGGCAGCGCTTCGGCGATCGGGTAGTGGGCCACGGGTTCGAGCTCGCTCGGGGCCACGTCAAGCATCGCCGCCGCGTCGCGCTGGGCGATGTCCTGCGTCCGGGCCGAGTCGTGGTATCCGACCGCTGAGGCCGCGACGAGCGTTCGGCCGGGCGGGGAATAGGTGGGCGCCACGTCGCTGAGCACGGCCACGTTCGCCAGCATGCTGTCCGGGCTGACCAGCAGCATCCGGTGCTGCTGCGGGAGTCCGGCTGCGGCGAAGTACCAGGTGGTCAGCGCGCGCCAGCCGGTGGCCGCAGACGCCGGGACCAGCCCGGCCGGATCGGCGACCGCGACCACCACGTCGCTGGCCAACCACTGCTCGTCGGCGGTCTCGACCCGGCCGGGCGCAACCCGGGTCACCCGCGCGTTCAGGTGCACGGTCAGGTCGGCGGCCAACCGGCGCGGGAGCTGTTCCATGCCGCCGTCGGGGACGCCGGGCGTGCCGGCCAGGAACGTGCGCAGGATCGGGTCGGCCACGGCTCGCGGCGTGCTCAGCTCGTCGTCGGCGAGAACGCCGGACAGGAAGGGGCGGACCACTGCGTCGAGCGTCGTGGCGTCGACACCGGCGGAGCGCAGCGCCTGGCTGATCGGCTGCGCAGCATCCGCGGCCTTCGGGGGGCGCGGGTGCGCCAGCGTGCCCAGTCGGGCACCGTAGAGCGCCAAAGCAGCCAGTCCGCGGGTGGCACCCAGACCGCGCACGGAGCGCAGCGAGACCAGCGCGGAGCTCGGCGCGCGCCGGGGGTCCGCCAACGGGTGGCCAGCGCCCTCGCGGACCACCTCGACGCCGGCCGCGAACTGGTTGATCGCGAGCCCGGGCCAAGCCAGCCGGCCCTCCGGGTAGGCGGGGTTGTACAGCTGGAAGCCTCGGTCGAGGGTGAATCCGTCCACGCGGTCGGTGCGAACGCGCCCGCCGACACCGTCACCGGCTTCGAGCAGCACGACATCGCGACCGGCTGCCGAGAGCAGCTGCGCTGCCCGCAGCCCCGCCAGCCCCGCCCCGACCACCACGACATCGACCTTGTTCGCCACGGCTCCGAGCGTGCCGTTCAGACGGCGGCGGCGCAAACCGGCTCCCCGGCGCCGGCTCCTTGGTAGCGGCTCGGGACCGTGCCCGCGCGGCGGTTCGCCGACTTGTGGTTGATAGGACAGGGCGGCAATCGGTGCCGTGGTGCGTTCGCGCTCCGCGTGGTCGAAAGCCCGGCCGGGCGCCGCGCCGTTTCCACCACAACTCGGCGAACCAGCCACGCCGGGCGCGCGACAGGGTGGAGTACAACCACAAGTCGGCGGACCGAATCATGAGCCAGGTCCGCATGGGCGCGAGCTACCGGAGCCAGGCCCCGCGCGGCGCAGGATCCCGGTGCAGAGAACCCCAGAATCCGTTGGCAGCTCGCTGGCCGGGCCGGACACCCAGCTCGCAATCCCCAGGAGTGCCATCAACTGAGGATCAGGATAACTGCGGAGATCTCGAGCATCAGCACACTGGCCCCGGTAAGAAGGACCAATGTTCCTGCCGGGCCCAGCCGGCCCGACAAGATCGCGTCCGGGTCGACCCGCTGGCGACGCAACGAGACCACCAGCATGACCAACCCCAGGAGGAAGGCCACGCTCGCTGCGGATGCCGCGAACGTCGTCCGACCCGTCGAGTAGGCCAACAGCGCCGTGGGGATGCTCAGCAGGGACAGCCCCATCCGGCTCCACGCCAACGTGGTGCGCTCACCGGCCAGTCCCGTGTCCGAGGGTCGATCGGACCAGGCGCCACCCGTGGGACTCACCGCGGTCTCACTGAGCCAGCCCGACGAACAGCCCGGTGGCCACCGAGAGCAGGACCAGGCTCACGGCCAGGACTGGGATGGATCGGGACAGCGGCAGCCCACGCTGCTGCCGCATGGCACGCTCCAACCGGAACCAGCGGAGCATCGCGCGCAGCGTGATCACCACCGCCAGCAGGACCCACAGAGACCCGAGGACACTCAGCGAGAAGTGCTCACCGGGGATCAGCGTGCCGACCGCCAGGCCCAGGCCCAGCAGGCCCAGTGCGGTGGTGACCCAGGACAGGAAGGTGCGCTCGTTGGCCAGCGTGAACCGCGGGTCGGGGTCCTGCCCGACGGACCGCACCCACGTGTCGAATCTGCTCACAGCTTCCTCCCGGGCGACTGGCCGTCACCCTAGCGACCCACCGGTGCCGGCGTCAGCCGGCGCGGGGTCAGCCGGCGCGGGGTCAGCCGGCGCGGGGTCAGCCGGCGC
>JBAVKQ010000186.1:0-5626 GCA_049688395.1 Candidatus Nanopelagicales bacterium
AATCGACCAACGGATTGACGATTCCGTGCACACCAACGAAGACCACCACCAAGGAGCCCCATGACCGTCATCCAGAAGCGCGCCGACAACCCGGTCGCGCACCTGTCCGAGGCCGACATCGAGGCGATCGGCGCCGAGCTCGACGCCCTGCGCGAGGAGATCTTCGCCAGCCTCGGCGCGGCCGACGCCGCCTACATCCGCAAGGTCATCAAGGCCCAGCGCCTGCTCGAGCTGACCTCGCGCGGCGTGCTGCTGTTCGCCTGGTTCCCGCCCGCCTGGCTGCTGGGCACCGCCGGGCTCTCGGTGGCCAAGATCCTGGAGAACATGGAGATGGGGCACAACATCCTGCACGGGCAGTGGGACTGGATGCGCGATCCCGCGATCCACTCCACCACCTGGGAGTGGGACAACGTCGCCCCGGCCGACATGTGGAAGCACTCGCACAACGAGATCCATCACCGCTACACCAACGTGGTCGGCCGCGACAACGACCTCGGCTACGGGATCATGCGCGTCGACGAGGACCAGCGCTGGACGCGCGCCACGCTGGGCCAGCCGTTGTACAACTTCGTGAACATGTGCTTCTTCGAGTACGGGATCGCGGCCTACGACCTCGAGCTCGGCAAGTACTACAAGGGCAAGAAGAAGGTCGACGGGCCGTTCAAGCGCGACGTGCGCAAGGTGCTGGGCAAGATCGGTCGCCAGGTGCGCAAGGACTACGTGCTGAACCCGGGGCTGGCCGCGTTGGTGAACCCGTTCGCGGCGGTGCCGGCCTTCGCCGCCACGCTGAGCGCCAATTTCGTCGCGAACTTGGTGCGCAACGTCTGGACGCACTCGGTGATCATGTGCGGGCACTTCCCCGAGGGCGTGGCCACCTTCGCCAAGACCTCCATCGAGGGCGAGACCCGGGGCGAGTGGTACGTGCGCCAGATGGTCGGCTCGGCCAACATCTCGGGCTCCCGGGCGATGCACCTGATGACCGGCAACCTGTCGTTCCAGATCGAGCACCACCTGTACCCGGACCTGCCCAGCATCCGCTATCAGGAGATCTCACCGCGGATCCGAGACCTGTTCGATCGCTACGAGTTGCCTTACGTGACCGGGACTCTGCCCCGGCAGGTGGCCTCCGCGTGGCACAAGGTGCTGCGGTTGGCGCTGCCCAACGATGCTTTCGCCCGGTTGAACCGGACCCCGAAGGCCCCGGAGGCCGACGCGCGGGCCAGCGGGGCCGGGGAGCAGGACCCGCCCACCTCCGACGAGGACACCTTGGCGGCCTGAGCGACCTGCCCGTCGGTGTGTACGGAATCGACCAACGGATTGTCGATTCCGTACACACCGACGAGGCCCGCGGTCGGGGTGGCAGGGTAGAGCCATGAGTTCTGCCGCTGAGTTCGCTGTGGGCTTCGATCCCGAGGCCGGTGTCATCGAGGTGTCCGGGTTGTCCAAGCGTTTCGGGTCCGTGCTGGCCGTCGATGACCTGAGCTTCGCCGTGGTGCCGGGTCGGGTCACCGGCTTCCTCGGGCCCAACGGGGCGGGCAAGACGACCACGCTGCGCCTGCTGCTGGGCCTGGCCACCCCCGACGCCGGGACGGTCCTGATCGGCGACCGGCCCTACGCCGAGCGCCCGCAACCGGCCCGGCACGTGGGCGCATCGCTGGAGGCCGCGTCGTTCCACCCCGGTCGCACCGCGCGTGATCACCTGCGGGTGTACGCCCCGCAGATCGGGGTGGGTGACGCCCGCTGCGACGAGGTGCTGGCCATGGTCGGGCTGGCCGAGGCGGCTGGCCGGCGGGTCGGTGGGTTCTCGACGGGCATGCGTCAACGCCTGGCACTGGCCACGACGCTGCTCGGTGATCCGCAGGTGCTGCTGCTCGACGAGCCGGCCAACGGGTTGGACCCGGAGGGGATCGCATGGCTGCGCCAGTTCCTGCGCTACCTGGCCGGGCAGGGACGCACCGTTCTGGTCTCCAGCCATGTGCTCTCCGAGGTGGCCCAGACCGTCGACGACGTCGTGATCATCGCGCGCGGGCGGCTGGTGCACGCCTCGTCGCTGGCCCAACTGGAGGCGATGGCCCGTCCGGCAGTGCGGATCAGCAGCCCGGACGACGCGGGGCTGGCCGCGCTGGTTGCCGAGCAGGACTGGACTGCGGTCACCACCTTCGAGACGCAGACCACGGCGCTGATCCAGGACGTGGTGACCGCGCAGGTCGGAGCGGCCGCGTTCGTGCGCGGCCTGGAGGTCCACGAGCTGGCCGGGGCGGGAACCAGCCTGGAGTCGCTGTTCCTGCAGCTGACCGCGGACCCCGACCTCTTGGGGCCAGTAGGCGGCCATCCAGGTCCTGACCATCCGGGTTCTGGCCATCCAGGTCCTGACCATCCAGGTCCCGCCCGACCGTCGGAGCCCGCCTCGGACCCGCAGACTCCCGGAGCGGTCCGATGATCGCCGCACTGCGCACCGAGCTGCGCAAGGTCGCCACGACCCGCACCTGGTGGCTGACCACCCTGGTCATGTTCGGCTATATGGCCGTCATCGGCCTGATCATGGCGTTCTCCCTGGTCATGGGCGCCCGCGCAGCGCAGGAGGCTGGTCCGGGTGCCGGCGGGGGTGACTTGGGCGGGACCGCCATGCTCGATCCGATGGCGATCGCGACCTCCGTGTACACGTTGGCCGTCGCGCTGGGCTACATCTTCCCCGCGATCCTCGGGGCGCTCAGCGTCACCGGGGAGTTCCGGCACCGGACCATCACCCCGACCCTGCTGGCCGAGCCGCGGCGCACCGTCGTGCTGGCGGCCAAGCTCGTGGCGATCCTGCCCTACGCGCTGCTGCTGGCCATCGTCGGCACCGTCGGCACGGTTGCCGCCGGCGCGGCGACGCTGGCGATCATGGGCGAGCCGACCCTGCTAGGCGACGCCGCGGTCTGGTCCACGATCGCGCGGTCGGTGCTGGCGCTGGTCCTGTGGGCATTGGTCGGGGTCGGGTTCGGCGCGGTGCTGACCAACCAGGTGGCTGCCATCGTGGTGCTGCTGGCCTTCACACAGTTCGTGGAGCCGCTGCTGCGCCTGCTGCTCGCGCAGTTCGACGCGACCACGGGCGTGAGCAAGTTCCTGCCCGGCGCCGCGGGCGAGTCGATCGCCGGTTCGAGCCTGTACGTCAGCTCCGGGCTGGCTGACCTGCTGCCGGCCTGGCAGGGCACGCTGACCCTGCTGGGGTACGCGCTCGTGCTGGTCGCGATCGGCCGGCTGACGACCTTCAGACGGGACATCGGCTGAGGTGCAGGTGAGTTCTCCTCACGGTGCCAGGCGAGGTCGACGACGTGTCCCTCCGCGAAGTGAGTGTTCAGGTGGCAGTGGTGATGACGACCTACGTCGCCATCACGCTCTCCAGTATTTCTCGAAGAGCGCCTGCTCCGCCTCGTTGGTCCACATGTCGCCGGGTCCCAGCTTTTCGGCGACTTCCGGCAGCTTCTCCTTCAGCTCGCCGAGTCCCATCAGGGGAAGGTCGTGGATCTGGGGGAAGATGATGACCTTGCCGGAGTAGCGGCCTTCGACCAGTGCCCGCAGGCCTTCCGCGGCCTCCTGCATGCCGCCGATGGCGCCCACGATGGAACCCGGAGACAGCTCACCACGATCGGCCAGGTCCACCACCTGCTGCTGGTCGTCGATGGTCAATCCGGAGGTTCCCGTGTATTGGGCATTGTTGAGGTAGACCGCGCTCAGGTTCAACGGCGCCAGGGTGCCGTTGGGAACACCGGCGAAGAAGACCAGCATCCCTTCGGGATTCATGAGCGTGTCGGCCTCGGCCATCACCTCGGCAATGGGGACGCTGACCACCACATCGTCGGCCCCTTGGTCGTCGGTGATCTCCATGACGAAATCGTGCAGGGATTGGTCCTGCGTTTGGGGATTGAAGGTGAACAACTCGCAGCCGTTGCTCTGCGCCAGGGGGGCCAGACGATCCTGCAGGCTCTTCAGGCGGTCATCGCTCATCTCCGTGGCCACGATCTTGCGCGGGCCGTCGGGCTGTTGAATGGCCCGTTGGACATGCATCAACCCCATGGGGCCGCCGGCGCCCACGAAGACGGTGGTGCCCTTCGAGCGCAGGTCACAGCGGTTGCGCGCCTCCCCATACGAGGCGGCGATGTCCGGTCCGTGGCTGCCGAGGTAGGCGGTGTAGTCGTAATGCAGGCGGCCCACGTCGGTGTTCACCAGGCCGTCCAGGGCGGTCTGGCCCACCAGGTTGAGGGTGCCCCGCCGGGCGATGTGTTTCGCCACGGCGCCCACCAATGGAGCGGAACGGGGATCGAGCATGACGATATCGTCGAAGCCGATGCCGTCAGTCAGCTCGTCGACCAAAGCCTGATAGTCGTCGGGACCGATGCCATTGCGCACGATCTTCGTCGCCGAGGTCTGCTCCACCAGCGCCGCCACTGTGGCGGGCGTGTCGGTCATCACAATAGTGGCCGGGGCGTCCAGGCCCGAGGAGAAGAGGTACTGCCGCTGATCTCCCGGCCGGCCCATGATCCACATGATCCCGCCGGTCTTGGGATCCAGGCGGCGACGTTGGGTGTAGGCCGCCATCACACACCCCCAAGGCTCCAGCGTGGACGCCTCGGCATACCCCATCGAGTCGCTGACGGGCAGCAGGCAGACGCCGTCGTCGGTGTCGAGCATCTCCGAGCCCATCAGGTGATACTGGATCAGTCCCCCGGGAATGGTGTAGCCGTAGGCCGTGCTCTTGCCATCCTGATAGATATCGGGCTGCACGGCCAGCCGCTGGCCGTGGTGATACCGGCCCTTCAGGTTCTTTCCGACTTCGACGACCGTCAGGCTGACCTCGTGCCCCAGCCGGGTGGGCTCCTGGGACAGATCGCGATTGTAGAGCTTCGGGTGGCTCCCGCCCTGGCGCATGATCTTCACATCGGAGAAGCACTGTCCCACGCTGTCGATGCGCACCAGCATCTGGTCGGCATTGGGTTCGGGGATGGGCAGCAGCTCGGGCTGACCGTCCTTGCCCATGTTCTCTTCGCCCGCACCATACAGATTCCAGGCCCAGCCTCGTTCCGGCAGGGCGTGTTCGGCGGCGTGGTATCGGCTGTACTGCGATGTCATGGTTCCTCCGGGTTCGGGTTGCGATCGTCCTTCGCCGTGTTCGCGAGGGGTCTCGATCACGCGACAAGCGGAATGTATCAGGTGCGTGCACCGGCGTCCAGCACGAATGTGCACGATTCGACCTCGGACCACAAGGGCGCCCCCAGGATTCAGCGTCGCTTCGCGTCCCGGCCTCGGCGTCGAGGGCGGTGGAGAGAGACTGCTGAATATCTGCTCTGGACATATGTGCAGCAACCCGATAGCCTCCCATGTGTCGGCGTGATCGAGGCCCCCTCGAACACCCTGACGAGGTTGCCACGCCCGTCGTTCCATACCCGCGAGACGACGATCATCTCGGAAGGACATCCCCGTATGACAACGCAAACGATCGACTATTCGCAGCCCCCAGGCACATCGCTGCGGGTTCGGGTGCAGAAGTTCGGCACGTTCTTGTCGAACATGATCATGCCCAATATCGCGGCGATCATCGCGTGGGGCTTGTTGACGGCGTTGTTCATCCCGGATGGGTGGCTTCCCA
>JBAVKQ010000187.1:0-1791 GCA_049688395.1 Candidatus Nanopelagicales bacterium
GGCCAGGTGCTCGTCGGAGTCGAAGGTGACCCGGACATGCCCGCCCGGCACCTGGCGCTTGAGTGCATCCGGGGGGCCATCGGCGACGATGCGACCGGCGTCGAGCACGACCACGCGGTCGGCGAGCTCGTCGGCCTCGTGCAGGTACTGGGTGGTGAGCAGGATGGTCACGCCCTCGCGCAGGTGGCCGCGCACGATCTCCCAGACGGTCCGCCGGGATCGGGGGTCCAGCCCGGTGGTGGGCTCGTCGAGGAAGATGATCTTCGGCCGGCCGATCAGGGTCATCGCGAGGTCCAGGCGGCGGAGCATGCCCCCGGAGTAGGTGGTGGGCACCCGGTCGGCGGCCTCGACCAGCTCGAACGTGTCGAGCAGCTCGGCGGCCCGGGCGCGACCCTGGGCGCGGGGCAGGTGGTGCAGGTCGGCCATGAGGGCGAGGTTCTCCCGGCCGGTGAGCCGGTCGTCCACTGCGGAGAACTGGCCGGTGACGCCGATCAGCCTGCGGACCGCGTCGGCCTCGTGGACCACGTCGTGGCCCAGGACGCGCCCGGTTCCGGTCGTGGGCTTGATCAGGGTGGACAGGATGTTCACCATCGTGGTCTTGCCCGCACCGTTGGGGCCGAGGAGGGCCACGGCCTCTCCCTGGCCCACCTGCAGGCTCTCGACGTCGAGGACGGTGGCCTCGCCGTAGCGGCGGGTGAGGCCGACGGCCTCGATCGCTGGCGTGGGTGTGTTCATGGTCACGCCGTCCCGTCGGTGTCCAGGGTGTCGCCGATCCGCCGGATCCGGATGTCGCCGTACGACGTGCGCCCGACGATGCGCACCGAGGACCCGCCAGCTGGGGGCGTGTCGACTGTCGGGACGAACTCGCTGACCACCCGGCCGTACTTCGTGTCGAGGTCCAGCCACACGGCGCGGCCGTCGGGGATGCCCACCTCAAGGTCGCCGTGTGAGGTCTTGAGGTCGACGTCGGCACCGGTGGTGACCCCGATGACCACGGCCCCGTGGGCGGTTCGGGCATCGACGCTGCCCGCAACTGACTCGACTTCAATGCGCCCGTGCCCGGCGCGGACCCGCAGGTCACCCCCGACCGCGCCGATGCGTGGGCCGGTGCTGCCATTCTTGATGGCGACATCACCGGTGGCCGAGGCGATCTGGGTGTGGCCGGCCGGCGTCTCGATCGTGGCGTCGCCGGCGACGTTGGCGACGACGATGTCGCCGGTGCCGCTGCGCGCATCGAGCGCCCCGGTGTCGCCCAGGCGGATGTTGCCGGCGCCCGTGTGGACCGTGCACTGGCCCAGGGTGCCCGTCGCCTCGACGTTGCCCGCCCCCAGGTCGGCGCGCACGGCGGATCCGCTCGGCAGGCTGATCACGATGTCGAGCGAGGGGGAGTTGAGGATCCGGGCCAGCAGGCTCGGCTTCGGGGCGATCACCCGCATCTGGTCGCCGAGCAGCTCGACGCGGGTGGCCTCGGCGACCTCGACGTGGGCGCGATCGTCGGGATCGGTCGGGCGGACATCGACCACGGTGTCGGGGCGGTCGCTGGCCACGATCTGGACGTCGGCGAAGTTCGCCTCGATGGTGACCGCGATGGGCGTGGGGGTGGGGAAGGTCGTCATGGTGTTCCTCTCGTTCACTGTGCCCAGCCGGTGACCCGTTTGGAGCCGCGGCGGGAGGCCGCCGGGGGGCTGGGCACGCTCGGCGGGATGGGTTCCGAGGGCTCGATCGCAGCGGCGGCGGCCCGCACCAGCCAGGCGTTGACCGAGCGACCCTCGCGCAGGGCAGCTGCTTCGA
>JBAVKQ010000188.1:0-2095 GCA_049688395.1 Candidatus Nanopelagicales bacterium
CATACGAACTGGTCGTCCGGACGACCAATGGCGATGACGTTGCGCTGGGGCGTCATAGGAATCGTGGGTCAGGACCACCAGTGCGTATGACGTCCGCCGGGGCCGTGGGAGCGCCGGTCAGCCCTTCTTGCGGGGACGCAACCAGGGGACCAGGGACCCGACGACCAGGCCCAGGGCGAAGACGATCAGCAGCCAGATCCAGCCCGGCAGGGAGACCGTCCAGAACAGGAAGTTGACGCTGCCCTTCTTGGTGTTCTGGAAGACGAAGACCAGAGCAAGGACCGCCAGGACGATAGCGGCGATCGTCTTGGCGTTGGGTGGCTGCGTCCGGGGATTCAGGTCGCTCACGGATCGGGTCCCTTCTCGTCTGGGTGGGTGCAGCCTAGAAGGTATGACGGACTGCTCGGCTCGAGTGGTTGCGGGCCGGGGCCTCACTCACAAGATTCGTGGGTTACCGAGCGGGGGCTGCCTGCTCGGCCTATCCGACAATTGTGGGAGGCCCCGGTGTTTACCGAGCGTACGAGTGTTGGCCTCGACGTGCACGCCCGATCTGTTGCGGCAGCGGCGATCGATGGCGTCACGGGCGAACTGTTCCAGTCCATGCTGACTCCGTCCTATGAGCACGTCCGGTCCTGGCTCAACGGCCTGCCCGGCCCGGTCGCGGTGGTCTACGAGGCGGGCCCGACCGGGTTCGGGCTCTACCGTCACCTGATCGCTGCGGGGATCCGATGCGAGGTCGCTGCACCCTCGAAGCTGCAGAAGCCAGCCGGTGATCGGGTCAAGACCGACGCCAAGGACGCGATCCATCTGGCTCGATTGTTGCGGCTCGACGAGATCACCTCGGTCGCGATCCCGACCGCCGACCAGGAGGCCGCCCGTGATCTGGTCCGGGCTCGGGAAGACTCCCGTGGTGACCTGATGCGGGCCCGGCACCGGCTGTCAAAGCTGCTGCTGCGGCACGGAATCGTCTACTGCGACGGCGATGCCTGGACGGGTAAGCACGACGCCTGGCTGCGGCGCCAGCGCTTCACCAGCCCGGTCAGTCAGGCCACCTTCGACTCCGACTACGACACGATGCTGACCACGACCGCACGCAGAGACCGGCTCGATGGGCAGATCGCGGCACTGGCCGCGGACTGCGAGTTCACCCCACTCGTGCGACGGTTGGGTTGTCTTCGAGGGATCTCCACGTTGACCGCGTTCGCGCTCGCGGTCGAGATCGGTGACTGGGACCGGTTCACCGGCAACACCATCGGCTCGTTCGTCGGACTGGTGCCCAGCGAGCACTCCTCGGGTTCTTCGCGGTCGCAGGGACCCATCACCAAGACCGGCAACGGCCACGTCCGCCGGCTTCTGGTCGAGGCAGCCTGGCACCACCGCTCCCGCTACCGACCCGGCAAGACGATGCGCGACCGCTGGGAACTCGCAACGCCAGCAGCGCGGGCGCGCGGGGACCTAGGCAACCGACGTCTGCACGCACGCTGGGTGAGCTTCATCGAACGCAAGAAGAAGAACAGCGTGGCCAACACCGCGATCGCCCGCGAGCTCGCCGGTTGGTGCTGGTCCCTGGCCGTGCTCGAGGAGTAGCCCGACCCAGACCCTTCGCCATAGGGCATCAGGCTGATGGCAGCGCGAGGAGTGATCCGCGTCTCTTCTATGAGCAGCCGAGGACCAACGACTCGACGACGCTCGACCCTAGACACGCACGCCGCTCCTGCCGAAACACCCTTCCTGCGGTAGCCAACCCGCGGATATCAGACTGACCGCGCGTCGACACGACACGCCCACAGCCCACCGCCCGCCCGGCGAAGACGAGGCGCCCGTCGCAACCAGCGACGGGCGCCTCACCCTGCCCTTGACAAGCCGTCACCCCATATCAGAAGAACGATGAGTTGATCACCCATGCCCCAATCATGTGCGACCAGGGCTCTCTTCGCGGCTCGGCGTGGCCGAGTCGGCTGCGCCGATCTCCGAAATAGAGGATTCGATCGGGTGGCGGGCGCTCCCGCGTAGGCCGGGACGGTGCGCGGTCGAAACCGCGTCGGGCTCGTGGAGTGGGAGGGCCGACTGGCGGCCACCGGGTGGCCTTCCCACC
>JBAVKQ010000189.1:0-18559 GCA_049688395.1 Candidatus Nanopelagicales bacterium
CGTCCACCCCGACCACCCGGCCCCGACGGCCGACCGCGCGGGCCGCGGGCAGCAGGAACGCTCCCTTGCCGCACCCAAGATCGGCAACCCTCTCACCCGGTGCCGGGGCCAGCGCGTCGACCAGACCCAGTGCGATGGGCGCGAAGAACTCGACACCCACGGCGTCATAGCTCTCGGCGAGATCATCGAACAGCCGCGCATTGCGGACCCTCGAGTCGACAGCTGATTGCGGGCGCTCGGGTCCGGTCATGGAGCATTGTGGGCTGATCTGGGTGGACTGGGTCAAGGAACGGCCCTCCGCCGCGCCGGTCCGATGCGTGTCATCAATCACCGCCCGGGCCCCGGTCAGCCCCGTCCCCGTTCACAAGCGCTTCGTGTCGCACTCGACCGGCCGATCGCGTGCGGACCATCGCACAGCCCCACCCACTGAAAGTCATACGAACCCGCGGGCTTCCCCGCGGTCTTGAACCCCTCAGGCGCTGGCAGGGTCGTGCGGCGCGCCGGGTGCTTGTCGTGGTGGGTATCCATCCGGTCAGGTCTCTGGCGGGTTTGGGTCGGGACCAGTAGTAGCCCTGCGCGGCGGGCACGCGCAGGGTGCGCAGGGCCGCCAGTTGCTCGGGGGTTTCGACGCCCTCGGCGATGACATCGAGGTGCAGGGCTCTTGCCAGGGTGGTGATCGCCTCGACGATGGTCTACCGGCACTTCCCGGCCAAGGACGACCTGATCCTGGCCTACCTGGACAAGGTCGACTCCGTGTGGACCGGCCAGCTCCATGCTGCCGCGCAGGCATCGGGACCCGAACCGGGCGACCAACTCGTCGGCCTCTTCGACGCCCTAGCGACCGCCTGCCGCAGACCCGGGTACCGGGGCTGCGCATTCATCAACGCCGCCGCCGAGACCGCACCGGGAACACCTATCCACGACCGGACCGTGGTCCACAAGCACAACGTGCTCGCCTGGATCCGTGACCTCGCCCAGCGCGCCGGGGCACGCGACCCCGACGAGCTCGCTCGGGCGCTGACACTCCTGCTGGACGGTGGACTGGCAAGCGGCTCCCTGGACGCCGACCCGGAGAGCCCGAACACCGCTCGAGCGACCGCAGGTGTGCTTGTCCGGGCTGCCCTAAACCCCTGACGACGCCGACGACCCCGATCGACGACCTGATCGCGACATTGCCCGACCCAGGCCAGGCATTGCCCTTCGTCGGTCATCCGCAGCATTTGAGGAGCCCCCCTCGTGGCCGTGCGGCGTTGCCACCTCGGCGCGCCGGCAGGACTGGCTGAGACCCGATCACCCGGCATCGCGTGAGCCTGTGCACCATGCCCGGCTGACTGACCGCAACGGCCGTCTCAGCGGTGCTGGTCGACCATGATGGTGTTGCCGTCGGGGTCGGTCATGATGATGTGGGCCGGGCCGGCGGTGGCCTCGTCCACCTCGACCGTCAACGCGATGCCGGCGGCCTTGAGATGGGCCTGGATCTGGCGGACATCGGTGAACGGGTCGACCTCGTGGGCTGCCTGGTCCCACCCGGGATTGAACGTCAGGATGTTGTCCTCGAACATTCCCTGGAAGAGGCCGATGACCGTGGAGCCGTTGGTGAGGATGACCCAGTTCTCCTCCACGTTGCCGCCCATCGAGGTGAAGCCGAGCTTCTCGTAGAAGGCACGTGACACGTGGATGTCCTTGACCGACAGCGACACCGAGAACGCTCCGAGTTCCATGTCTCCTCCATGAGGTCAGGTCAGGCGACACTACCGGTACCCCGGGCTGCTGGTACACCCCACGAGGAGGGACAACGACGGGTTCACCGCGGTCCGAAGGAGTGGACGCCGCCGCGGCGCTCGAGTGGAACCACAGGGCTCAGCACCGAGTGCGAGGACAGCAGGCCGGCAACCAGGGCAGCAGGGCGATCCGGAACAGGCCGCATGGGATCACGGCGATGGGCGGCAGTCGGTCCCCCACCGATGACAGCGATCAGCCCACGTTGCGGTTCTTCCGACGCATCGTCTGGCGGTCCCCCCGAACAGCTCCCGATCTGTGCCCATCTGAGGCCTCCGGGCGCACGGCGCATGATCTGGCCGAGCGCTGCTCTGGGATCACCCGCGGCGATGCTGTGACGATGGGGCCTTGATGGAACGGGACTGACCCTCCTCGCCGGCTGCGCCAGGCAGGATGCACAGATCGTCCGCATCAATCAGGGGCCGGGCGACTCCGCGGCACGTGCGATGTCGGCCAGGTCCGCCTCGAGTGCCTTGCGGGTCGCCCCGATGAACAACCGGCCCACGGTGGCCGCCATGATCCGACCCACTGTGGACGTGGGCTCACCGCCGAAGGTCATCGTGAGAGTGCACGCCGCATCACCTTCGGGGACGACCACCAACGTCGACGCGTACTTCGCTCCGCTGCTCTCGGCAACAACCGTGTACGAGCGGCCCGGGTCGAGGACAGACACGGTCATCTGCTCCGTGGCACGCTTGCCGAACATCGTCCGGGTCTCCCGCCACCGTGTCCCAACACCGAACTCCTCGTGACCCTCGAGCAACTCGACGGACTCGATGGCCGTCATCACCTGCGGGCTGGTCGCAATGTCAGTGAGCAGCGCCCAGACCCGGTCGCCCGGAGCGGCGATTCGCCTGGTCACGTCAATCTGCATGCAGCAAAGGCTGCCACAACCGCGCGCCGGCGCCCAGCACCGCTTGAGAACCGGCCGATTGCGACAACTGCCGCCAGGGGCCAGGAGCACGAAGTTGAGCGGGAGCACCGTGACCTCCCTGCGGCGCGGTTGTGTGAAGATGGCGCCGATCCGGGTGGACCACGAGCCAGGTCGCTGCGATCGGGGTCAGGATCGGGGCGAGGCCGGTCACCCAGGGCAGCCCAGGGTCTTGACACCCGAGATTACGTAAGAGATCGTTTACGTAATGTATTCGTCACATGATCGGGGTGGTGACGTGTGGAAGGCGCTGGCGCATTCCACCCGACGCCAGATCCTCGACCAGCTGTTCGAGTCCCCTGCCACGACCGGAGCCCTCGTGACCGCGCTGGGCAAGGACCGGCACGTGGTGATGGCCCACTTAACCGTGCTGCGCGAGGCCGACCTTGTGCTCACCGAGAAGCACGGTCGGCAGCGGGTCAACTACCTCAACGCGGCACCCCTTCAACAAATCCACCACCGGTGGATCTCACCAACCAGCGGACCCTGGGCTGCGGCCCCGATCGCCGTGCGCGACGAGGCCGAGGCCTCCGCCCAGCCAGACGATACCTCCGAGGACAGGAAACGAAGTGGCTGACACAGAGATCCGGCATTCGATCACGATCGCGGCACCCATCGACACGGTGTGGGCCGAGATCACCAAGATAGGCGCCCGGCAGCGAGCACAACTGGACGCTGTCCTGCAGACCAGCTTCCGCCCGGGTGACCCGCTTTGCTACAAGTCCCAGGACGGGTCGCGCACCTTCATGGTCGGGCGGGTACTGGAGTGCGATCCACCGACGAAGTTCAGCCACACCCAGGTCCTCACGATGCGCGAAGACCCGCTGACTGTGGTGACCTGGCATCTGGAGGCCGTTCCGCAGGGCACCCGGGTCACCCTGGTCAACAGCGGCTGGCCGGCCGGGGCGAAGATGGACAAGGTCGACTCGACGTGGAAGGGCATCCTGGCCAGTCTCAAGTCCGTCGTCGAGACCGGGGACGTCACCGGGCGTCAGAAGATGACCCTGTTCTTCATGCGCAGGTTCATGTTCATGATGCCGTCCACGACCAAGTCCGAAAACGTCGCCGTCCCGGACTGACATCCTCGAAGCCCGGGGGCAGCGGCCGGTCCGAGCCACTCGCCGAGGAGCACCTGGCCCCTTGATGCGCTGGGGAGCAGGGCTGCTGCGCCGAGGAGAGCGAGGGCGCCGAGCACCCCGGCCCGATGGTGACCACGGCGGTGCTCAGCTCGGCGGTCAGGCGTCGCGGTGCCCGTCCAACCCGTCCGACGAGCAGCAGCCAGCCGAAGATGATCGCGACGGCCGGTACGGCGGCGGCCTGAGCGGTGAAGGGGATGATGTCGCGCAGCAGCAGGACCGACGCGGCGACGTTGATGACCATCGCGCCGACAGCGGCCCAAGTGGCCACCACCAGGCTCCGCGGCCGGCCGAGGCAGGCAGACATGCCCAGGGCCATCGGCACCATCCCCGCGGATGCCACCGCACCGACTACGTCGTTCGCGGGACCGGCCCACTCGGCGGCGTCCTGCACGCCCACGCTCGTCCCTCGTCCGGCGTAGAAGACCGCGAGAAGCACGTGAGCCGCGGCCGGTGATCGAGCCCTGGGGAACTCGAAAGGCGACGAACCGGCCCCGGGTCGAAGGTGACGAACCGGTTTCGCGAGGCGACCTCACCCCCGGCGAAACGGCGCACGAACGCGTGCTCGGTGCCGACCCGCAGCGGCCCGGGGGTCAGGCGACCGACCGCGGCCGGTGAGGAACAAGGTCGGTGCCTGCACCGAGCCCAGCAGGGGGGTGAGGTCCTCGCGCCGCAGCGAGATGGATACGGCCGCGTTGGCCATGCGCGCCCGGTCGGCCCGGGTGAAGCAGTCGCGCACCAGGTCGGTGGCGGCTGCGTGGCTGGCTCGGGTCGACTCCGACAGCAGCGCCTCGACGAGCGCGGTGGTGAGCAAGCCAACGGCGGCATCGACGACGAGACTCTCGGCAAAGCGGTGGCCAGCCTGGTCCATCCCGCCACGTACACCACGCTGCGGCAGGCAGGGCTCCCCGTCGGCGAGGCCACCGATGTCGTGGCCGACACCCTCACCCACCAGGTCCGCAAGCGCGGCCGCCCACCAGCGACCTGACCCCGGGCCCGGTCCGGCTCCCCGGTCGCCGCCCTGCTGGTCGACCCAGACACCGAGGTCCACCACCGCACTTCACCGCAGGCCACAGACCCGCGACCCTGTGTACGAGGCCCATATGGACTTGTACGCCTCCGGCGACTAGCCCCGGATCATCGACCAGCGCCGAGGATGGGATCTTGCTCATCGAACTGGACCGCCGCGGGAACGAGCCACGCAACGGTCGCCCTCAATAGCGAGTAGTGGATCAGCTCAATCTGCTCTCGCAGGCTGCTGGGCACTGTTCGTATCATCCAGCCACCTCCCAGTCGGCATCGGCCCGTGGACCCAACGACCACCCATGAACGGAGAGCTCCGTCCGAGTGCCGCACTGATCACGCTCGCACGCTGGTCGTGACCCTGGCAAGCCTGCGCCGGACTGTTCACGTGATCGTTTCCTGCGCTGTCCGCGGAGCAGCCCGGGTTGTCGGTGATCTACAGAAGTCCGCCGGTTCCGGGCCGCTGCCCCTTGGCCCCACTCGATGGTCAGCGACGGACGCGGTACCGTCCGCAGGCGAAGTCCCGGTTGCGGTCCAGGTCGAGCAGGGCGAGGTCGATCCGCCGCGGGAGCAGCGGAGCCCCCGAACCCAGGGTGGTCGGCGCGTACTGGACGTGGACCTAGTCGAGCAGTCCGGCGTCATGACGAAGACCGTCGCCGCACGGGGGATATCCCCGGGGGTGGCGGAGTCGATGACCGACGCCGAGGTTCAGGCTACCTCGGCAGCGTCGAGGGAGTCATCGGCAACCTCTGGCAGGGAAGCGGCACGATGTTCGGGGGCTACTACGCCGTCCACGGCCGACGGCCTGACCGGACCGAAGAAGCCGTCCTCGTGCGGCTGCGGCCCGGGCCTGCGGAAGTTGCGCTCACGGTGGATACGGGCGCCCTGATAGGCGTCCTCCAGCCGACCGCAGCGGGCGGATTGCACGTGATCGGCGCCGACGGGACCGTGGCCACGTACGACGCCGACGGGAACCTGGCGGACACCATCGTCACCCCTGCAGACACCGTGGCCCTCGACCCCGCTGGCACTCGGCTGGCGATCGGATCGACGGACACGGGCCGTGCCGTGGTCGTCGACCTTGCGACCAAGGCGATCGAGACGGTGCCGGGCGTCAGCTCGGTCATGACGTTCGGGTTCAACGCCGACGGGTCGGTTCGGGCGATGTCACTGCGTGATGGGACGGTCCGGCGCTACGAGGTCGGCGAAGGGGTTCCGGTCACCGTCCCAGCTGGGCGAGCAGTGAGTGCGGCCGCGGAACCGGGCTGGTACGACCCGGCCACCGACTCGCTCCGGATGCCGATCGGCGAGTCGGTCGTGGACGCGTTGCTGGGCGCCGACCTCTGGGTCGATCAGGCCTGTGGCGTGCCGTCACGGAGACTGAGTGGGACCTGTACGTCCCCGGCGATCTCCCGTTCAGCCCGGTGTGCACCCCGAGCACCTGAGGTCCCACGAGTCCGGCGCACAAACCATCGATGCCCTGTGGGGTGACTGCGAGGGCGATGGGCAGAAGGCCTTGTGGGTCACATCTCCGGACCCGCTCAGTCCTCGACCCCGATCGCAAGAAGCGGACGGACGGCACGATGCTGTGTACCCAGCCCCCCTGACAACGTGCTGCGCACCCCCGCGGACTCGATCGACGCTGAGCGCTTCGAGCGCCGCCGACCGATGGGTCGATCGGCCCTGCTGCGTGCGGCGGGAAGCGGCTTGTGGCAGCCCCGAGCCAGATGCGCGATCGGGAACCTCGGCTGGACGAAGTTGCTCAGCTCCCCCGGGCACGAAGCCAGCCTCGCGACGTGCAGCGGATCCGCCACGGTCGTCGTCTGCGTGGCAGACTGAAGAGGCTGTGTCCGCGCCGGGCCCGGTGATGGGAGGTCCGAGATGGCCGGCAGCACCAACGGCCCGGCCCCGGCCGACGCGCTGGTCTTCTTCGGCGCGACGGGTGACCTCGCCCGCAAGATGATCTTCCCCGCGCTCTACCGGATGGTGAAACGGGGCGCCCTGGTCGTCCCCGTGATCGGGGTCGCGTCCTCGGCGGGTGGGCTGCCGCGGCTTCGTGAGCATGCCCGGGACAGCATTGCCCAGGCCGACGAGGGCATCGACGACGTGGCCGCCCTCGACCGGCTGCTGTCGCTCCTGGTGTTCGTCGAAGGTGACTACGCCGACCCGAACACGTTCAGCGCCCTGCGCCGGGCGCTCGGTGATTCACGCCGCCCGGCGCACTACCTCGCCGTTCCCCCGTCGCTGTTCGGGACGGTGATCGAGGGTCTCCGCGGCGCCGGGTTGACCCATGACGCGCGCGTCATCGTCGAGAAGCCGTTCGGACGTGATCTGGCCTCGGCGCGGGCACTCAATCGTGTCCTGCGGTCGGCCTTCCCGGCTGATGCGGTGTTCCGCATCGATCACTATCTGGGCAAGGAGGAGATCATGAATCTCCTCTACTTCCGATTCGCCAACTCCTTCCTCGAGCCGGTGTGGAACAGGAACTACGTGGCCCGGGTCCAGATCACCCTCGCCGAGCAGTTCGGGGTCCAGGGTCGGGGCGCCTTCTACGAGACCGCTGGCTGTCTGCGGGACGTGGTCGAGAATCACCTGTTCCAGGTCGTGGCCCTCCTGGCGATGGAACCGCCCGCCTACCAAGGGATGGGCGCTGTGCAGACCCAGAAGCTGAACGTGTTCAGGGCGATGAGCCCGCTCAGTGCCCAGGACGTGGTCCGGGGCCAGTTCACCGGGTATCGCGAGGAGGTGGGCGTGGCCCGCGACTCGGACGTGGAGACGTACTGCGCCCTTCGGCTGTTCATCGACTCCTGGCGGTGGTCGGGTGTCCCGTGGTACCTGCGGTCGGGGAAGCGCTTGGCACAGACCGCCACAGAAGTCCTCGTCGAGTTGAAGCCGCCACCCCAGCCGCTGTTCGCCGACTCCTCGCCCGCAGACGGGCAAGCCAACTACCTCCGGTTCCGGATCTCGCCCAATCCGACCATCGCGCTTGCGGCCCGGGTGAAGCGTGCGGGCGAGGAGTTCGTCGGCGTCCAGCGTGAGCTGGCGCTGCTCAACTCACAACCAGGTGAGGAGCACCCCTACGAACGACTGCTCGGCGACGCGTTGGCCGGCCGCGGGGGGCTGTTCACCCGCGAGAATTCGATCGAGGCCGCCTGGGCGGTCGTCGACCCCGTTCTCGAGAACCACCACCCAGCACAGTCCTATCCGCCGGGTAGCTGGGGTCCGGAGCAGGCGGACGCGCTCATCGCGCCCGAGGGTCGCTGGCACAACCCGGCACCCGACCGGACCCCCGAGAAGGTGCCCTGAGAGCGACCCCGTCAACTGGTGGGAGGCGTATCTGCCGTGAGTGACAGAGCCGAGATCGCGCGCGTGCCGATCACGAGGGCGCAGACCCGCGCAACGTACGACCGGATCTCCCGCCACTACGAGCTCCTCGAGGGGTTCTGGGAGCGGCCTGCCCGGCGGGTTGGGCTGGCCGCGCTGGCCCCCGCTCCTGGGGAGACGATGCTCGGGATCGGCTGCGGACCCGGGTACGCGCTCGTCGAGATCGCCCGCGCAGCCGGGCCGAACGGGCGAGCGGTGGGGGTCGACCTCGCGGAAGGCATGTGCCGCCTGGCTCGCGGCCGGTTGACACGGGAGGGGCTGCCAGGGCGTGCCGAGGTCGTCCACGGCGATGCGTCGTGCCTGCCGCTGGCGACCGGCTCCTTCGATGGAGCCTTCATGAGCTTCGTGCTCGAGCTCTTCGACACACCGCAGATCCCATTCGTACTCGCCGAGTGCCGCCGCGTCCTGCGCCCAGGCGGCCGACTCGTCGTCGTCTCGCTCAGCAAGGCGGGCCCCGACTCCTCTGTGAGACGGCTGTACGAGCGAGGCCACGAGCGGTTCCCGCGCCTGCTCGACTGCCGACCGATCTACGCCGCTCGCGCCTTGGACGAGGCAGGCATGACGATCACCTCGGGGCGAACCGCGTCGCTGTGGGGGCTGCCCGTGGAGGTCGTCCTCTCACGAACGTCCACCCATGGCGGGAACCCGGCCGCGGCCAGCGCCCTGTAGCGGGCCCCCGGCGGCCGGACTGGGGACGTCGGCACGCCGATCATCGCCGTGAGCAACTCGTTCACCCAGTTCGTGCCCGAGCAGGTCCGCGTCAAGGACCTCGGCAAACTGGTCGCCCTGGCCACGCATCCCGACCGGCGCGGGCTGTTCGAGCAGGCGGGTCGCCTGGTCGTGGAACCGGTCGCGGTCAGTGATGCTGTGCGCCGCCCGCCGGCAAACGCAATCTGAAGCAGGTTCGCCCGGGCTCACTCGTCAGATCGATCTGCCCACCGTGCGCGGCGGTGACGGCGGCCACGATTGCCAGGCCCAACCCGGTGCTCCCAGCGGCGCGGGTTCGTGAGGCCTGCCCCCGGACGAATCTCTCGAAGAGCTCGGGTTGCAGCTCGTCCGGGATCCCCGGACCGTCGTCGCAGACCTCGATCAGCGCGCCGCCCGCTGCGTCCGCGACGTTGTGCACGGAAACGGTGACCGACGAGCCGACCGGAGTGTGCACCCGCGCGTTCGAGGTCAGGTTCGCCAGCACCTGGTGCAGCCGGTGTTCGTCGCCGATGATCGTCACTGGCTCCTCCGGAAGGTCGAGCTCCCAGTGGTGGTCCGGGGCGGCGGCGCGCGCGTCGTTGACCACGTCGATCACCAGACGGGTGAGATCGACCTCGTCGGCGGCGAGCGGGCGTCCGGAGTCCAGTCGGGCCAGCAGCAGGAGGTCGTCGACGAGCGTTGCCATGCGTCCGGCCTCTGCCCCGATCCGCTCCAGCGCCTGGGAGATCGTCTGGGGCAGGGGCTCCGGGTAGCGCTGGGCCAGTTGGGCGTAACCGCCGATGACGGTGACCGGCGTGCGGAGCTCGTGGCTGGCATCGGCCACGAAACGACGGAGCCGTTCCTCCGTCGCGTGACGCTGCGCCAAGGACGACTCCACGTGAGCCAGGAGCAGATTCAGTGCCCCCGCCACCTGACCGGCCTCGGACCGGGGGTCGACATCCGTGACGCGCCGCGACAGGGCGACGACCCCGGTGCCCAACGGCTGGTCGGCGACCCAGTTCGCCGTTCTGGCCACGCGGCGCAGGGGACGTAGCGACGACCTGACGAACACGGCCCCTGCCACCCCAGCCAGGGCGATCACGATGACGAACACGACAACTTCGATGCCGACCAGGCGGGCCATGGTCTCGCGCAGATCGTGCACCGGGAGCCCTACGATGAGCACCCGGTCGGGGGGGCCGGCCATCGCCAGGAGCCGGTACGCCCCCGAGGTGAGGGTCTCGGTCCGGGGAGGACCCCCCACCGGCAGCGCTGCCAGGGTGGCCGCGTCGGCCTCGTCGATGGTCTTCGGGCCGCCGGCGATGACATAGGCGTCCTGGACCTGACCGCCCTCGACCAGGACGGCAAGGGTCCCCGACGTCAGACCCGGTACCTCACCAAGCTCCACCTCCTGCCGCGGGATCCCGTCGCTGGCGGAGATGGCGGACTCGTCCCCGTCGTTCGGCGCACGCTCCAGGCTTTCATGGAGGCGGGCGGCGGATGCGATCAACTGGGCGTCGAGTTGGTCGAGCAGGAACCGCTGCAGTCCAACCGCAGTCGCTGCAGCGATCAGCACGCAGGCCACCGTCAGGAGCAGCACGATGCCGGCGGTCAACCTCAGCTGCAGGGTCCCGCGCCCGAATCGGGACGGTGCCTCCGTTCGACTCACGGCCTTCACGCAGGCGGCCTCAGGACGTAGCCCACACCACGCACCGTGTGGATGAGCGGCTCCCGGCCTGCGTCGATCTTGCGGCGCAGGTAGGAGATGTAGATCTCCACCACATGGGCTCGGCCACCGTAGTCGTAGTTCCAGACCCGATCGAGGATCTGGTCCTTGCGCATCACCTTGCGCGCGTTGCGCATCAGGAATCTGAGCAGTTCGAACTCCGTGGCAGTCAGCTCGATGAGGTCCCCACCGCGGCGCACCTCGTGGGCATCCTCATCCAGCGTGAGGTCGGCGACCTGCAGGACGTTCTGCCCCTCCAGGGCCCCCAGCCCCGACCGGCGCACGAGGCCACGCAGCCTGGCGAGCAACTCCTCCAGCGCGAAGGGTTTGGTGACGTAGTCGTCGGCACCGGCCGTGATCCCGGCGACCCGGTCCTCGACCGCGTCGCGGGCGGTGAGGAACAGCACGCACATGTCGGCGTTCTCGGCGTGGATTCGCCTCAGCACCTCGAAGCCGTCGAAGTCGGGCAGCATCACATCGAGCACGGCCACGTCGGGGCGGAAGTCACGGGCCTGGCGAACCGCTGAGGTCCCGTCGGAGGCCGTGCGCACCTCCCAGCCATCCATCCGCAGCACGCTGGCCAGCAGGTCCGCGAGACTCGGCTCGTCGTCGACGACCAGGGCACGCAGCGGGGTCCCGTCGTGTCGCCGGGGTAGGGGCGGCAGGGCGTCGGGCGGGGTCATGACCGCAGGGTATCCGTCAGGCTCGCGGTTCCCAGGCGATCCGCAGCGCGAGCACCGGGCAGGCGGCAGCAGCCCGCCGCGCGTGCGCCTCGAGCTCGCGCGGCACCGCCCGTTCGGTGACGATCGGGTAGCCCCACTCGTCGATGGAGATTCGCTCGGGGAGAAGCTCGGCACACACCCCGTGCCCGACGCACAGGATGGGGTTGACCCGGATCTGCATCGTCATCTCCAGTCCTCGTCCGTTGTGGGCAACCCCCTGGGAACGGGCAGGAACGGGGCGCGATCGGTCCCGGTGCACTTCCCCCGCTGGTGCCGGTCGACTTCGTCGGAGAACACCGAGAGCGCCGATCGGACGAGCCGAACGGTGCCATCGGGGTGGTGGCAGGCCCCACGCCCTTCGACCAGCCCCGACCAGCGCCGCACGTTGGCGATCGTCGTCTGCTGCGGGCGCGCACCGGCGATCTCGTCGAGGCCATGGGCGATCGCCGGCAGCCCGTTCAGGCACGGCCCGCACTGGCCCGCTGACTCGCCTGCGAGGTACCGCAGCACTCGGGCCGTCTCGACCAACCCGCACGAGGACCGCGGCAGCCCGACCAGCACGCCAGCACCGACAGCGGCTCCCAGAGGGCGCAGGTCGGCGTTGGCCATCCGTACTTCGCGCGCCCGGTCGACCGTCAGCCAGGCCCCGTGGTAACCGCCAACCAGGACCGCGCCGGTGGCACCACCCGCTGTCAACGGGTCCTGCAGCAGGGCCGTCAACGGCTCGCCCAACGGTGCCTCCAGCACCTGGCGACCCCGCACGGTGTGGATCGTGGTCAGCATCGTGCCGGCCTCGTCTGCAGTCCCTGCCGAGCGGAACCACTCGACGCCGTAGCGGGCGAGCAACGCCAGCTGGGCGAGCGTCTCCACGTTCTGGACCAGGGTCGGCGCCCCACGCACACCCGCCTCGAACACCCGCGGCGGGGTGAACCGGGGCAGCGCCAGCCCACCGCTGACTTTGGTGGCCAGAGCGGACTCCTCCCCGGCGAGGAACCGGTGGGGCGCCTCGACGACCTCGACGTACCGACGGTCCAGACCGAGCCGACGCCGGTCGGCGATCAGTCGATCAAGGGTCGCGACCAGCTCCGCGTCCCGGTGCAGGTAGAGCACCAGTCGCCGAGCCCCCACCGCTTCGCCGGCCAGCTGCAGACCGTCGAGCACCAGATTTGGGCGGACGACCAGCAGGGTGCGGTCCTTCGCCGACGCCGGCTCGCCCTCGGCACCGTTGCCGACCACCACCGCCCGACGCTTGGCGCCCACGGCTGCCAGCTTGCGGTCGGTCGGGAAGGCGGCCCCCCCACGACCGGTGAGCCCAGCCGCGGCAGCCAGGTCAGCAAGGGTGTTCCCGGGACCGAGGGCGGGAACCGGACCATAGCTCTGCAGGTGCTCGGCAAGGGATCCACCTCTGCCGACAGCCCCGACCAGGTGCCCGACTCGCTCGTCAGGCAGGCGGCGGAACTCGGGAGCGATCGCTGTGCTGCCCCGGCGGATCCCGGCGGCGCTCATCGTCGCCGACCTGCGCTCTGGAGGGCGGCTGGCGGTTGCGGCGGAGTCGGGCGCTGCACTGCAGGTCGCCGGCTGAGTCGGACCGCGACCCTCCCCGCGCGCGGAGTCTCGGCCAGGGCAAGAGCACCTCGCCACGCCGCGACGACGGCAACTGCCACCGAAGCGCCGACCGTCAGAACCAGCAGGGGGCCGGACCGAAGGTCCGTGCCGGCCCCGATGCCGTGCGCCAGAGCCACCGGCCACATCGCGTAGGCCAGCCAGTGGATCGCTCGCCACGTCCCCTGCTTCATCCGCAGGCGCAGCAGGCTGGTGACGATCAGGGCCACGAGCAGGTCGAACGCGACCGCGCCGAGGCCGACCCAGAGCGGCCTGTACGTGCCACCCCACGGGACGATCACGCTGATCCAGTCGATGGTCACGTAGGGATCCAGTACTACCGACACGATGTGCACGGCGAGGAACACCACGGACAGCAGTGAGATGTTGCGGTGCAGTCCCGTCACGGCGAAGCCCGGAAGGCCCGGCAGGCGTCCACCGCGCTTGACCAGGACTCCCAGGAGCACGACTGCAGTCAGCAGAAGCAGGCTCGTGATCCCGGTCGCTCGGCTGGCGTACCACAGGGCGCCGGTCTGGGTAAGGGCGCTCACGCTGTCACCTCCTCGGAGTCGGGCCACCCGTTGAGGGTCCGTACGCGCGGAACGAGTTCGTCGGGCACGGCGCGGGCCAGCCGTGCCGGCAGGCCGAGGCCGGTCAGCCACGCAACGGCACCGGCGCCCCGGATGATCGCCGTGGTGCTGGCGACGTTGGCCGCCAGACAGGTGTCAGCGGCAACGGTGACGGTGCCCCAGACCTCCGCAGCAGGAGATCCTGTGGCCGGGTCGAGGATGTGGTGCAGGACTGATCCGCCCCGCTGCCAGCGGCGGGCAGCGGTGCTGGACGTGGCCAGGCCTCCTGAGGAGATGGCCACGAGGCAAGTCGACCCACCAGCGGGCTCCAGCTCGGGATCCCCCGCCACGTCCTGCACCCGCACGACCCAGCCGCCCGCAGGCGCCTCCCCCGCCACCGCGATGTCCCCACCCAGGCTCACCAGCACGCCGCATCCGCAGGCGGCGGAGATCCGCTGCGCAGCGAGGTCGGCACAGCGCGCCTTGGCGGTCGCCCCGAGGTCCAGCACTGTGCCTTCGGGCACCCGCACAGTGCAGGCGAGGGGGTCGAGGTCGATCTCCTGCCACGAGGGAGCACGGCGGACCTGGACGGGCAGGCGCGCCGAAGTGTCGGCGGAGCCTGCGGTGGCAACCTCGGAGAAGTCGCGGTCATAGCCGGCTGCCGCGAGCTCCGTTCCCATGGTTGGATCCAGGGACCCGCTGGTGAACGACGCCGCATCCAGGGCGACGCGGACCGCATCGGCCAGGGTCCTGCTGACCGAGATGGGCCGACCGGCCGCGGTGCACAGGGACGAGACCTCCGAATCCGCACGGAATCGGCTGGCGGCACGGTCGAGGGCATCGAGGTCCTCGACCAGCATCCGTCCCGCGACGTCGAGCGCGGCTGGGTCGGTGACGACGAGCCGCACGTCGCAGCCGAGTGCCGTCCACGATGCTCCCGCAACCGGCGCCATCAGGAGGCCCCGGTGGTCGCCTGGGGAGCCCGGGTGGTCGCCTGCGGCACCTGGACCGGTGCCGTCGGCTGGGCCGCCTTCGAAGTCGACGGGACCTGCACCGCAGCGCTGGCCACCGGGTTCGAACCCGGGCTCCCTGCGGCGGCGAGGCCAGCGGCAAGACCGGCGCTGCCGACTGCCGCCGCGAGGCCAACAATCCCTGTCAACGAGGTCAGCCGGGCCAACCCGAGATCCCGTTGCTCTGTTGCCTTCGCTACCTGCCTTGCTGTGTTGTGGCCACCCACGGTTCCGTCTCCGAATCGATCACGCAGTGGCTGGGGCCACCTGCGGCCATCACGAACGGCCAACCGGCCGACGCGTTGATTCGAGTCTGGGTCAGCAACCTCCGCAGTTCCTTGCACGAACTTCTCAGTCGTCTCTGAATCCGCCAACGCTCCGCGGTCGACGAGGTGGGCAACCCGCTGCTGTCTCGCCGACCAAGGGGGGCGGCGAGGACGTCCGCCGGTGATTCGCCCAAGGTGACGTGATCGACCGATCACTCGTCCCAGAGACGGTCAGCCGTGAGTGTCCCGCTGAACCTCGACGTGAGCAAGCCGGAACTGGGCGGTCACGGGCGGTCCTGATGGTCGGGGTCGGGGCGGTGGAGAGCGGGGCCGCCCTTCGGTGAGAGGTTATGGGCGGTGTTGATCAGGGCCACGTGCGTGAAGGCCTGTGGGAAGTTGCCGATGAGCTCAGCCGTCCGGGGGTCGTACTCCTCGGACAGCAGGCCGACATCGTTGGCCAAGCCGACCAGCCGCTCGAACAGGGCCTCGGCTTCACGCCGACGCCCCTGCAGGGCGTAGTTGTCGGCCAGCCAGAACGAGCATGGCAGGAAGACCCCTTCGCCCCCGGGGAGCCCGTCGTCAGACTCCTCGGGAAGGTAGCGTCGGACGAGCCCTTCGCAGAGCAGTCGCTGCTCGATCGCCGCGACCGTGCCCACTATCCGCTCGTCAGTGGCCGGAAGGAACCCGACCAGAGGCAGCATCAGCAGCGCGGCGTCGAGAGCCTTGCTGCCGTAGGCCTGCACGAAGGTGCCGCGGTCGCGGTCGAATGCCTCCTGGCACACCTGGGCATGGATCGTGTCCGCCACCCGGCGCCACCGGGCGGCCGGACCGGGGAGTCCGTGGCGCTGCACCGCCTTCGCCGCCCGGTCGAACGCCACCCACGACATCACCTTCGAGAACGTGTAGTGCCGCTCCGGTCCGCGCACCTCCCACAGCGAGCGGTCGGGGCGAGTCCAGGCGCGCTCGAGGAAGTCCAGCAAGGCGCGCTGCAACGGCCATGGGTCCAGCTCAGCCACTGCTGGTGGATCGACGCGGCGAGCCAGGTGCAGCACGTCGATGAGTTCACCGTAGACGTCCAGCTGGAACTGCTGACCCGCAGCGTTGCCCACCCGCACCGGACGCGAATGCTGGTAGCCCGGAAGCCAGTCGAGCGCCCTCTCGGGCAGCCGCCGTTCGCCGTGCAGACCGTAGAGGATCTGCAGGTCCTCCGGGCGTCCTGCGGCAGCGCGCTGGATCCACTGCCTCCACCGACGCGCCTCCTCGTGGAACCCGCTGAGCATGAGCGCGTAGAGGGTGAAGGTGCTGTCCCGGACCCAGCAGTAGCGGTAGTCCCAGTTGCGCACGCCTCCGATGTCCTCGGGTAGGGAGGTCGTCGGGGCGGCCACGATCCCGCCGGTCGGTGCGTAGGTCAGCGCCTTGAGCACCATCACCGAGCGTCGTACGGCCGAGTCCCACGGTCCCTCGTAGTCGAAGCCCTGCATCCACGACTGCCACCACGCACGCGTGCGGTCGAGCAGCTGCTCGGCCGGATCGAGGTGCGGGACCGGCTCGTGTGACGGGTAGTACGCCAGGACGAACCCGACGGACTGCCCCGCCTCCACGACGAACCGCGCCGAGGAGACGAAGTCGTGGCCCTCCCAGCGCACGGGCGCATCCAGGACGACGGCGTCGGGCCCCGCCACCCCGTGCAACCGCCCTGGCTCCTGACGTACCCACGGCACGACCGACCCGTAGTCGAACCGCAGCGCCAGCTCGGACCGCATGGGCACCGTTCCGGACAGCCCCTGGGCGACACGCACCACGATCGGGTATTCCGATCCGACCACCATGCAGTCCCTGATCACCACCCGACCGGAGCGGGTGGTGAACTCGGTCTCGAGCACGAGGGAGTCGTCCACGTAGCGGCGCCGGACCTCCTTGGCCGCCTGATCGGGGGCCAGCTCCCAGGTCCCGTTCTCGCGTGTGCCCAGCAACGCGGCGAAGAACGCCCCCGAGTCGAACCGGGGTGCGCACAACCAGTCGATCGAGCCCTGACGGCTCACGAGAGCCGCAGTGCGAGTGTCACCGATCAGCGCGTAGTCGGACACACCTGCCACACCCCCAGCCTGACACGGCGACACACCAACGGGGCGCGGCACAGCCCCCCAATGGCAGTGGAAGTGTTCTGATTCCTGCCCACAACCACGCAGCTGAACAGAGCGAGCCTCGTTCGCCTGACCCTCGCGGGACCGCCGACCTGCTGCGGCTGTGGTGGGGGCTGGCCGCCTTCGCCGTCCTATGACACAGTGTCAACACCAGACCGTGCACCCGCGGGGGCTGCACCCACAGCAGATCAGGAGCGAGCTGGCGGTCGCCATGGGCAGCGAATACCCGGTCAGGCCCCCCGACTCGCCCGACTCGCACCAATCCGCCGTCAACCCGGTGCCTGGGTGGCGTCCCCGATGGCGGGATTGGTTCGCCACCGGGGACGCCCTCGATCGCACCTTCGCGGTCGGGATCATCGCCAAGGGCCTCGACGGGATCATCGAGATCCTCGGCGGGCTGCTGCTGGTGCTGGCCACCCCGGACGCGATCCGCCGAGTCCTGGAGGCACTGACCCGCGGGGAGCTTGCCGAGGACCCGACTGACTTCCTGGCCACCCGCCTGCTGCACCTGTCCGCCTCCGACAGCCTCACCACAGGCGGGTTGCGGTTCGCCGCGATCTACCTGCTCGCCCACGGCGTGGTCAAGGTAGTCCTCGTCGCCGCCGTCCTTCGAGGCAAGTTGTGGGCCTACCCGTGGATGATCGGATTCCTGCTCCTGTTCATCGGATACCAGCTCTACCGGATCGCCGTGGACCCCACCGCTGGGATGATCGCCCTGACCATCTTCGACGCCGTCCTCACCTGGCTGGCGGTCCGCGAATGGCGACGACACCGCCACGCCCCGTAGGAACCGGACTCGGACAGCCCCCACGATCACGCTCTTCCCGTTGCCGGGCCCACCCGAGACGATCGCCACCGTCTTGGAGTCCGCCGCCCGGGCACCCTCCACCTCGTGGAGCACGATGTCGAAGCGCCGAAGCCCGCTACTTCACCGACGTGCACGCCCTGGTGAACCTCTACGGCACCAACACGATCCTCGACGTGGCCAGCCACCTGGACGCCGGACTGACCCCCGACTTGCTCGCCACCTCCATCAGTACCGCCCACCGATTTCGACCCTTGGCCGGGCGGGATCGCTCGGATCACGGTGCCCCGCCGATCCTCGTACGTGGCTGTGACCCCGCCGGCAGCGTCGGTGATCGCCACACAGCTGGCAGTAGCGTGGGGGCACCCGGGTCGTCAGACCGGTCAGCTGCCAGCAGGATCGTCGCCCGAAGGGTTTGCCACGACTACTGTGGTCTTCCCGTGAATCCGGGGGGTGATCAGTCTGGCTGGTTACTTGCGACGCACCTGCTGCGCCCGCTCGGCCAGGGCCAGGCGGACCGCGTCGTCGTACCCCATCGGATCGAACGGCACCAGAGCGCGGATCGAGTCGTCGCGGACAACAACCTCGTTGGTCATCGAGTCCACCAACGCGCGCGCCGTCTGAGTGTCGACGTCTGTTACCAGGGCAAGCCAAAGCGACGACAGTTGCGGGGTCAGCAGCGGTACCGGCACCACGAGGAACTTGCGCCCCTGGATCTGCGCGACGCGGCGCATCATGGTGACGTACTCCAGCACCTCGGGACCGCCGATATCGA
>JBAVKQ010000190.1:0-8564 GCA_049688395.1 Candidatus Nanopelagicales bacterium
CCGAGGAGGCTGTGGGGTCGAACCGGCCGGCCTGCGCCCAGAGCTCGGCGAACGCCTCCTGCAGCACGTCCTGGGCGAGGTGCTCGTCGCGGGTCACCCGCAGCGCCAAGCCGTAGGCCGCAGCGCAGTGCGCGCGGTACAGCGCGCGGAACGCTGCCTCGTCGCCGGTGGCCACCCGGGCCAGCAGCTCCCGGGACGACGGCGGGCGGGCGGGTGCGGTCATGGGGTGCATGGTGGCATCAGCCGATGAAGTTGGCGTCGAGGTTCCACGGGGCCAGCGGGGAGTTGGTGACGATCCAGGTCTCCAGCGCCTTCATCGCGCCAGTGGCCACCAGCAGCCCGACGACGATGAACACGACGCCCAGCCCGCGCCGGAACCAGCCGTGCGAGTCCGCCGCCCAGCCGAGCCGGGACACGATCCGCTGACCGGCCAAGGCGATCACCAGCAGGGTTGCGCACAGGCCCACGATGTAGGCGCCGAGCAGGACCAGGCCGCGGATCGGCTCGGCCGGCAGGACGGTGACGATGACGTAGCCGTAGAGCGGGGAGCAGGAGGTGAACACCGGCCCGAGGGCGGCCCCGGTCAGCGCGTTGCCGGCCAAGCCCTGGCGTTGCCGGGCCGAGCCCAGGCCCTGGGCGGTGCGCGACTGCAGGGACAGCCGCGCAGACAGCCGCTCCCACAGGTCGGGGAACGCGCCCACGATGCCCAGCCCGATCAGCAGCCCGCCGGAGATCCACTGCCACACCTCGGTCGGGATGCCGATCAGGCTGGTCGTGGCCTTCAGCGCCAACGTGAACACCAGGATCGAGATGCCCAGCGAGGTGGTGATGACCAGCGCGCGGGTGACGGCGGCTGAACGGGCCGCGCGAATCGCGGTGGCGGTGGCCTCCTCGGTGGAGCCGGCTGACCCGGTGGCCGAGGAGCCCGGTGCCCGGCCACCGCCGACGCCCACTGCTGCCGGCACCGCCCCTACCGCCCCGGCCATCGAGCCACCGACGATCACCGGCAGCAGGGGCAGCACGCACGGGGCCAATGTGGTCAGCACCCCGGCGACGAAGGCACCCAGCAACTCGATCATGTGCAGTCCTTCTGGGTCGGGGTCGCTCGGCCTGTGCGGTTCGGTCGCGGGGGTGGGTCAGGCGAGCTGGCTGGCGATGTCCGCGCCGGAGACCGACCCGGTGAACGTGGCCTGCTCGTCGCCGGCCTCGTCCACCTGCACGAACGTGTGCTGCACGGTCACGCCGTACTGCTTCCTCAAGTCGTTGCTGTTGTCGTAGTCGACGCTGACCACGGTCAGGCCCGCGGGGACGCCCTCAGCGTCGAGGCTCTGCACCGTGGCCTGGCAGGTCGGGCACCAGGAGGCGTTGAAGAACAGCACGACGTCACCGGCGGCGTGGTACTTCGCCTGATCTGCGTCGTAGGTCGCCTGATCGATCCAGGCGCCGTCGGTGGACATGGCCGCCGCATCGTCGGCCATCGCCGACGCGCTGGGGTCCTTGGCCATCGCCGACGCGCTGGGGTCCTTGGCCATCGCGCTCGCCGAGGTCGCCGCGGACTCCGCGACGTCGTCAGAGGCGCAGCCGGCCAGGGCGACGCTGCCGAGGATCAGGGCCAGGGCGGCGGGGATCGTGCGGTTCATGGTGTGGGTCCTTGTCTGGTGGGGTGCGCTGCGCGCATCGTCGAGTGAAGTTCGAAGCCGAGCGGGGATCGGATTGGTGCGGCCCTGATGTTCTGCGTAGTCGATTCGGCGCTGGTGATGGGTCGAATCGACTACGCAGACTGGGGCGTCAGCCGAAGGTGAACGCGTAGGCGCTCATGCCCTCGTCCAGGGCGACTTCCAGTATTGCGCGGCCGGGATCGCCGGAGCGCAGTTCGTAGAGGGTGGGGGCGCCGCTGACCGGGATCTCCCGAGTGTTGCCGGCCTCGGTGACCGTGGCGGTGCCCTGCCCACCGAGGACCAGGAACACCTTGGCTGCGGAGTAGTCGAGGCTCAGGGAGGCGTCCGGACCGGCCTCGATCGACTCGTCGCGCACCGTCCAGGTGCCCGCCAAAGTGACCTCGTCCTGGCCGTCCGCGCCGGTCGGGGGCGGCTGCGGGTAGGCGGTGGCGGTGCCGCGGGTGATCTCGTGGGAGTAGCCGCGCGCGCGTTCGTAGCCCAGGTAGGTCTCGGGGGTGCGGGCCGCGTTGGGTGCGGCGGTGGCCGGGATGGACGCCGCTGCGGGCGCCGGCCCGTCCGCGGCGAGCAGCTCGCGGATCAGGGCCTCGGTCTCGGCGTAGGCGCCCTCGCCGTAATGCACTTGGCGCACGGTCCCGGACTTGTCGATCAGGTAGTGCGCCGGCCAGTAGCGCTGCGCGTACGCCCGCCAGGTCGCGAAGTCGTTGTCGATCGCGATCGGGTACTCCACGCCGAAGCCTGCGGCGCGCTGCGCGACGTTGTCGACCTCGCGCTCGAACGCGAACTCTGGGGAGTGCACGCCCACGATCGTCAGCCCGGCATCCCGGTAGGCGGCGTCCCAGGCCGTCAGGTAGGGCAGGGTGCGCTGGCAGTTGATGCAGCTGTAGGTCCAGAAGTCCACCAGGACGACCTTGCCCTGCGCCTGCAGGTCAGCCACGGTGAGCGGGGCATCGCCGGGAGTGTTGCGCCAGTCGACGATCCCGGTGAACTCCGGGGCCGGGCCGCAGTTGGCCAGCTCCGAGGGGTCGTCGGCGCAGTCATCGAAGGACTTCTCGCCGGCGGTGGCTGCGGCCCCGCTGGTGCCGTCCAGGGAATCCAGGGCCGCGCGTGCCGCGTCGCTGTCCTCGACGCTGCGCTGCACGGCGGACACGTAGCCGGGGACCGCCCGCTGGGCCACATCGGCCACCCCGAGCGCAAGCGCCACGCCCGTCACCACGAGCACGGCGCCGGACACCCTTCGGATCAACGGCATCCGGTGCGAGAGCCGCCGACCCATGCCGGCCCCGAGGTGCGCCACCAGGAGCAGCGGCACGGCCAGGCCGGCGGCGAAGGCGAGGGTGAGGACCACCAGGCCGGTGCTGATCCCCTGGGTGGCTGCCAGCACGGTGATCGCGGCCAGCACCGGCCCGGCGCACGGCACGAACGCCACCCCGAACGTCATCCCGAACAGGAACGCCGAGCCGCCGCGGGCCGGGCCGCGCTGCGGGATCCGGTAGAACAACGCCTCGAGGCGGTGGCCGACCGCGGGGATCAGCAGACCGAGCCCGACCGCGATCAGGGCCACCACACCCACCCCGCGCAGGATGCCCTCGGGGATGCCCAGGGCAGCGACCAGCACGGTGCCCAGCAGCGTCAGCAGCGTGAAGGAGGTCAGCAGTCCGGCGATGATCAGGTAGGGCCGGCGCCGGTCCACCTGGTGAGGGGTGTCGGGCAGGTCGGGGTCGCCCGCTGCGTTTTCCGGTGCCGGCCCGACCCCGACTCCGGCAGGCACCGGCACGGTGGTGGGAGCCGGGGAGGTCGGGCTCAGGGACGACACGGCCAGGATTCCGGGGAGCAGCGGCAGCACGCAGGGGCTCAGGCCGGTGACCAGGCCCGCGACCACTCCGATCGCGACGAGGGTCAGCATGACGTGAGTTCGCTACCGACCGGCGCGTGGATGGGTCGCCGGGCCGGGGCATCCGCGGCGGGATCGCGCCGGGGAGCGAGTGTCAGTTCGCGGGGGTTAGCGATGAGGTCGTGCTCCCCGAGGGCGCTGGTGGCTGGGGCCCGCGCGGTCGGCCAGACTCCAGGCCATGAGTGGTGTGTACGTCGAGGTCGAGCCCGACCCGGACGGCGACGCCCTGTGGTGGCGCTTCGGTGCGCCGTCCTATGGGCTGCTCGGGTTGCCGCAGTACGGGCGGGCGGACGCCAAGGCGCGCGCGGCGGCACGGGACCGGATCGCCAGCTCGGCGCTGGTCCCCGTCGGCGTGAACAGTCGCGCCGCGCAGGTGCTGGAGCTGTTCGCCCTACTGCCGCCGATGCCAGCGCCGCCCGCCGACTCGATCCACACCCCACCCACGCTGCTCGCCAGGGAGCGTCGTTGACGATCACGTGGCTGGAGGGTCCGAGTGCCGCGGTGGCCGGCGTCGTCCTGCGTCGTGCCGTGGAGCCGCTGTTCGCCGCCCCTCCCCGGAACGACCCGCCGTCCTGACCGGGCTGCGTCCACTCGGGGGCGGGCGTAGCCACCGCCGTGTTCGGGTGGCCCCTGCTGTTCACGATCCTGTTGCTGTTCGGAGCCGTCCTCGGGGTCCGCCCCGACGACGAATGGCTGCCGTACGCGGTGGGTGGGGTAACGGGGCCTTGATGGCGGTGGCTGCGTTCTTCGCGGGTCGGCGTGCTCGGGCGCTCTGGGGCGAGCGCACGGCCCTCGCCCCGACCCGGACTGGCCGAACGGGCCGGACTGGCCGGGACAGTGGGGCGGGCCGGCCTCGAAAGTAGCTGGTCGGGAGCCTCAGTGCGCCCAGATCGTGCCGGCCCGCACCCCAGCGACCGTCCGCGCGGCCACGTAGAGCCAGAGCGACACGAGGGCCGCGAGCGTGACCCAACTGAGCATGGTGAGCAGGCCGGAGTCCCAGGCGCGGGCGAGCGCGATGCTCCCGATCGTCCACGCGGCGAGCGGGAACGTGAAGCCCCACCACGCCGACGAGAAGGGCAGCCGCCCGTAGCCACGGCGCAGCACGATCAGGGAGGTGACCATCCACCACAGGCCGAACCCCCACAGCATCGTCGCGGCGGGCAGCAGGGCGGTGAGCAGACCGGCGTCGGCAACCCCGACGGTCACGCTGACCTGTCCCAGCCGGACCAGGTCCAGGCCGAGCAGCCCCGCGGGGCCCATCCCGATGAACAGGGTGGGGGCCAGCGCCCCGGGCGGCAGCGGGTGGCTGATGCTGCGTACGAACAGGGTGGCGGTGACCACCAGGTAGAGCACCGCGCCCGCGCCGAGGAACGCCCAGGCCAGCGCGAGCAGGTCCGGGGCCAGGTCCGGGTTCGCCACGATCAGGGGCAGCAGCGCCAGGGGCACGATGATCGTCACGACAGGCGGCACGAACCATGCGCCTGACACGTGCACCAGGCCGTTGTCCGCGGCGGTGAACACCTCGGCGAGGAACTCCCAGCCGATCAGCAGCGCCAGCAGCGCGCCGAGCACGGCCAGCACGCCGACGGTCGGAAGGATCATGGCCTCGGGCAGGAAGCCGGGGCCGACCTTGCCGATCACCACGGCCAGTGTGAGCAGGGCGCCGGCTGCGGTGGCGGTCATCGACCCCTTGACCGGATGCCGCAGGTCGGCCGCGGCCTCTGTCGGGTACTTCGCCCACCGCGCGGTCGTTGCGCCCAGCACGAGGACGCCGAGCAGCAGGGCGATCACCAGCACCGTGCGCGCTGCCGCCCACAGGATCGGCTCCAGCGAGGTCCCTTCCCCGGCGGCGAACAGCGCCACCGAGAGCGCAGAGGTGCCCATCACCGACGAGCCCCAGCTCGGCGCGAAGCTGCGCAGCTGGAACCCGCCTGTGGGCGGGGCGATGGTCGTGGTCATGGTGCCTCCTGGCACGTGTGGTGGCGCGTGTGGTCGGGGCCGAGTGTCGTGGCCGGGTGGTGGCCCGTGCTGGCCGGCCCGGTCAGCCGTGAGATCCGGTGACGTGACGATTCTGCGCGGTGCGGGTCGGGGCGCCGGCGAGCAGGTGGTCGAGCTCCGCGCAGCCGCCCTCGAGGTAGGCCAGCCAAGCCGCCGACGAGCCGCGGTGGCGATGAGTGGCCTGGTCGGCGCGCCACTGGTCGCGCAGGCCGGTCAGGTCGGCGTCGGGATCCTTGCGCAGCAGCCGGCGGGCCGCCATCAGCGCAGCGGTCCTGCCCTCGAGGTGCTTGGCCGTGCCGCCGGCGCCCTCGATCCGGCACAGCGCCAACCCGCCGGTGGCTGCGGTCAGCGACTCGGCGACCTCCCGCATCCTGCTCTCCACGAAGTCCAGCACCGGATCGGGCGTCACCTCGGTGCGCGGTGGCCGGTCGGTCGCGGACACAGGTGCTCCTGAGGGTCGTAGGGCCGTCCCGCCGCACGAAGGGACGTGATCAGGCAGCCCCCACAATACCCCAGGGGGTATGTTCGGGGCCAACTCGGAGCGACGCCGATTCAGCGGCTCTGCACTTGACAGATACCCCAGGGGGTATACATCCTAGAGACGAGCACCCGATCCTCCGACCGCTTGCCCAAGGAGCCCCACATGATCGACCAGATCACCACCGACCAACTGCACGACCGGATGGCCACCACGGACGTCACCCTGTTGGATGTGCGTGAGGTGCACGAGTTCCGCGAGGGCCACGTGCCCGGCGCGATCAACATCCCGCTGAGCCTGGTGCCGGTCCGCGTCCACGAGCTGCCCACCGACGGTGACCTGGTCGTCATCTGCCGCTCGGGCAGTCGCTCCCAGCAGGCCTGCATGTGGCTAGCCACCCAGGGTCGCCCAGCGAGCAACGTGACCGGGGGCACCGTGAGCTGGATCTCCTCGAGCCGCCCGGTCGAGACGGGGGTGCCGGCATGAGAAGCCCCACTGTCGTCGCCCTGGACACGCCCAACCTGGGCGACCGCTCCTACATCGTGGCCCTCGACGGCCGGGCCGTCGTGGTCGATCCGCAGCGCGACATCGATCGGCTCGTGGCGATCATCGAGGCGAACGACTGGACCGTCACGCACGTCGTCGAGACCCACGTGCACAACGACTACGTCTCCGGTGGCCTGGTGCTGGCCGACGAGCTCGGCGCTGCCTACCTCGTGCCCCGCGGCCACGACTACCAGTTCGAGGCCACCGAGGTCGGCGACGGGTCGACCTTCGCCAGCGGCGCGATGGCCTGGCGCGTGCTGCACACCCCCGGGCACACGCCGCACCACGTCTCCTACGCGGTCGCCGTGGACGGCACGGACGCCGGCGTGTTCACCGGTGGCTCGATGCTGTACGGCAGCGTGGGGCGTCCGGACCTGATCGGCCCGCACGCCACCGAGGGCCTCGCGCACGCGCAGTGGCACTCGATGCGCAGGATCGTGGCCGACGTGGCGGCTGAGGCTGATGTGTACCCCACCCACGGATTCGGCTCGTTCTGCTCGGCGACCAACACGGTCGGGACGGCCTCGACGGTCGGTGAGCAGGCGTCGAGCAACCCGGCGCTGCAAACCGACGAGGACGTGTTCGTCAAGGAGCTCATCGACGGTCTCGACGCCTTCCCTGCCTACTACGCGCACATGGGCCCGGCCAACGAGAAGGGTGGGCCGCCGATCGACCTGTCCCTGCCGGCGCTGGCCGAGGCCGGCGAGCTGCGTCGGCGCATCGACGCCGGCGAGTGGGTCATCGACCTGCGCTCGCGTGTGCTCTTCGGCCAGGGACACGTGCGCGGCACCCTGTCCTTCCCCGCCGACGGCAACGCGGTGACCTACTTGGGGTGGGTCATCCCGTGGGGTACCCCACTGACGCTGCTCGGCGACACCGCCGAGCAGGTGCAGGAGTTCCAGCGTGACCTGGTCCGGATCGGCATCGACCGGCCCGAGGCGCACGCGACCGGTGAGCCGGGCGACTGGGTGCTCGATCCCAGCGACCTGGCGAGCACCGAGCGCACGGACTTCGTCGGGTTCATGGCCGCACGGGCGCAGGATTCGAAGCGGGTCTACGTCGACGCGCGCCGGCGCTCGGAGTGGATCGACGGCCATGTCGAGGGCGCCGTCCTCGTGCCGTTGCACGAGTTCCCGGCCCGGATCGAGGAGATCGCCACCCTGTCGCGGGCGGCTGCGCACGCCGGCACCGACCCGCGCGTCTGGATCAGCTGCGGCAGCGGGTTCCGGGCGAGTATCGCGGCGTCGTTGCTCCAGCGCGCCGGGGTGCCCGTTGTGCACATCGACGACCAGTTCGCCAATGCTGCCAGGGCGGGGGCGAACATCGTGGTCGACCAGCACCCCGTGACCATCGGGACGGCATACTCCGACTGATGTCCACCCTGCTGCTCGCCGCCGCCGTCGGCCTCCTCCTGGGCTCCGCCCTGGGGTTGTTCGGCGGTGGCGGCGGCATCCTGGCGGTACCCATGCTGGTCGGCCTGCTGGGCATGGACATCGACCAGGCCGCGACCGCGAGCCTGGTCATCGTCATCTTCGGCGCGCTCGGGGGGCTGGTGTCCCATCACCGGGCCGGCCGGGTGCTGTGGCGCCAGGGGCTGATCTTCGGGGCGACCAGTGTGGTGGGAGCGACGGCCGGGGCGGCCCTGGCCCCTCGGGTGCCCGACTGGATCAAACTCAGTGCCTTCACCGTCCTGATGGTGGCCGCGGGGCTGGCGATGCTGCGCAACGCGCGCCGTCAGCCGACTGCGGCACCCGCCGAGCAGCCCCGGCTGGTCGACGCGGGGCGGCGTCGTGGATCGGTGGGTGCGGGCGCCGAGGCGGTCGACTATCCCGACGACGGCGATCCGGGGGCGTCCCTGATCGACTTCCCCGCCGCGGACCTGCCGCTGCCCCGACGCAAGGTGGTGTCCGCTGCTCCGCGTCGGCCGGACGCCGCGAGTGCGGGCAGGACCGATGGTGCGGGCAGCGCCGAT
>JBAVKQ010000191.1:0-3103 GCA_049688395.1 Candidatus Nanopelagicales bacterium
GCGCCGTCCTGTGGTGCGGCATGGATCTCCGGCGCCACGGCTCACCGACTCGGACTGGCCGACGGTGTGGGAGCTCTGACTGTGCCTGGCGAGGGTCGGCCCACCGTAGCGGCGATCAGCACCGCGAGTACCGGATCCATCCCCCGGTTCCTCGCCGACTACGCCCTGCGGCGGTCCTGCGAGACGAACCCTGCCGCGGAGCTAGTGGTCCTCGCCCACAGTCCCGACCAGGTGGCCAACGTCGTCGCGTCGACCGAGAAGCTGTTCCCCGTCGAGGATCGAGCCGGCCTGCGCATCCAGTCCCAGGCAGGCAGGATCGCCGACGCACGCACCGCCTCGCAGGCGGCACAGAGTTCAGCCACCCGGCTGGCTGCGACAGCCGCGATAGCGGCAAGCCTGCTGGCAACGTTGGTACTCACCGGGCTGGTCCTGCAACGACGACGCGAGTTCGGCCGCCGTCGTGCGCTCGGTGCGACGCGCACCGACATCGTCATCCTGATCGTCATCGAAAGCCTCGTTGGCACGACTCTCGCGGCGCTGATCGCGGCAGCCGCCGTGAAGACTTCCCAAGCATTGACCGATCGGCCCGCATCGCCACTGCAGTACCTGGTGGGTGTCACCTTGATGCTCATATGCGCGGGCACCCTCGGCGGCCTGATCCCCGGACTCATCGCCAGCAGACAAGACCCCGCCAAAGAGATCCGGGTGCCCTGACCAGCGGCCAAAGGACCTCCCGGCACTTCTCAGGCTCAGCTGGTCCTGCCACACCGACTCAAGCAACCGGGCTCACATGGCCCACGCCACCCAGGTGACACCTGCCCCCCAGCGTGCACGACCGGCGGGGGGCGGACGGCCGGACTGTCGCGTCGTGATGGGGGTGGCCACGCTGATGCGAATGCCGTCCAGGTCGTCAGCGTTGGGCGCGGCTTGTTCGGGCACCACGCCCGGTGAGCCAGTCAGCAGGACTGCCAGTACCGCAGCACCTAATCGCTGGATTGACATCTGAACTTGCTGATGGCAGGTGCGCATCGGGGGTCCCCCGTTTCGTTGGGTCAGTTGTCGGGCAGTGGTTCCAGGCTGCTCTCGGGTAGTCCGATGTCGGTGCACTTGGCGATGGGCAGCACGGCCAAGGCACCGTCGGGCAGCACGCATTGGCTGACCGGGTCAGGGATCGGCTTCATGGTCCCGTCACCGTTGGAGTAGCACAGATCGATCGCCTGCTGGGCGGTGCTCGGCCCGCCGGGCTCGACCCACAGCACCCCGAACCGGGCGGTGTCATCGGTCAGATCCGTGGGCACCCGGGTGTAGCACCAGACCAGGTCCTGCTGGGCGGGCTCGCGGTGCAGCAGCCCCCCAGTGGCCGCCCCCACCCCGGCCAGCAGCAGCGCGATCCCAGCGACCAGGGCCACCCACCAGCGGCGGATCCCGGCCACCTGCTCGCGCCGGGCCTCCCGGGCGATCCGCCGCGCCGTGTGCCGGGCCCGACGGTCCAGCTCCCGCTCATCGACCAGGGTCACCATCGTGGCCCCCGAGAGGGCGTCGAACAGCTCGTCACCGGTCATGACGCCACCTCCCCCTCGATCGCCTCGGACAGACGTTGCCGGGCCCGGTGCAGGCGCACCCGCACCGTGCCCGCGGGCACCCCCAGGGTGATCGACGCCTGCGCGGGGGTGAACCCGAACAACCCACACAACTCGAGAACCTCGCGGTCCTCCTCACCCAAACGCAGCATCGCCGCGATCGCCGCGGACAGCTGCTGGTTGGCCGCATCCACCTCCACGACCCGCGCCGTGAAGTCCTCCGCAGCAGGAGGCACCATCCGGGCGTTGCGAGCCCCAGCGGCAAATTGCGCGGCCACCCACGCGTTAGACATCCGCCGGGCCACCGTGAACAGCCACGGCAACCACCCCCGGTCCTCGTCGACGACCACATGATCACGCTGCCGCCACGCCTCCACGAACACCTCGGCGCCCAGGTCCTTGGCATCCTCCACCGGAATCCGGCACGCGAGGAATGCAACCACGGTCGGGTAGTGCGCCCGGAACAGCGCGTCATGCTCGGCGCGCTGCGCCGCGAGCACCCGCCTGGCCTGCCCCATCCCCCACCTCGCTCCCACCTGCCCGTTGTGACCCTACCCAGCCCAGCGACGCCGGCTGGCGACTCCCGCTGGCCTCCCTACACCCCGACACCCAGGGCCCAGTGAGGTGCAGGGAGGCCTCCACCCCGTATATGGGAACTCACCCACCAGCGTTACAGTGATCTGTGTCACACCCAGGTCTCGCGAGGTCGTCCGGGCCGTGCGCGCGTGAGAGATAGCGCTTCGGGCAGCGCTGGTTCGCTTCGGCGCAGCCCTCGTCGTGGCGCAGGCGGGTCTCCGGGGGGTGTCGCCGGCGGCGCGCTCGGCCACGATGTATTGCCGGACAGTGTGTGAGGCAGCCTCCAACCCGGGCTCTCGCCTGTCGGATTGCCAGCCAAGCTTGCTCAGCTTGAGGCGTTACGGAGGCGGGTTCCGCGCACTGAGTTCAGGGCGGCCACAACCGAGTCGAGCAGGAGCGACGTCAGCAGAACCAGCATCGGGGTCCAAGGGATGCTCAGGAGATAGCCCGGCACACTCGAGATTCCCGCTCAGAGATCCAACTCAAGCGTTCCGGGGTGGGGGCCCCGTCGAAGCAGGGCGATGATGAGGACGAGGAGTCCGGCGCAGATCAGGGCTGAGGGCACCAGAATGCCGAGGTCGGGGGTGGTGTCGGTGAAGACCAGCACAGCGAGCAGCCCGGTGATGGTGGCCAGGATGATCCCCCACGCCAGTGAGGTCAGATCGAGGGGGTGGGTGCGCATCAGGACTCCTGTTCGATCACGGTCAGCTCGCCGACGCCGACGTGCAGGTCCAGGAACAGAGGCGCGTCGTCAGGTTGCGGCTCCGCGGGCATGTTCAGCTGGTGGCCGCCGGAGGTGAAGACGGCCATACCTTCGGGGGTGAGGTTGTTGCGCCCCCAACTGACGCTGCTGCTGATCTCGGTCCACTGGCCCTTGGGGATGATCACGGTCAGCGAGCCGCGGTCCACGGACAGCGCCAGCGCCCGCGAGTCCAGCACCTTCGTAC
>JBAVKQ010000192.1:0-4860 GCA_049688395.1 Candidatus Nanopelagicales bacterium
CGGCCGACCAGCGGGACCGCCCGGCCCGACGCCGTGCGTGTCCTGCAGCGTGCGGACCTGCTGCCGGCCATCGCGTTCGTCTTCAGCCGGGCCGGCTGCGAGGCCGCTGTGGAGCAGTGCCTGCACGGGGGATTGTCGCTGACCACCCCGGCCGAGCGGAGCGAGATCCGCGAGCGGGTGCTGGCCCGGGTGGTCGACCTGCCGCCCTCGGACCTGGCCGTTCTGGGCTTCGACAGCTGGCTCGACGGCCTCGAGCGCGGAATCGCGGCCCACCACGCCGGCCTGATCCCGACGTTCAAGGAGGCCGTCGAGGAGTTGTTCCAGGCCGGCCTGGTCAAGGTGGTCTACGCCACCGAGACCCTGGCCCTGGGCATCAACATGCCGGCCCGCGCGGTGGTCCTGGAGCGGCTGGTGAAGTGGAACGGCGAGACGCACGCCGACATCACGCCCGGTGAGTACACGCAGCTGACCGGCCGGGCCGGGCGCCGGGGGATCGACGTGGAGGGGCACGCCGTGGTCGTGTTCCATCCGGGTCTGGACCCCGCGGCGCTGGCCGGGCTGGCGTCCACCCGTACCTACCCGCTGATCTCCAGCTTCCGGCCTTCCTACAACATGGCCGTGAACCTCGTGGCCCAACTGGGCAAGTCCGCGGCCCGTGAGGTCCTGGAGTCCTCGTTGGCTCAGTTCCAGGCCGACCGGGCGATCGTGGGCCTGGCCCGCAAGGTCCAGCGCAACAACGAGGCGATCGCCGGTTACCAGGAGTCGATGGCCTGCCATCTCGGCGACTTCGCGCAGTACGCCGCGATCCGCCAGCAGCTCTCGGCCGCGGAGAAGGGGATGGCGCGCGCCGGGGTGGCCGCCCGGCGCAGCGAGGTGGCGCAGGCGCTGGCCGACCTGGTCCCGGGGGACGTGATCGTGGTGCCCGCTGGGCGCCGCGCCGGGCTGGCCGTGGTGGTCGACCCGGGCCTGACCCTGGGCGAGGACCCGCGTCCGGTGGTCCTGACCATCGACCGGCAGGTGCGCCGGCTGGGCGTGGTGGACTTCCCGGTCGCCCCGCACGTCGTGGACCGGATGCGCCTGCCGCGTTCGTTCTCTGCCCGGTCGGCGAACTCGCGTCGTGAACTGGCCGCCCTGCTGCGCACCCGCACCGAGGGCATCGACCTGCCGCGGCCCGGTCGCCGGCACAAGAGCCACGACGAGGACGGCGAGCTGGCCGCACTGCGCGCCCGGATGCGGTCCCATCCCTGTCACGGCTGCAACGAGCGCGAGCAGCATGCGCGCTGGGCTGAGCGGGCGCACCGGCTGCGCACCGAGACCGCGGCGCTGCAGCGCCGCCTGGAGGGCCGGACGAACTCGATCGCCCGGCACTTCGACCGGATCTGCGTGGTGCTCACCGAGTTGGGCTACCTGTCCGGGCCGGCCGACGAGCCGAAGGTCACTGACGCCGGCCATCAACTGGCCCGGATCTATGGCGAGTCCGACCTGCTCGCGCTGCAGTGCCTGCGCCAGGGTCTGTGGACGGGGTTGAGCGCACCCGAGCTCGCGGGAGCCTGCTCGGCGCTGGTGTACGAGTCCCGGGGGGCCAGCCAGCCGGGAGCCGGGCCGCCGCGGATCCCCCCGGGTCTGCGCGGAACCCTCGACGCGACCATGCGGGTGTGGGCCGAGCTGGAGGTGCGCGAGAAGGGCCGCGGTCTGCCGGCGACCCGCCAGCCCGACGTGGGCTTCGCCTGGGCGGTCCATCGCTGGGCCGGTGGCGGGACGCTGCGCTCGGTCCTGGACGGCTCGGAGTTGACCGCGGGTGACTTCGTGCGCTGGTGCCGGCAGGTGATCGACTTCCTGGGCCAGCTGTCCAGCACGACGGCCGACCCCGAGCTCACCCGGACCGCACGTACCGCCATGGACCTGGTCCGCCGAGGCGTGGTGGCGGTGACCGTCGCGGAGTGACCACCCCGTGGCCGGTTCCGGTGCGCGACCGCGACACGCCGATCGTGGGCGTGGGATCGGATCACGACACGGAATCTGGGTTCCCGGGGTTGGCTTGGCCCCACTCCGGGGAGCAGTATGGTCTCGTGGTCCGGGAGAGGCTGCACACGCGAACCGGCCTGAGCGCGGAGGTGTCCGCCGATGGCCGACTCTGTGCAGCGCGGCCGGTGCCTGGCTCCGGCCTCGGGCAGGCTCTGGGGCTCGGGGTGCTGGCCCGGACCATCATCGCGGTGCGATCAGCTCTCGACTGGATGCCCGGACGCATCCTCGTGCTCGCCGACGACGGGCTGGCCGAGGCCTGCCAGGAGCGGATCGCGCACAGCGCCCACCTGCGCACCCTGGCGGGGATCGTGGTCCTGGCCGACGACGAGATGGACCTGTCCCACCTGGCCGCGGTCGAGTCCAGTGTGCCCATGGTGCTGGTGGTGCGCTCCCACGACCAGCGCTGCCTGCGCAGGGCGGTCCGGATCGGGGTCGAGGTCCGCCAGGGGGTGCCCCAGGTGGACCTGCGGCCGCACCGCTTCGCGCACTCTCGCCACGCGGGGGTGCACGCCGACTCGAGTGCTCCGGGGACCGTCCCGCGCTGAGTGCCGGGTCGGCGGCAACGGACGCCGAACAGCCACGCCGCCTGCGACACCCGGGGCGCGACACGCGCGCGCGGTGCCCCGTTGCCGGGTCCCGATCGGGTAGAACCGTCCCTGTGGTCCTGGATCGCCGGCGGGCAGTCGGTGCTGTGCTCGCTGTGACTCTGGCTCTGGGCGGGGGAGCAGCGCTCGTGCGCGGTCCGGCCACGGCTGCCGACAACGGCGCCCCCGGCTCGGTCGCCCCGGCGCGCAGCGTCGACCTGCGCATCGAGCGGGTCAGCCCCAAGCCGGAGACCTACGGCGTGGGGATCGTGGTGCGCATCATCCTCGACCGGAATGTGCCCACGTCCGCGCGCACGGCGGTGACCGACCGGATCACGGTCAGCTCGACGGTGCCGATCGGCGAGGCCGGGTGGGCCTGGACCGATCGACGGACTGCGGTCTTCCGGCCGAGGGGGTTCTGGCCCGCGCATGCCGAGGTCACGGTGCGGGCGCAACCGACAGGTGAGGTGATCGGGCAGAAGTCCGGGCGCGACCTGCGCTGGGCCGGCGCGGCCGACAGCTCGTTCCGGATCGGTCCCTCCCGGGTCATGACGATCGACGCGCGCACCGATCAGGCGACGGTGGTGCGCGACGGGGCGCTCGTGCGCACGATCCCGGTCTCGCTGGGCATGCCCGGGTGGGAGACCCGGTCGGGCACCAAGGTGCTGATGGAGAAGTACCGGGTCAAGCGGATGACCAGCCAGAGCATCGGCGCCGAGGACCCCTACATCCTCGATGCACCGAACGCGATCCGGTTGACCGCCACCGGTGAGTTCATCCACGCCGCTGCGTGGGCGACGTCGCGGCTGGGTGTGCGCAACGGCTCGCACGGGTGCACCAACGTCTCGCAGGCCGATGCGCGCTGGCTCTACAAGCACCACCTGTACGGGGACCCGGTCATCACCACCGGCACGTCCCGGCCGATGGAGGTCGACAACGGCGCCGGCGGGGTGTGGAACGTGCCCTGGGAGACGTGGCTCACCGGATACGTGAAGTAGCGCGACGTAGCCGTCAGGCCGGTGCCGACGTGGCTTGGGCCAGCGCGGCCTGCAGGCGCCCGATGGCTGAGCCGACGCCCCAGCGGGCTGCCAGCTCGGCCAGGGACTCCGGGTCGGCCGGCGCCGGCGGGATGGCGGGGTCCACCTCCGGCAGTGGGACCTCAGCGGCGCGCACGACCTGCTCGGCGCGGGTGAGGTAGTCGCGGTGCTGGCGCAGGGCCGTGCCCAGCCGCGGTCCGATTGCGCTGTCGGGGCCGTCCACCGCGGCAAGGATCCCCGCCACGTCGCCGAACCGGTCCAGCAGGCTCGCCGCGGTCTTCACCCCGATCCCCGGCACCCCGGGAAGGCCGTCGGAGGGGTCCCCGCGCAGCAGCGCGAGGTCGGTGTACTGTGCGGGACCCACCCCGTGCGCGACCCGGACCGCGGCCTCGTCGAGGACCTCGAGCTTGCGGATGCCGCGACCGGTGTAGAGCACGCGGATCCCCGCGGCATCGTCGACGAGCTGGATCAGGTCGCGATCGCCGGTGACGACCTCGACCGGTGCACCGCGGCCTGCGTGCCGGCGGGCGAGGGTGGCGATCACGTCGTCGGCCTCGAAGTCCGGCGCCCCGACCCGGGCCAGGCCCAACGCGGCCAGGAGATCGACGATGATCTGCACCTGGGCGCCCAGTGTCTCCGGCTCGTCCTCGCCCCCGTCGACGGCCACCCGGTGGGCCTTGTAGCTGGGCAGCAGGTCCACCCGCCACTGCGGGCGCCAGTCGTCGTCCCAGCACGCCACCAACCCGGACGGTCGCCGGGAGGCGACCAGTGCGGCGGTCATGTCCAGGAAGCCGCGCACGGCGTTGACCGGGGTCCCGTCGGGAGCGGTCACCGACTCGGGCACTCCGTGGAAGGCGCGGAAGTACAGGCCGGCGGAGTCCAGCAGCATGAGCATGGCCAGCATCCTGCCACCGGGACCGGCCGACCGGGTGCAGTGCGCACCGCCGGGAGTACGGTGGCGAGGTGACCGAGCGCATGCTGCCCACGCCCGAGGCTGCCGACCTGCTGGCCCTCACCGCCGAGATCGCCGACAAGGAGCTGGCCCCACGGGCGGCCGCGGCCGAGGCCGCGGGGGAGTTCCCGCGCGAGGTCTTCACCACGATGGGCCGCGCGGGGCTGCTGGCCCTGCCCTACCCCGAGGAGCTCGGCGGCGGGGGGCAGCCCTACGAGGTGTACCTGCAGGTGCTCGAGGAACTGGCCGCACGGTGGATGGC
>JBAVKQ010000193.1:0-8658 GCA_049688395.1 Candidatus Nanopelagicales bacterium
ACGCCTCGGGCAGGGCCCCCCACACGCGCGGGTCGATCACCCCCGGCGGGTCACCCGTCGTGGTCGTCATCGGTGCTCCCCCATCCCGCGAACATCACCAAACTTCGTACTGATGTTCGAACACTACCCCGGGCCACCGACATTGCCACCCTCGCGACGCCAATCTGTGGACGAACGGCCGCGACCGAGGTCGACTCGATCGTCCTGTCCGACGTGCTCATCGACCTGGTTCATCCAGGCGTCCCGGATCCGCTCGTCGTTCGGGGGTGGATCGATGTGGACCCCCCACAGCCACGGAACGGCGCTGCTCAGCCACGCACCTCTACCGCCAGCCGAGCGGCCACCCGGGACCGGTCAGGAGCTCAGGAGGCCCTCAGCCGGCCATCGGGGCCAGCTCCGTGGCCCCGCCCTCGACGGTCAGGTCGCCAGTGAAGCCCGCGCGCTCGGCCCGTCGGCCGTAGACCGCGACGTAGGCGACGAACCCGGCCAGGGCCAGCACGCCGATGGTGACCCGGGCCCAGGTGGGCAGCCCGGACGGGGTGACGAAGGCCTCGATCACCCCTGAGACGAGCAGCACGACGACCAGGCCCAGGGCGATGGCCACCGCGGCCCGGCCCTCCTGGGCCAGGGCGACGCTGCGCGGTCTGGCGCCGGGGTCGAACCACTGCCAGCCCAGGCGCATTCCCGCCCCAGCGGCCACGAACACGGCGGTCAGCTCCAGCAGGCCATGCGGGGCGATCAGGCCGAAGAACAGCGCAGCCCGGTCGTTGGCCACCATCAGCCCGCCGACGATCCCGACGTTCAGCGCATTCATGGCCAGCACGTACACCGCGGGCAGGACGAACAGCCCGCCAGCGACCAGGACCAGCGCGCTGACCCAGGCATTGTTGGTCCACACCTGGGCGGCGAACCCGGCGGCGGCATCCGAGGAGTAGTAGTCCTCGAAGTCCTGCTCGACCAGGATGCGGATCTCCTCGGGCGTGCCCAGGGCGGCCTGCACCGCGGGGTTGCCGGCCACCCAGGCACCGACCGCCACCGCCAGCACCAGGGAGCCGACCGTCGCACCCAGCCACCACCAGCGGGCCCGCCAGACCGCCACCGGGAACGTGACCCGGAAGAACGTGATGAACTCCCCCCACAGCGGCGCATTCGCGCCGGTCACCCGGGCGCGCGCCTGGGCCACCAGTTGGGTGAGCCGGTCGACCAGGGCGGGGTCCGGGGCCGCGCTGCGGACCATCGACAGGTGGGTGGCGGTGCGCTGGTAGAGGTCGACGAGCTCGGTGGCCTCGGCCCCGGTCAGCCGGCGCGTGCGCGTCAGTGCGGCCAGGCGGTCCCACTCCGGCCGGTGCGCGCGAGCGAAGGCATCGACGTCCACGGAGCACACCCTAGGCGTCCGCCCGGGCCGGCGCCGGGCGCGTGCCAGCTGCGCGCGGCGACCGTGCCGTGCCCTCGACCTGTCCGTGCCGGGGGCTGGCGCCGATGCGAGGATGGGCCCCGTGGCCAACCTGATCACCGGCGACGCAGTCAGCCTCGACCTGCGGATCGCCGGACTGCCCTCGCGCTCGCTGGCGCTCGCGGTCGATCTGTTCCTGCAGGTCACGCTGCTGGTGACCGGGACGGTGCTGGTCGGCTGGGTGTTCGCCGGTGGGGGTAGCCCGGGGGCGCAGGCGGCAGTGACGCTGGGCGTGGTGGTCTTCGCACTGGTGGTGTGGCCCACCGCGATCGAGACCGTGACCAGGGGCCGATCGCTGGGCAAGGTGATGATGGGACTGCGTGTGGTGCGTGACGACGGCGGCCCGATCCGGATGCGACACAGCCTGGTGCGCGCGCTGGCCATGGTCTTCCTGGACCTGTGGGTCACCTCCGGCGTGGTCGGTGGGCTCAGCGCATTGGTCTCGGCCCGGGCCAAGCGCATGGGCGACCACCTGGCCGGCACGCTCGTCGTGGGTGAGCGGATGCCGCGCTCGGCGCTGGTGGCCCACGAGATCACCATGCCCCCGCCGCTGGCCGGCTGGGCTGCGGGGCTGGACCTGGTGGGCCTGCCCGACGGCCTGGCCCTGAACGTGCGCACCTTCCTGCACCGGGCGCCAGCCATGGACCCCAACGTGCGCCACCGGACCGCCGCGCACCTGGCGACCACCGTCGCCGGGCATGTGCGGACCCCGGCCCCGATGGGCACTCCGGCCGAGGCCTACCTCGCCGCGATCCTGTCCGAGCGCACCCGGCGGGCCAGCGTGGACCCCGCTCAGCGCGGCGCGACCCCCGGCCCGTCCAGCATCCCGTACCCACCGCCCCAGGCGCCGCAAGCGCCGACCGGCCCGCACGACCCGGGCTCACCGCACAGCGGCTTCACCCTCCCGTCGTAGCCCGCACGACACGGAGCCCGTCATCGCGGAGGTCCCCGCGCAGGTGGGGGTCGGACCGAGACGCCCCCTCCATCGGCTCAGCGCGCGCCCGCCGCAGCCGCCGCCTCGGCCACGGCCATGCGCCACTGCGCCCACGTCTGGTTCGCCGCCGTCCACAGCGCGGACCCCGCTGCGTACTGCACAGGATCGTAGGCGTCCAGGGCCTCGGCCATCGTGACGAAACCCCGCTCGGCCGTGGCGAGGGACTCGACGACGAGGGCGTGGGCGGCACGCAGCTTCGGATCCTGCGGCTGCTCGGACGCCGCGCCGGACTGCATGGACCGCACGAGCGGCAGCACCTCGACCCGGATGCGTTCAGCGCTCTGCTCCCCAGTCGAGGTCGGATCAGCGGTGATGGCGGTGAAGGTGGCCACCAGGGTCGCCCCATCAGCCTCGAGCGCGGACGCAGTCCCCTGCAGGTAGGCCCGGGCCTCGGACTCCGCAGACGCGACCGGAGCAGCCCGGAGCACCGCCAACGACGCGACGATCGAAAGGGCGATGGTCGTCAGGGCGAGCACCCGCGGGGCAGCCGTGCGCCCATGCGGCAGCAGCCCGACGGCGCCTGCCAGCAGGGACAGCAGCACGCCCAGCCCCAGTGCGCCCTGCACTGACCGCCCGATGATGGGCATGTCGAGCGATCCGCCCAGCGCAGCATTGAGCAGCAGCACGACGGTGCTCACCGTCAGCGCCGCCGTGACAGCCGCCACCAGCCCGGCTCCCGGCCCCACTCCGGGCAGGCCGACGCTGAGCACCAGCATCGCCACCGCAGCAACGAGCGCGCCGAGGACCAGGTAGTACAAGAAGCGCGTTTCGACGAGGTCCCCGGGGGCTGCTCCGACAACGGCCCGATAGCCGATGATCGCGGCGCCACCTGTCAGGCCCGCCAGCAGCCCGTACCCCGTGGTCGCAGCCAAGCTGGCCGATGCGCTGGTGGGCCACATGGCCGTTCCCCTCGCGAGCAGCCAGTCGGGGGCTGTGCCGCCCGGTGCGGACCCGGCGCGCGTCCACACGGCTGCGCACGTCGCAACGACCAGCATGACCACGGCCACGAGCAGTCCCAGACGGGTCGTGGCGAGAACGGCCACGTCGGCCACCAGACCCTGCGCGAGCACCGGGCGCACCGCGAGCATCAGCGCCAACCCCGACCCGGCCACGGCTGCGCCGACAAGGGCGGGAGCCACTCGAGGGGGGCCCGTGCGCCGCGGAGCGCCATCCGCCCACAGTTCGGCCAGCCCGCCGACCGAGGCCGTCGCACCGGCCCCCAGGACCAGCGGCACCAGCAGCCACCACGGGATGGCCGGCTCGGCGACGCCCTGCGTGCCGGTCTGACCGAGTGAGACGTACTCACCGAGCACCAGGCCCACGCCCACGCCGACCGCCAGCCGCCACAGCTGCGCGCGGGCAGGAGACAACCGATCGACCAGCACCGTGCGCCACGACACCAGTCCGACGACGACCCCCAGCGCCCCGCCGGCGAGCACCGCCGTCGCGACGTGGGCCAGGTCGAGCACCCCACTGCCGGTGAGCAGCGTCATGAACGCGGCGAGCAGCAGCGGCGCCGCGGCCCCGGTCAGGAAACCCGCAGTCAGGCCGTCGACGAACCTCGGCGTCGCCAGCCGCGCCTCGTCCTCGAGCACGGCCCGGCGCTGCGCTGGCGTCGGGTGCAGCGCGAGAGCTGCGCTGAGGCCGCGTCGGTCCGGTGCCGGTGCGACCGCGCTGAGCCCGAGGACGACAGGCTCGACGCCGAGGTAGCGCGCGGCGGTGAGATCGGCCTCGTACTCGCGGGCGCGCAACAATCGGGCGGTGATCAGCCGCACAACGCCGAGCAGGAGGACGGCCCGCCACAGGAAGTCCCCAGCGAGGGTCAGGTCGCGCTGCACGGCCGAGATCAGGAACGGCACGGCCAGCACGGGCACGATCGAGTACCAGACGGTGCGCGCCAGCCAGGCGTAGGTGACGTCATGGCGCGCGACGTGCGCCACCTCGTGGGCGAGCACCGGGTCCAGAACCGCGGGACGTCCGAACGACACCGCGAGCTTCGGCGGCAGGACGACCCGGTACCGGTGGGGCAGTCCGTAGCTGAACGCGTCGCGCAGCTTCGTGGTGCCGATCAGCAGCTCGGGTGTGCGGCGCACGCCCATCCGGTCGGTCAGCTCAGCGGCTCGCTGCGCCGTCGGAGCCAGTTGCGGGGGCAACGGCCGCAGGCCACGCCTGCTTCCGATCACCATCGGGACCATGACGAGCACCACACCGGCAGCTACCGCGGCAACGATCATCCCGCCGAAGGAGTAGGCCGCACGCTGCCTCTCGGCTGCGGCCGTGCACGCCTCGAACGCCTGTTGATGCTGCAGCTGCTCGGCCGCGGTGCTGCCCGACGGCCCGCCCCCCCAGCACTCGATCATGCGGTCCTGCCACACCGCACCGACCGACGTCGTGTTGTGCAGCCAGTTTCCGGCGAACAGGCCCGCGGTCAACACCGCGGCGATGAGAACGGCGAACTGGACGGCGGCTGGCGACCACAGCCGCAGCACGTCGGGGCGCACCGGCGACGCGGCCGATGTCGGGATGGGAGCGCTGTCGGTCACGGCGCATCAGGCGAGGACCGCCATCCCTCCGACCACGGAATCGGCCAGCAGGTCCGCGTCGGCCTGGCTCATGCCGAGCTGGACGGCACGGTCGCGGGACAACTGGCGCACACGCGCGGCCTGCGCGGGGGTGAGCGCCGGGGTGGGCGCCGTCTCCCCCGGGTCCTGCCCATGATGCAGCAGGGCGCGCACCCACCGGACGACGACCGGCCGGACCTCGACCTTCAGCGCGTCGGCCGCGACAGCGAGCAGGTACTGCACGACGGGGGTCAACGCGGCCAGCACCACCGGGGTCACCATGGCGAGCTCGAGCCCGAACCCGACTGGTTCGTCGCGTCCGCGCGCGTCGAGCACACCGGGTGGGTCGGCGAAGTACTCAGCGGCTGTCTCGTCGAAGAGCAGCAACTCCTCGGGCGCTGTCTGCTGGAGCACCGACTGCGCCAACTCGCGAACGAGTTGCTCGTCGTCGGGATTGCCCTGGAACTGGGTCATTTCCCACCTCGTCTCCCGCGTCAGCCGATTGCGGCCTGCCCGATCATCCGGGCAGCCCACGTAGGGTCACCACGTGCAGGGGCGAGCCGGGCAGCTCGTCCTCGTGGTTCGCCAGATAGGTCACGTCGATCTCGTACCCGTCAGTCGTCCGGTAGGCGAACGAGTAGGCGACACCCCACCCGCCGGTGATGAGCGCCCCCCGGCCGTGGCGGCTCACGATCGTGTCGTAGGTGTCGTCCCACGACAGGCCCGCGGGCAGGGCACCCGGGTAGGCGCTGAAGCTGGAGTCCGAGGCGGGCAGCCCCAGGGCCACCTCGTCGTTGAACAGCAGCACGGCCGCGACGGCTCCTGAGACGTCCACGTCCAACTGGAAGCCGTAGGGCTGCATGGAGATGCTGTCCGAGGACGGGCCCATCGTGGCGGCCAGGTCGGCCAGGGTCGGGTCGTCCCAGATGCTGCGGCCCAGCGCCCACTGCCAGATCTCGCCCGAGGGCACCGGCTCGTCGGTCGGCGCACCCGCCCACCTGTCCGACGCGACGGGCTGGCTCGCCGTGGGTGGCGGCGTCGCGCCGCCGCTGTCCGAGGCCCATCGCGTGTCGTCGCCGCATGCCCACAGCAGGCAACTGAGGGCCAGCGCGCCGAGCACCACGACCGCGGGACGGTGCCGCGATCTCGACGCGCCAGGATCTTGGAGCCACGGCTGTCTGCCGTTCGCAGAACTTCGCAGGTCGCTCATGTCAAACTCCCGCTCGACACCCACAGTGTCTGACCCTGGGTGCCGGTGCCTCCAGAGGCGAACGTCCCGCACCCGGACCTGGGCCGGCGTCACCGCGCCGACGCCGAACCGGGGAGCCGGGTCGGGCGGGCAGGGCGGGCAGGGCGGGCAGGCAGCTTCAGCGCTGCTCGATCGCCTGCTGCAACTTCGCGAGCTCGTCGTCGGACAGGGCGATGGCGATGCGGTGGTTCGCCTGCTCGACGTCGAAGTGGGCCGGGTCGTAGCCCTCGGGGGCCCATGCCACCAGGTCGGCCACCTGCTCGGGGTCCAGCCCGGTCAGCACCGCGTGACCGGCCAGTACCTGGCACAGCTGTTCGTGGCCGCCGATCCCGCCGACGTCCTCCGGTGGGCAGGCCCGCTCCCCGGCGACGACGGCCAGAGTGCGACCCAGGTGCCCGGGCCGGGCGGCCAGCACCTCCACGGTGTGTTCCCAGGAGTCCCCGAAGTCGTACTCGTAGCCGATCACCGATCCCGGCTCGGTCACCTGCCCCAGGCTGATCGCGTCCTCGTCGTCGCTGGGCCCGACGCCCAGGTCCAGGTCGACCGGGCCGACCAGCCGACCGGCGACCCGGAACAGGTGCAGGTGCGAGTCTGTCCACCCCATCGCCCCCTGCAGCACGTGGTGCAACCGACCCAGGGTGATCGACGCGGGCACCACCAGCCGCCGCCACACCAGGGGCTCGGTCCCGGTCAGGCTGACCAGCACCTCCAGGGCGTCGACCGGGCCCGGGCTGGTCGGATCCGGCACCGCCACCGCGGGGCGGGTCAACGCCGCCCGGGCGAATGCCACCGCAGCCGCCCGCCCGATCGGGGCCCTCCCCCGCCCACGCCACGACTCGTCGCCAGCCAGGCCCAGCAGGTGCAGCAGCCCCCCGGTCTCGGTCCACTGATGGGTGGCGCGCCGACCATCGGAGGTCGCCCAGCAGACGCCCAACGCCTCGTCCAGGCGCCGGCCCCGCGCCCGCCATGCCGCGGAGCCGAACCCGTCGTGGTCCAACTCGTACTCGGCGAACGGGACCAGCAGGCTCAGCAGTTCCAGACCCGCCTGGTGCCGGGGGAACCGGTCCCGATCCGCGGGCAGGCAGTCAGCCAGGTGCCACCACAACCCGATCGGATCCTCGACGAGCCGCTGACCCAGCTTGGTCACCGTCAGGGTGCCCTTCACCGGGCGCAGCAACCGCATCCGCACGCACAACGCGCGCAGCTGGCCCAACTCGTACACGTCGACCTCCCGGCGTGACGAACCGATCCGATCGGCCAGCCCCGCCGCGAGCGCCTCACCCACCACCGCAGGGGGCAGGTACCCCGCCTGGGTCAACCGCACCCCCGGACCGACCCGGCGCAGCAACCACGCCACCGGGAACACCACCTGCTCTGCCTCGACGGGCACGACCGGCTCCCATGCCCGGATCGCTTCCGCGCCGGCCATCACCCACCACGGCACCCCGGGAGCCGCGAACACCTCGGACATCACCGGATTCCAGCGGGTGCGCGCCTGTGTCATGACCCCACGCTATCCAGAGCACCCCGCTGTGGGCTCGCTTCCGACGGACCAGCGCCGGCTTGTCGACCGGCCGCGCCGGCGCCCCCTCGGGATCACGGGCTGCCTTGCGGGACGCCTGGGCCTATGCTGCCGGTGGGGCTCCCGCGTGCTTGGTCGCGGTGCACAGGAACACGCCGAACTCGCGGCCGTCCTTGAGGATGGTCGTGGCGTCGACGAAGCTGACGTCGGGAAAGCCGGCGCGGGCCAGCTGCTCGGTGAGGCGTTCCCGGTCGAATCCGTGGTGTCCGTCGAAGTCGGCCACGTCGGCGTGGAAGGCGCCGTCAGGATCGTCGTCGATGTCCGCGATGGCCAGCCGACCGCCGTCGACCAGGAGCCGCGCCACAGCCCGCAACAACCCATCGAGGTCCTGAACGTGGTGGAACGCCAAGGAGCTCCACACGACGTCGTAGGACCCGCCGAGCCGGTCTGTGGTCAGGTCGGCTCGCACGGCGCGCAGCCGCTCACTGAGCCCGGCCTCCTCGATCCGCTCCCGTGCGACCTGCACCATGCCGGCAGAGGAGTCGGTCACCACCGCGGAGCCGACCCGGTCGGCGAGCAGGATGCTCAACCGACCCGTGCCACCGCCGACGTCGAGCGCGCGCATCCGTGGGTCGAGGTCCAACCCGTTCTCGATGGCCCGGGCCACCGCCACCTGCCGCACCTCGTGGCCGGGGTCGTCGTCCCAGGTCGCTGCCTCGGCGTCGAATCGCTTGTGTTCGTGCACGTGCTCGACCCTAGCGGGAGTTTCCGGGGTAGCTCGGGGTTGATTGTCGCGGTCTGCTGGCTGTGAGGGCGGGGATCGTGCTGTGCGTGGGGGTTCTGGTCGGCGTGGCTTCTTGGCTTTGGGACACGAATCGT
>JBAVKQ010000194.1:0-10004 GCA_049688395.1 Candidatus Nanopelagicales bacterium
CCACCCCCCACCTCGGCGGGCTGTTCCCGCAGAACGCCACCGCGGCCCTGGTCACCGCCATCGCCGTCGCATTCACCATCGCCCCCACCGCCCCGGCGATCGCGGGTGCCCCCGGGGCGGCTGCGACCCCGGCGGCGACGAGCGTGAGCCAGACGGTGGTCGACCGGTCCGCCGCGGCCCGGCACCGGGATCCCGCCGTCACCGCGCACCCCGCGGCGGTCGACGCCGCGGGCGAGGCCGAGCTGGGTGACTACACCGTGGTCCGCGGCGACACCCTGTGGGAGATCGCCGACGAGCAGCTCGACGACCCGACCCGCTACCCCGAGATTGTCGAGGCCAGCGAGGGCATCACCCAGCCCGACGGACGACAGCTGACCGACCCCGATCTGATCCTCCCGGGGTGGACCCTGAACGTCCCCGACCAGGCCACCGAGCAGGCCCAGGGCGCCGCACCCGCGGACGAGCCGGTGGCCGAAGCCGGGCCGGCCGAGGTCCCCGCCCCCACCGCGTCGGCCGAGGACTCCCCCACCCCCGGCGCGCCGGTCGTCCCGCCGACCACCCCGCTGTCCGCGGCCGCCGCACCGCCCTCGACCCCGGCCGGGGGCGGCCCAGCTCTGTCCGCAGCCCGTGACGCACCCCTGGCGGCCCCCGCCGTGCCGGGCACCCCGATGAGCGCCACCGGTGAGCAGCCGGTCGACCCGCCCGTGGTCGCCGCCGCCCGGGAGGCCGTGTACGACGACGAGGGCCGGTTCGCGCCCTCCCACGGGGTGCTCGGCCTCCCGGAGTGGATCACCTACCCGCTGATCCCCACCCGCCCCGAGGACGCCCCCGAGCTGATGGCCGAAGTCGAGGCCATCCTCGCCCGGCACGCTGCCAAGGTCGCTGCCGCCCGGGCCGCCGGCGACCTCCCCGCCACCAACCAGGGGAAGGCTACCTAACCACCGCATCGCCCCAGGAGGTTCGTGATGACTGAGCATCCCCAGCCCGGGTGGACCGAGCGCAGCCACTCACCGCTGCCTGAACACCTCGCCACCGAGCTGCGCGCTGTCATCGTCGAGGCCGCCCGGGCCGCGGCCCGCGGTGACACCGAAGCTCCCGACCTCAACATGCAAATAGTGCGGGACGAAGCGAAGTACGCACACGATCACGGCATCTCCTTGACTCCCCATTCCCCGCCAAGCCCGCAGTTGGATCGGATCAGGGTTGCGACCTCCGCAGCCCTTGCCTCCGGATGGAGCATCGTCGACGTGACCTCCTACGCGCGCAGGGTCAACCCCAGCATCCGCTTTGAGACCTGCGCCGACTACTGGCGATCCAGGAATTAGCGGGGGTTCGGCAGCCTTAGCGCCGAAGTACCAGGTGCGGCGAGAGCCGTTGGCCGGCGGGAAATTGGGACCTTGGTCTAGGGGGTCGTTGCACCATCGTCTGACTTCGTCGATGGGAGTGGGCATGGTGCGGACGTACGGGATGACCGTTGAAGTGCAGGAGCAGGTGTGGACTGATTGGCGGGCGGGTCGCTCGCTTCGGGCGATCGGGCGCGATCAGGGTGTGCCGATCCAGCACGTGCGCCGGTTCCTGGCACAGCACGGCGGGGTGCGCCCGATCGCTCCGCGGCGCTCGACGCGGCACCTGTCAGCGCAGGAGCGTGAGGAGATCTCGAGAGGGTTGGCGCGCGGGGACTCGTTGCGCGTGATCGCGGCCTCGTTGGATCGGGCGCATTCGTCGGTGGTCCGGGAGGTGGCCCGCAACGGCGGCCGGGACCGGTACCGGGCGCACCACCATCGACCCGAGCACCAGCCTCGATGTCGCCCACCAACTCGCCCACGACGCCCAGCACACCCTCACCGACGCCGTTCCCAAGCTGGCCAGCGCCCTGGTCGTCGTCGAACCCGCCCACTGACGTCCTCGGGCCGCACTCAAACCCCCCACCTCGGACGGCCAGGATGCCGAACTCGGGAGGACGGAACGAAAGTCGGCGCTTCCTTGACATCGTCTTGACCCCCGGGCCGGTGGATCTTGACTCAAGGTCGGAGCAGAATGGGTTCAGGCATCTCGCCGCACCGATCCACCCGCTGGAAGGATCACCTTGTCCCTGACCTCGCACGGTTCGCGACGAGCCATCGCAGCTCTGGGCGGCCTGAGCCTGCTGACCCTCGGCCTGGTTTCACCCGCACCCGCTGTGTCTGTCAGCCAGGGCGATACGACGACCTGCAACGGCCTCACAGTGACCATCACCTCGTCGGCCCGCCACGTCCAGGGTACCAACGGCGACGACGTCATCCGGCTGACCGGATCCGGGCGCCACACCGTGCACACCAAGGCCGGTAACGACACCGTCTGCGGATCGCCTGGGGTTGACATCGTCTACGGCGGGGCTGGCCACGACACGATCCTCGGGAGGGGTGGCCGTGATCGCCTGCACGGCGGGCCCGGCGCCGACACGCTCAGCGGAGGTGCCGGTCATGACCGGGAGTACGGCGACAGCGGCGACGACAATCTGGTCGGCGGAACCGGGAACGACCGGTTGCACGGGGGGCGGGGACAGGACGAGATCGACGGCGATCAGGGCAACGACCGGGAGTACGGCGAGGGCGGCGACGACTCGCTGCTCGGCGGTTCCGGCGCGGACTACCTGCGCGGTGGCGCTGGTGACGATGAGGTCAACGGCCAAACCGGCCGCGACACCTGCTACGGCGACAGCGGCGACGACTCAGTCACCGACGACCAGGCCCACAACGACAACGACGCGCACGACACCCAGGAGGGCCCTCACGGCCCCGACGCCCATGACCTGCCCGATACCCACACCGGCGGCGACCACGACTCAGCCGAGACCGAGCACGCCAACTACGTGGTCGCCTGACGACCCCAACAGTCGCAGCGATCCGCAGCGGATCACCTGGGAATGGCGGTCCTCAAGCGTGGGCCTCGACCACCATCGAGGCGATGCCAGGCAGGGAGCGATGGACCCCCCTCGGCCGGGATGCAGCCGAATTGGTTCACGTCTCACGGTGGCGGCGGAGGCAGGACCCAGCACGGCGGCGCCAACCCATTCCCGAACCAACCCGGACGGGTGGGACAACTCGGTGCCGGGCCTCGGCAGCGGATGACGCGCGGAGCGTCCGCGCCGGACCGATACTGCCGTCATGGCTGACTGCTGCGAACCCGACTCCTACCAGTCCGTCTTCACTCGCCGGTTCGCCCGACGGACCGCGAAGCGGTACCGCAACCGCGGGTTGAGCCCGGCGGCGACGCGGATTGTGGAGTTCGTGACCGACCATGGGGTTCAGGGCGCCTCAGTCCTGGAGATCGGGGGCGGTGTCGGTGAGATCCAGGTCGAGCTGCTGCGCCGTGGAGCGTCGAACGTGACGAATCTGGAGTTGTCCACCCAGTACGAGCACGAGGCGGCCCGGCTGCTGGCCGGCACCGGCCTGGCCGGGCGGGTGGACCGACGCTTCCTTGACATCGCTCGGGAACCGGAGCGCGTCGAGCCGGCCGACGTCGTGGTCCTGCACCGCGTTGTGTGCTGCTACCAGGACTACCAGCGGCTGCTCTGCGCAGCCGCACAGCACGCCACGCAGCTTCTCGTGTACAGCCACCCGCCGGACAACCCGGCCACCAGGGCGGTGACCTGGTCGGAGAACTTCGCCCGCAGAGTCCGAGGCAACGCGTTCCGCGGCTACGTCCACCCCCCTACCGCCATGATCGCCGCCGCCGAGGGAGGCGGTCTCAGAATGACCTACCAGCACCACTCCAGGGATTGGGACGTCGTGGGCCTGGTGCGCTGACCACCTCCGGACGGGGCGATGCGCCGTCTGCGTCGTGCACCACCGACTCGCCGCCGCAGCCGCCCTTACCGGCGTCGCTGAGAACTAGCGAGCGGTGGACTGGTTTGGGCTCGGTGCCTCAATGGCGATCAGGTTCCCGGAGTACATGCCCATGACGCAGGTGAAGGGCGTAACACCTGGGGGCAGCGCCGGCAGCTCGATGGTGTTGACGCCGTCCTTCAGGTCGATCGACACCCCAAGGTCCGGGACGCGCAGGTAGGCGCTGCAGTCCCACTGCGAGGTGGCCTGGATGACCCAGGTGATCGGCATGCCCGCGTGGACGACGGTGTCGGCCGGCAGGTAGCCGTCTCGGGACTGGGTCATGCGCACCGTTTGGGCGCCTCCGGCCACGGTGACGTTGGCCGATACCTGGGTGTAGGCGACGGCGGCCGAGGTGGTGCCTGCCACGCCGAGGAGGCGCAGTCCGCTGGTCACATTCAGCAGCGCGAATGCGAGCACGATGACGCCGACCACCTGCAGCACGGTGGTCCGCTTCCTGCCGGTGGCGAGCTCCGGAACGGATGCCACGGCGAGCAGGCCCGGTGTGGTGCCCACGGCGAAGGTGGCCATGATCAGCCCGGCTGACAGCGGCGACCCGGTTGACAGGGCGTAGACCTGCACGGCTTGGGTGAACCCGCACGGGAGGAAGAACGTCCCCGCTCCGACCAGGGCTGTCCGGGTGTCGCTGTAGGGCCGCGCCGCCGCTGAGTCGATGCCGAGGAGGCTGGCCAGTCCGGCGGGCAGCCGAGGTGACCAGGCCGCCATCCGCGGGGAGATCCCGGTCAGCCGGACGCCGAGCAGGAACATGACGACCGCAACGGCCAAGGCCAGCACGCCCATCATCCGGGTGGGCAGGCTGACCGCCGAGCCCAGGGACCCCAGGATCATGCCGAGGAGCCCGAAGCCGATGATCCGGCCGACGTTGAACGCGACCTGCGGACGCATGCGGGTTGCGAAGGAGGGTAGCGCCGTGCCGCGGGAGCCCAGCGCCGCCGCGTGCGAGGCCGAGAATCCCAGGACCAGGCCGCCGACCATCGCCATGCAGGTGGAGACCCCGGCGGTCAGGCCGAGGGTCAGAACGAGTAGCAGGCCCCCGCCCGAAGGGTTCGCCAGGCCGCGGGCCACATCAGCCATCCCGGCTGCCTGCGCGACCCAGGCGACAAGCACCAGAGCCAGGCAGGTGAGGACCACGGTGGTCCAGGTGGATGCCTCGGTGCTGAGCCAGGACCGGGGCGCAGGCTGGTACCCGGCCGATCGGATCGCTGTCTCCATCCGGTCCCGGGGCGGCAGCGGCCCGCCGGTGACGACCGCGGTGCCGCGCCGGGCGGACACGTCCACGGATTCGACGCCAGGCAGCCTCAGCAGGGCGCGGCTGACCCGCTTCTCGCAGGCGTCGCACGTCATCCCACCCACGGGGATCGTGCTGCGTCGTGCGTCGTCCGGATCGGTCACTGCCCTCACACCGGTCCTCCGTTAGCTCTCTGCACGATTCTGCGGGTCATCGGGTTCCTGGGGCGGAACTCAGGCACGCACGCGGGACACGCCAGCCGCTGCCGCACGTCGCTGGGCGATGACCGTTGCCCCTCCACCCCCGCTAGCCGACTTCTGTGATTGGCTCCCGGCCTGCCCGTGCGGGGACGCGGGCGGGCCAAACTCACGTGTCAGGTTACGAGCCGCAGATGCCAGAAGGCCGGAGTTCGGATGAAGATTCCATGAAGATCGGCGCCTCCGGCTCAGTGCGGTGCTCCTCGAATTCGTTGCCCGGGCACCCTGCTGGGTCGGGCGGGCAGCCCCGCGTCCGGGTTGTTGACTTCTCGGGCGTCAGACCTGGAGCGAGCCCGGCGGTTGGTCGGCGGTGGGCAGGCTGAGGGTGAGGGTCGCTCCGGCACCCGGTCCGGGGCTGTAGGCGGTCAGGGTTCCGCCTTGAGCGTGGATCAGGGCGCGGGCGATGGTCAGCCCGATTCCGCTGCCCGTGCGGTTCGCCCGTGAGGGGTCGGCGCGGTAGAACCGGTGGAACAGGGCCTCCCTGTCGGCGGGGTCGAATCCGGACCCGGTGTCGCGGACGGCCAGTTGCCCGGTTGCACCGTCACGGCGGGTGGCCAGGGTGACCTGGGACCCGGGGCGGCAGTGCTGCAGGGCGTTGGCCAGGAGTTGGTCGATGACCTCGACCAACCGGTCCTGATCGGCGATGACGTTCAGTGCCGCGCCGGCGGGAGTGAGCAGCTCGACGTGGGCCCGGGCGAAGCTCGCGGCGGCTGAGGCGGCGCACGCCCGGGCCGTCTCGATGAGATCGACCTGTGTCACGTCCACACGGAAGGAGCGTTCCTCAGCCCGGGACACCGCGGCCAGGTCGCCGATGAGCCGGGATAGCCGGTGGGCTTGTTCGGTGAGGGTGGTCAGCGTCTCGGGGTCGGCAGGCAGGACCTGGTCGGCGATGGCTTCGACGGTGGCTTCGATCGAGGCCACCGGGGTGCGCAGCTCGTGGGCCAGGTCGGCCATCAGGCGGATCCTGGTGCGTTCGGTGTCCTCGAGGCGCCCGGCCAGGGCGTTGACCGAATCGGCCAGGCCCGCCAACTCCGGGCCCATCTGGGGTGGCTCGACTCGGGCGGAGTAGTCCCCGGCGGCCAATCGCCCCGCCGTCCGGGCGGTCACGGCTATCGGGTCGGTGAGCCGTCGCGCGACAAACAGTGACCCTGCGGCCGCCACCGCCAACGCCGCCATGACCCCGACCGCGGTCGAGGTCAGAGCGGCCAGGGCGAACGCCTCCTCGACGTGACCGGTCACTCCCGGGTCCTTCAGGACTCCGGCCTGATCCAAGTGGCGTTGGAACAGGGTCGGGGCGAGCAGCAGGGAGACCACGATCATCGTTGTGGCGCCGGCCAGCACAACCAGCCCCATCGCCCAGAACACCCGGACCGCCAGGCGGGGCCCGGTACGTGCGGGGCTGGCGCCGGTGATCATCCGGTTCCCATCCGATAGCCGACGCCTCGCACCGTGTTGATGTACCGGGGGTCCGCGCTGTCATCCGCGAGCTTGGCCCGCAGGTGGGCGATGTGCACGTCGACGATGTGGTCATCGCCGAACCAGTCCGCCCCCCACACGTCGGCCACCAACCCTCGGCGGGAGAAGACCCGGCGCGGCTCGGAACTCAGGACATCGAGGATGTCGAACTCGGTCCGGGTCAGGTCGACGGTCCGACCGGCGAGCGTCACCTCGCGGGCCTGCGGGTCGAGGGCGAGGTCACCGAACCGGCGGATGTCGGTCGGGGGTGCGGCGTCGGCGCGGGGCCGGCGCAGCATCGCCCGGATCCGCGCGACCAGCTCACGGGGGCTGAACGGTTTGGTCAGATAGTCATCGGCCCCCACAGACAGGCCGATCAACGTGTCGACCTCCTCCGTGCGCGCGGTCAACATCACCACATAGGCATCCGAGAAGGTCCGCAGCTGCCGGCACACCTCGACACCGTCCAGCCCGGGAAGCCCCAGGTCCAGCACGACCACGTCCGGGCGGTTCTCTCGGGCCAACTCGACGGCGCGCAGACCATCGGCGGCCTCGGCCACCTCGAAGCCGTCGCGCTGCAGGTACCCGACGACAACACGGCGGATCGGTGCCTCATCCTCGACCACGAGGACACGGACCGAGGATCCGATCCTGGCAGCCGGGACCGTCATCGCTCAGGAGGGGCGGGCAGTCGGGGTGGGCTGGCTGGACCCGACCCAGCCCACCTGGCCGGTGTCGTAGTTGACGATGATCGTGCCCACGTTCTGAGCGCCTTGGGTGACCTGAAACAGGTAGCCCATCGGCATCTGGATGCCCGGGCCCACCGTCGCGCCGGGCTGGTTGGCCGCCGCCCAGGCATCGGCGGACGTTCTGGCCTGGGCCGCCGTAATGCTGGTCGTGTCCTGATCGCTCCAATTGCCCATCATGCCCCCAGTTGCGCGGCCCTGGCCCATCATCCCACCGCCGCCCAGACCCTGCCTCCAGCCATCCGAGGACGCCGGCGCAGCACCGTTCAGTGACCAGGTGCTCCCAGTGGTCACGTACGACATGGCCGCTCCCACGGATACGAGCAGGGTCAGGACCGCCACGGCCAAGGCGATCGCGTACCCGCGCCGCTGCCCAGTCATGATGGCCTGCGCATCTCGGTCAACGCGGTTCGGCGGGTGCGGTAGGTGGTCTCGTCGATCTCACCCATCGCGAACAGCCGGTCCAGGGTCTGCTCCGGGGACTCCATCGGGCCCGAGCCAACCGTCGGCGTGCTGCGGTTGTTGGCCCCGGGACCGGGCAGCAGGCGCACCACCAGCCAGACGATCAGCCCGATCAGGGCAATCCAGAACAATCCCATGAACATCCACATGAACGGCCACCAGCCGCCCATTCCCGATCCGTACCAACCCATCATCGGCGTGCCTTCCTCCGCGTCCTACCCGTCCGGGACATCCCGGCTGATGTCACCATCATGTCCGGCCACCATGAAGGTCCGACAGCAGAAATCCTTGAGATTCGATGAAGATCCCGGCAACCCGTGAGGGGGGGCCGTGCAGGCGCGCCGGCAGTGAACTCCGGGGTCTCGAGGGGCAGGTCGCAGTGCTGGGCAATCACGCCACCGGTCCGCCGCCGGCACCAAAGACTTCGCCAACCGGGTACGGCCAAGTCTGTCACCACGAAACAAGGCCTTTGATCACATCGGGGGCGGGCACCGGTATCCGGCTTATGCGCAGCTGGGCCGGTGTCTCGCGACCGGACCGTAGCCGTGAGCTGATCACCAGGTAGGCCACGGCTCTCAGGCCGGTCCGATGAAGGAATCGCCCCAATCCGCCATCGCTGCGCTGAGGCCGGGTCGCTCGGGCAACCGGGAGGACGGTTGCGTTGAGTGCCAGATCCGCCCTGCCCGCACAGGCCGGGCGTTACTCTGGGGCTCCAGATCCAGGTGTTCAGAGTGCACCCTCCTGCAGCAGCGGGTCCGGTGCCATGGCGGCCTCCCCGGCCAGCTCGATGTCGATCCTCTGGCCGCCAGTCATCGACCGGCGTGCACAGTGGTATGAGGACCGGGTGGTGGCTCACGTTGGTCAGTCAGCGGATGGCATCGTTGCCCCTCCCAGGTTCCGGGCGAAGCACGGTGCGACTACGACGTCCGCACATCCGGGTCTTGTGACGCGTCCGTGGGCGCCTTACGCGCGTCTGAGCGGGGCACCCGTTCTGGCGTCTAGTGGTGGTGGGACTGGTGCCCCGCACCGGCGTAGGCGGCGGGGTCCTTGGTGAAGGTCTCGTGGCAGTGCTTGGAGCAGAAGAAGTAGGTGTCTCCTTGGTACTCGGCGGTGGCGAAGGCCCCGGTTGGGTCGATGCTCATCCCGCAGACGGGGTCGGTGACGGTGCTGGACATGAGGTGCTCCTCTTGAGGGGTGTCGGTGGTGGGGGTTTCCACCACCGGTTGGGTTGCCGGGACGGTGACGTGCTCGTCCAGGGGTGCGGGGGTGAAGCGGCGTAGCCGGTTGGCGTTGGCGACCACGGACAGCGAGGACAGTGCCATCGCGGCTGCGGCGATCATCGGGCTGAGCCGCAGGCCGAGGGAGGGGTAGAGCACACCGGCGGCGATCGGGATGCCCACGACGTTGTAGACGAACGCGAACGCCAGGTTTTGGCGGATGTTGCGCATGGTGGCCCGGGACAGGTCGATCGCGGTGACCAGCCCGGACAGGGCACCGGAGATCAGGGTCACGTCGGCGGCCTCGATGGCCACGTCGGTGCCGGTTCCGATGGCCAGCCCCACGTCGGCCTGGGCCAGGGCGGGGGCGTCGTTGATTCCGTCGCCGACCATGCCCACCGAGCGGCCCTCGGACTGCAGCCTGCGGACCTCGCCCGCCTTGTGCTCGGGCAGGACTTCGGCCAGGACTCGGGGGATGCCGACTTCGCGGGCGATCGCCGCTGCCGTGTCACGGTTGTCGCCGGTGATCATGACCACCTGGAGGCCACGGCCCTGTAGGGCCGCAACCGCGGCCGCTGAGTCAGGCTTGACGGTGTCAGCAACACCGATCACGCCGGCAGGGCGGCCCGCGATGGCGGCCAGGACCGGGGTCTTGCCGTCAGCCGCGAGCCGGTCGGAGTCCGCCAGGAGCGGGGTGAGGTCTATCCCCGCGTTGCCCAACAGGCGCCGGTTGCCGACCAGGACCTCCCGGT
>JBAVKQ010000195.1:0-17419 GCA_049688395.1 Candidatus Nanopelagicales bacterium
CCGCCGCAGTCGGCGAGGCAGCCGATGCCCGGGGCCGGGGCACCACCGGTCGCCCCCCCGATGCCCGCTGCCCATCGGGGGCCGCCCGCGCCCCCCGCGCCCACCCACCAGCCCGTTCCCGGTCTGGCGCCCGACCTGCACGGTCCCGATGTCGGCCTGGTCCCCGATGCGCCGGGTCGGGGGCCGGCCCCCGAGGTGCGGATCGCCGCGTCCGAGGCAGGGGCCTACACGCGCCGCTCGACCGAGGACGACGTCCGTGCGGACGACTTCTCGCTGGCCGAAGCGTTGATCACGATGGTCGAGATGCGCGGCTCGGACCTGCACCTGAGTGCCGGGGCGCCGCCCACCGTCCGGGTCGACGGCCACCTGCGTCCGATCCCCGAGGCGACGCCGTTGACCCCCGAGGTGATCCAGCGCGTCATGTACGCGATCTGCACCCAGCAGCAGCGCGAGCGTTTCGAGGAGCTCCTCGAGCTGGACTTCTCCTACGCGTTGAAGGACGTCGCCCGGTTCCGGGTCAACATGTACAAGCAGCGCGACGCCCTGGGCGGGGCCTTCCGGGTGATCCCGTACGAGATCAAGAGCATCGAGCAGCTCGGGATGCCCCCGGCGATGGCCAACTTCGCAGCCCTGCCGCGTGGCTTCGTGCTGGTCACCGGACCGACCGGGTCGGGCAAGTCCACGACGCTGGCCGCACTCGTGGACCAGGCCAACCGCACCCGTGCCGAGCACATCATGACCGTCGAGGACCCGATCGAGTTCCTGCACGCGCACAAGGGTTGCCTGGTAAACCAGCGCGAGGTGGGTCAGGACACCTACTCCTTCACCAACGCGCTCAAGCACGTCCTGCGCCAGGACCCCGACATCATCCTGGTCGGCGAGATGCGCGACCTGGAGACGATCCAGGTGGCCCTGACCGCCGCGGAGACCGGCCACCTGGTGTTCGCCACCCTGCACACCCAGGACGCCGCGCAGACCATCGACCGGGTCATCGACGTGTTCCCGCCGACCCAGCAGCAGCAGATCCGCCAGCAGCTGGCCGGGACCCTGCAGGCGATCGTGTGCCAGACGCTGTGCCGGACGGTCGACGGACGCGGTCGGGTCGCGGCCACCGAGGTGCTGGTGGCCACTCCTGCGATCCGCAACCTGATCCGCGAGGGCAAGACCCACCAGATCTACTCCGCGCTGCAGGCCGGTGCCACGCACGGCATGCACACGTTGGACCAGGACCTCGCCGGGCTCGTGAAGGCCGGGCGGATCAGCTACGACGTGGCCTTCGAGAAGGCGCATCACGTGGAGGATTTCACCCGCATGGTCGGCCGGCGCTGAGGGGTTGCGATGGTCAAGGTGCTGGACTACGAGTACGCGGTCCGCGACCGCGGCGGCAAGATGGTGCGCGGTCGGCTCAAGGCGGAGTCCCCGGCTGTGGTGGCCAATCGGCTCAAGACCATGGGCTACGCACCGGTGTCGATCACCCAGGCGAACGCTGGGCTCAAGCGCGAGCTGAGCATTCCCGGGTTCGGCAAGAAGATCGGCCTGAAGGACCTGTCGATCATGTCGCGGCAGTTCGCCACGATGGTCAACGCCGGGCTGTCCCTGCTGCGTGCGCTGTCGATCCTCGAGGAACAGACCGAGTGCAAGCCGCTGGCCGTCGTCCTGAGCCAGGTGCGCACCGAGGTGGAGGGCGGCAAGGCGCTCAGTGCGGCGATGGCGGTGCATCCCACCGTGTTCCCGCCGCTGATGGTCAACATGTGCCGGGCCGGCGAGGTCGGCGGCTTCCTGGACAAGTCGCTGCTGCAGGTGGCGGCCAACTACGAGGCCGAGGTCAAGCTGCGCGGCAAGGTGAAGTCGGCGATGACCTATCCGGTGGTCGTAGCCGTCATGGCGGTCCTCGGAGTCACCGGGATGCTGCTGTTCATCGTGCCGACCTTCAAGGACATGTTCACCTCCCTGGGCGGCACGCTGCCGGCCCCGACCCGGTTCCTGGTGTTCCTCTCCGAGCTGCTCAAGAGCTCGATCCTGTACGTCCTGGTGCTCCTGATCACGCTGGGCTTGGCGTGGAAAAGGTTCCATCGGCACCCGAAGGTGCGCGACGTCGTGGACCCGATGAAGCTGCGGGCGCCGGTGTTCGGCCCGATGTTCCAGAAGATCGCCGTGGCGCGGTTCACGCGCAACCTCGGCACGATGATCAGCTCAGGTGTGCCGATCCTGCAGGCGTTGGACATCGTGGCCGACACCACCGGCAACGTGGTGGTCGCCCGAGCGGTGCGCGACGTGCAGGAGAGCGTGCGCCAGGGGGAGTCCCTGGCCCGGCCGCTGCTCGATCACCCGGTGTTCCCGCCAATGGTGGTGCAGATGATGAGCGTGGGGGAGGACACCGGTGCGCTGGATGAGATGCTGCGCAAGATCAGCGAGTTCTACGACCAGGAGGTCGAGGCGACCACCGAGGCGCTGACCTCGCTGATCGAGCCGCTCATGATCGCGGTCATGGGCGTGGTCATCGGCGGCATGATCATCGCCCTGTACATGCCGATCTTCAAGGTGTTCGACCTGATCCAGTGAGCCGCTGGGTTGCCACGCCGACGCCGCGACGGCCCGTGCGGTCTCAGTCTCGAGACGCGTTGTCTCCCACGGGTTGAGACAGGGGACACCGAGGGGCTCCAAGTGCTTGGTGTTACGCGTCACAACGGCCATCCCCGCAGACTCCGCGACGGCCGCGATGAGGGCGTCGTCGAACGGTGCCTGCTCGGGGACTCGATAGGCCGCCAGGATCCGGGCCGCCGCCAGGTCGAACGCAAGCACCCTGTCAGCGAAGGCGGGCAGGACGTTCTCGTCGAACCAGCGGCGCAGGACCGCTCCTTGCTCCGCGTCGGAACGCTGCTTGGCAAACACCGCTCGCTCGATCTCCGCGATGGTGTCAGGGCATCTATGTCGGCGGCCGTCATCGTGAACCAGAGTCGTCCGCTGGGTCAGGACGGCACTCGCGTCGATAACCCGGCCCAACAGAACAGATTTGACCTCTGCTCTCACGCGTCCGGTTGGCAGGGGCCCTGACCGAGGATCGCGAGCCCGGCGCGGTCGCCGTCCTGGTAGCCGATCACCCCCGACTGGGTGGTGGGGAACATCAGCTGGGTGCTGTCGTTGACGTGGGCGAGCCCGGCGAGATGTCCCAGCTCGTGCACGAGGATGTTGCTGGCCTCGGCTGCGCCGTGGGTCTTGCGGATGTCCCTGAGCTTGTCCGGGTCGAGGTAGAAGGTCCCGGACGCGAGCATCCCGTCGCCGCTGGGGGTCGAGGTCGCAATGGGTCCGGCGAGCCCCGCGACGTCGGTGGTGAACTCCAGGACCTCGTCGGGGGCGGCCCAGGCGACCAGGACCGGTGCCCACCGCTTGCCGTACCGCTCGGGCTGGTAGGCGGCCCGCAGGTCGGTGGGCGGTTCACTGGTGGCGCCCTCGTTGATGAACTGCAACCCGGTCGCAGCCGACAGCGCAGCGAACGCCTCGTCGATCATGGCCTTTCCGCCCTTGATGGTGCCCTGCGATCGGATGACGTAGTGCACCGGTCGGCACGGTGACCAGCGAACGGGGGTGGAGGTGCCCGGCTCCGTGACGATGAACGCGTAGGAGCCGGTCGCGGCGGGTGGTGCGGACACCGGAGGCAGGAGCCGAGCCGCGGATTCCTCGACGCCGTACGGCGGGGTCGAGTGGGTGCCCCGGTTCAGCCAGGCGACGTCTTTGGTCAGTGACCGCGGCAGTCCGAACTGCATGACCGCGGACAACGCAACCACGATGGTTACGCCGAACGCGACCCGCCAGCCCGGCGCTCGACCCGATAATCGGCGCCCGCGGCGCGACCGGCGCGGCGCGGCTGCGGCACCGTCGAGCATCCCCACCCCGGATGACGCCCGGAACGGGACAGGCCCCGTGGGTCGTCCCGCCGCCTCATCCATGACCCACTGCGGGATCCGCCCGGTCGGCGACCGCGGGACGTCGTCTGGGTTCGGCACCCGATGCTCGGCCATGCTCCCCCTCCGCTCGACTCAACTCAGCATCGACGCCACTGCACGACGGCTGAAGGGGAGGCCACCTCCGCAATTGCTGCGCCGCGATCCTACCGAGGGGGCTGGCTGGCGATCGTCGTGCCCGAACGTCCACGGCTGGGCGAGGAGCCGGGGCGAAGGCGAACGCTCAATCTGCCCGCCTCGTCTGCCGATCCAGCCAAGACGCACCGAGCGCGCCGGTCTTGGGCGCCCGGTGCCAGGGTCGTATCGCAATGGCAAGAAGGAGGTGTGATGGCCGTGGACCTCGCAGGTCGCACAGCAAAGGGCTCCGATGGGGGTTTCACCCTCGTCGAGCTGCTCGTGGTGATCATGATCCTGGGAATCCTGGCCACCATCTCGATCACCGTCCTGCTGCGCCAGCAGGAGAAGGGATGGGACGCCGCGGTCAGCAGCGACCTGCGAAACGCGGCGGGAGTCCAACATGCCGTACTGGCCGGCACCGATCCGAACAGGTTCGCCTCGACCATCGGGGAACTGTCGGCAGCCGGATTCCGCTCGTCCGACGCCAAGAACTACTTCGGCGGCGCAGCCGCGATCACGGTCTCGGCCGTCGATTCGACGAGCTACTGCATGACGGCCCGCTCTGGGTCCGGCAAGTTCTTCTCGATGTCCAGCCAGGCTGGGCTGCGGATCGGCGCCAGCGCCTTCGATCCGGGCACCTGCGATTGAGCCGGCATTGGGGCTCGCCTGATCGGGTGACTGGTCGGGCGGCGCTCAAGACGTCCGGGGGGTGGCTCCGATCCCTTGACTGTCCGGCCCAAGCCGGGCCTCACGTCACACACAAGGAGCAACACATGTTGGAGAAGCTGCGCAAGGAGCGGGGCGAAGAGGGCTTCACCCTCATCGAGCTCCTCGTTGTCATCATCATCATCGGCATCCTCGCCGCCATCGCCATCCCGGTCTTCCTCAACCAACGCCAGAAGGGTTGGGACGCGGCGGTCAAGGCTGACCTGCGCAACGCGGCGACCGCCCAGGAGACGTACCTGACCGACTTCGGCTCCTACTCGACTGAGTCGCCGGTGGTGGCCGGCGCCGCCGGCGAGCTGGGCGATGCTGGATTCAAGTACTCCACCAACACCAACTACGACAGCAACACTGCGGCGATCGAGGTGGACGCCACCTCCAACCAGTCGTACTGCCTCGACGCAGTCTCTGCGTCCGGCACGACCTGGAACTACTCGAGCCCCGACGGCTTGGCTGAGGGAGCCTGCCCGTGATCTGACCCAGCACCAGCCTGAAGGCTCCGGACCGTGAGGTTCGGGGCCTTCAGGCATTCTGAGCCGGCTGGTTCCGATGAGCGAGTCACGCCACCCGTTTGCCACAACCGCGCACTTAACCCGCGCCCCGGCCCCGCCGATAACCCACGCATGGGACGCCCGCTGCTCGTACGCCTGCGCCGCCGACTTACCGGCGACGCGGGCTTCTCGCTGATCGAGGCAGTCGTCGCCCTGTCGATCCTCGCGCTGGTGTCCACGTCCTTCAGCTACGGCATGAACCTGGCCCTGCGGGTCACCCGCGACGACCGCCTGCGCGAGCAGGCCACGCACCTGGCCGAGCGCGAGCTGGAGATCGTGCGCAACACGTTCCAGCACTCCGACCAGAACGGCCAACTGGGCGCGATCACCGCTGGCCGCGTGGTCAACGCGGCCCCGCTGCCCGGCGGCACGGTGGGCAGCCCGCTGTTGATCGACGGCCGCAAGTTCACCGTCGAGCGCACCAGCAGCCTGCTGCTCAACGGTGAGGGGCAGAGTGCGTGCGACGGCGGGGGCACGGTGGACTACCTCACCATCGCGGTCAACGTGCGGGTCACCTGGAGCGACACCGGCCAGGACCACACCGTGCAGAGCAACACCCTGCTGACCCCGATCAAGGGCGTGGAGGGCGACGTGGGCTACCTCGCCGCGAAGCTGACCGACGCGCAGGGCAACGGCACCGAGAACGTCGCGGTCGTGGCCAGCGGGCCGGGTGGATCGGTCACCCGGTACACCGCCGGCGATGGCTGCGCGGTGTTCATGCTGTCGAACTCCGGGACCTACACCCTCACGCTGAACACCGCGGGATACGTCAACTCCGAGGGCTTCAGCACCGTGGCCAAGTCCGCCGCCCTGGAGAAGGGCAAGCTCAAGGTGATGCCGTTCGCCTACGGGCGCGCCGCGACCCTGGGTGTCTCCTACACCACGGCGCCAGGTCACCAGCTGCCCACGCCGTTGCCCGGGCTGACGCTGTTCAACTCCGGCTTGCCCCCGCCCGGAGAACGGCACACCACCCCGGGCGAATCGAGCCCGGTCACCATCTCGGACCTGTGGCCGTTCCCGGACGGGTACTCGCTATGGGCGGGCACCTGCGACCAGAGCGACCCGGCCCTCAACGGTCTGGGCTACCCACGACCGGTCTCGCGCACGGTGACTCCCGGGAGCACGACCCCGGCAGCTGTTGTGCTCTCCCCGGTCGCCGTACGGACCATCGCCCACGGCTCCCTGCCCAGCGCGATACCGGTCACCGGCGTGACCCTCACGGCGACGTCGGCCAGCTCGACCGGCTGCGACCCCGCCGGAGTCACGCTCACCCTCGGCACGACCGGGGCGGACGGCTGGCTGCGATCGTCCCTGCCGGCCGGTGAGTGGCTGGTCACCCCCGACAACCCGACCGTGACCTGTCTGGAGGTCGACCCGATCAGCGCCTGCCCACAGCAGACGGGGACCCTCGTGGTGGTCGACGCCGCCGGGGCCGCGCCCAGTCCGCTGAGCGTCGTCACCCTGCCGGACATGGCGGTGGCCCTGCCATGACCCGATTCCGGACCCGAGTGCGCAGACCGCACGGCCATCGCGACCACCACCACCACCACCACCGCAGTCAGCCGCGCCGTGACCGCGGCACGACCCTCGTCGAACTCATGGTCACCCTGGCCCTGACCAGCGCGGTCATCGCCGTGGTCGCCGGCGGTCTGGTGACCGCCACCAAGATGATGGGTTCCAACGCGCTGCGCCTCCAGGAGGTCTCGGAGAACAAGGTCGCCATCGAGGCGATGACCAAGACCCTGCGCACCGCAGTCGAGCCCCGGCTGCTCGGGTCGTCCTCGGACGCTGCGGCCTTCATCCAGGGAAATGCCCGTCAGGTGGCGTTCTACGCAGCCCTGAGCTCGCTGGTCGAGCCGACAGGCGCCGGGATGACCCAGTACGGCCCGGTCCGGGTCACCTACACGCTGGCCAGTGGCGCTCTGACCGAGACCTACCAGCTGCCCGACCCGCACCTGGCCAGCAACCGCAACTACACCTACTGCGCCGCCGGATCCCCCGGGTGCAGCGTGCGCTCCCGGGTGCTGGCGCGCAACCTGGCCAACACTGTGATGTTCACCTACTACGGCGAGAGCCAGAACACGCTGGCCGTCCCGCTGTCCGCGGGCAACCTCGAGGCGGTCGACAGCATCGACATCGTGGTGACCTCGCAGACTTCGCAGCGCGACGAGAGCTCGACGGTGGTCTCCAGGGTCAGCCTCGTCAACTCCGGTACCAACCCGACCGCCGGCCCCGTCCCGTGAAGTGGTGATCCGATGAACGCAACGATGCGGCCCCGACTGGCCGATGAGCGCGGCATGGCGATGATGATGGCGCTGGGCTTCATGCTCACAGCGGGGGTGCTGGTGGCCACCGCCCTGGCCTACGCCACCTCCCTGCAACCCCAGGCCAGGCACGGACAGGACCGGGTCGAGGCCCTGTCCGCTGCCCAGGCCGGGATCGATCACTACCTGGGGCACCTGAACAAGGACCGCAACTACTTCGCGACCGCCGACTGTGCCAATCCGGCGATGCAGGGTCCCAACAAGGACCCTGCCCTGCTCGGTGCCCCCTGCGGCTGGACCGCCAGCACCCCGTACGGCTGGGCCAAGGTGCAGCCCGGTGACCCCGACTCCGCGGATTTCCACTACGACATCAACTCCGCCCAGATGGACCAGTTCACGATCTGGGTGTCCTCCACAGGGCGTTCGGGCGCCATCACCAGCACGCTGCAGGCCAAGGTCTCGATCGCCGGCTCGCAGCGCTACTTGTACGTGACCGACTTCGAGGACGCCGACCCGGAGAACCCGGTGGTGTACCCCAGCGGGGCCTCCCACGACGACTGCGGCAAGAGCGGGACGACCAAGGCGAAGTACTGGTGGAGTCCGACGCCCAACGAGCGCTTTAAGTCCGGAAGCCCTGACTGCGTGGAGATCCAGTTCATCTCTGCCGACACTCTCGACGGCCCGGTCCACTTCAACGACACCCCGCTGATCAACGGCAACGCCACCTTCAAGCAGGGCTACACCACCTATGCAACCGGCTGTCCGAAGACGGCCACGACCAGTGCGAGCGCGGCGAAGGCCGCTGGCTGCTACCGGGGCAGCGGCAGCCCGTCGCTCAGCGCCAAGGGTGCCCGCTGGGGCAACGTCAACCTGCTGCCCGACACCACCGGCGACATGGTCAACAAGCCCGGCTGCCAGTACACCGGCGACACCCGGATCCGGTTCAACTCCAACGGCACGATGGACGTCTGGAACACCATGTCGGCGGGCAAGACCCTCGGGTCAGTGGGCAACCCCGCCGTGGTGGCCAGCGCGCCCAACTGCGGCAACGCCACGAATTTCCGGCCCGCCTCCGGGCAGAAGTACCCGGCGGCCAAGCAGACCGTCCCGGTGCCTGACGGCCTGGTCATCTACGTGCGGAACTCGCCGACGAGCGCGACGTGCACGCCGGGTCAGATCGTCAACGGCACCACGTCGGGCAGCGCGACCAAGGACGTGATCCCCAGCCGGTCGAGCATCCTGTCCGGGGAGGTCGGCGACATCGGATTCCTCATGCCCACATATCGCAAGGCCCGCGGCAGCAGCGCCTGGCCGACCAGCCCGAGCCTGGTGACGTCCTCGCACTCCCGCAAGTTCGACTGCGGGCTCGGCAACGTCTATGTGGAGGGCAACGTCAAGGGTCGGGTCACCATCGCCGCGGAGAACAACGTGGTCGTGACCGGCGACCTCACCATCGCCAACACCCCGGCTGGGGCCTCGCCGGGCAACGACCCCTCGGACATCGTCGGCCTCGTGGCGCAGAACGCGGTCGTGGTCTACCACCCGGTGGGAGTCACGTCCTGGGACGTCACCAAGAGCGGCGGCGGAACCTTCGATTGCGGCAACAGTCCGGAGGACGTTCCCACCGGCGGGAAGAACGGCTCCACCTGCACATACAGCGCCCCCACCAAGCCCTACCAGTCCGGTGACCTCACCAACCTGGACTACCTCAGCCCTCCACAGCTGGGTCCCGACAGTGATCGACACCGATGGATCTACGCATCGATCCAAACCCTGGCCCACTCGTTCTGGGTGGAGAGCTACGACGCGGGCGCCCCGCCCGGAGATCTGTCGGTGCGCGGCTCGATCGCGCAACGCTGGCGCGGCATCGTGGGCACCGGCAGCATCAGCACCGGCTACATCAAGGACTACAGCTACGACAAGCGGCTACAGACCAACTCTCCGCCCTACTTCCCCCCGTGGGCCAACGGCGACTGGGCGGCCGAGACGACCGGCGAGCTGCCGACCCCGACCGGGCTCCGCTGATGCGCCGCCTCGGGTGATCCGGTGCCATTCGTCGCTTTCGTCGCCTTGGTCGGCCTGCTGGTCGGCTCGTTCCTCAACGTCGTCGTCTGGCGGGTGCCCAGGGGGGAGTCGGTGGTGGCACCACCCTCGCACTGCCCAGGATGCGACGCCGAGATCGCCCCGCGGGACAACATCCCGGTGCTGTCCTGGCTGCTGCTGCACGGGCGCTGCCGACACTGCGGCACGTCGATCAGCGTCCGCTACCCGGCCGTCGAACTGCTCACCGCGGCGCTGTTCGGGGCCATGGCGGCCCGGTTCGGCCCGAGCTGGGAGCTGCCGGCCTACCTGTACCTGACCGCGGTGGGCGTGGCGCTGGCGGTCATCGACCTGGACACCAAGCGTCTGCCCAACGTGCTCACGCTGCCGTCCTACCCGATCCTGGCGGTGCTGCTCCTGATCCCCGCGGCGCTGGACCCGGCCTGGTCGACCTTTGTGCGCGCGCTGTTCGGCGGCGTGGCGCTGTTCGCGTTCTACCTGCTCACCGCGCTGATCTACCCCGCGGGGATGGGGATGGGCGACGTCAAGCTCGCGGGGGTGCTCGGCATGGCGCTGGGCTGGCTCGGGTGGGGCGTGCTGATCCTCGGTGGGTTCCTCGGGTTCATCTACGGGGCCGTGGTCGGCATCGCGCTGATCGTGTCCCGGCGGGCTGGCCGCGGCAGCGCCATCCCGTTCGGCCCCTACATGATGGCCGGCGCGTTCACCGCCATCCTCGTGGGCCAGCCGATCGTGGACTGGTACGGCGCCCTGCTGACCGGCTGAGTGCTCGCCGCGGCGTCCGGCGAGGTCCGCGTAGTCGATCCGGCCCGTTTTGCAGGCCGAATCGACTACGCAGACTGCGGACCCGGTCCCCGCGCCTTCAAGTGCGCGCCCCGGGCGGCCGATTCTCCCGGCAGACACTGGTGAAGGAGATCGCCGTGAGACGTCGCACCATCATCGGACTGGACATCGGTACGTCCAGCGTCCGAGCTGCGGAGGTGTCGTTCCGCAATGCGACCCCGCAGTTGCTGCGTTTCGGCCAGCTCGCGCTGCCCGATGGCGCGGTGGTCGACGGCGAGGTGGCCCAGGCTGCGGCCGTCACCGCCGCTCTTCAGGAGCTCTGGTCCAGCGCGCACTTCTCGCACCGGCGGGTCATCCTCGGCATCGCCAACCCCAAGGTCGTGATCCGCCAGGCCGAGGTGCCCTACTACGGGTCCCACGAGGAGCTGCGCCGCGCCTTGCCACTGGTCGTCGGTGACCAGGTGCCGATCGACGCCGCCACCGCTGTCATGGACTTCGCCCCCCTGGAGGAGATCCGGGCCAGCGACGGCTCCCGGTCGTTGGCCGGCCTGCTCGTGGCCGCTGTCGAGGAGATGGTCGCCACCACCATGGAGGCCGTGATCGCCGCGGGGCTCACCCCGGCCACCGTGGACCTCAGCCCGTTCGCTGTGCTGCGCTCCGCGGTGTGGGGCCCGGGGCTGGGTCTCGCGTCCCACCCGGAGGCGGTGGTCGACATCGGCTCGGACCTGACCAGCATCGTCGTCCACGAGGACGGCACGCCGCGGTTCGTGCGCATCCTGCTGCACGGCGGGCGTGCGATCAGCACGGCGCTGATGAACGACCTGGGCATCAGCCTGGCCGAGGCCGAGCAGGTCAAGCGCGAGGTCGGCCTGGTGGGCACCGCGCCGATGGACGCCTCTGCCCGGCGAATCATCACCCGGGTCTCCAGCGAGCTCGTCGACGAGATCCGCGGATCGCTGGACTACTTCGTGGCCTCGTCCACGCACGGCGGGGTCACCCGGATCGTCCTCAGCGGGGGGACCGCCCGCCTGGGAGGCCTGCTCGAGTTGATCTCCGACCGCCTGCACCTGCCGGTCGACCGCGCCTCGGCCCTCGCAGGACTGGACGTCAGCAGGTCAGGCCTGAGCTCGGCCCAGATCGGGTTCGTCGACCCGATCGCCGTCGTGCCGGTCGGCTTGGCCCTCGGCGGTGCGGCATGAGCATCCTGTCGCGGCGTTCGAGAGCCACTGACGAGCAGCCGAACCCCGACGATCCTTCGCTCGACACCGAGGTGCCCTCACCCACTGCGCTGGTGGTGCTCGCCCGCGTCAACCTGATGCCGGCGGCCTACGCGAGACGGGCAGCGGTGCGCCGGGCGCGGGTCGGCGCGGTGGTCACCCTCTCCGGCGCGGCGCTGGTCTCCGGCTTGCTGTTCCTGGTCAGCTGGCAGGGAGCCACCTCCGCCCAGGAGCGACTGGATCAGGCGACCTTCGAGCGTGCCATGGCCCAGAAGGACGTCTCGCGCTACTCCGACGTCCCTCGCATATTCGACGCGGTCGGCTCCGCCCAGGCCCAGCTCGCCCTGGCGATGGGCAACGAGGTCCGCTGGTCGTTCTTCCTCAACGACTTGGCGCTGACCATGCCCGCCGGGGTCAGCCTGGAGACCCTGGACCTCACCGCAGTGGGCCCCGGCCAGGTGCCCACCGACACCGGCGACGGCCAGCTCGGCGCCAAGCTCGGCACGCTGACGGTGACCGGCAAGGCGCTGGCCTACAACAACGTGGCCAACTGGTTGGACTCGCTGGCCAAGATGGACACCGTCGCCGATCCGTACGTCGCCGGTCTGGCGGCGGTCAAGGAGGAGTCCACCAAGGTCGTCACGTTCTCCTCCACCGGCGACATCACCACCGACACGCTCTCGGGTCGGTTCAGCGAAGGGGCCCAGCCATGAGCGTGCGCATCTGGCGCATCGCCGCCGTCGTCGGGTCAGTCCTGATCCTGCTGCTCAGCTGGCTGGCGCTGATCGGCCCGCAGCGCGAGCAGGCGGCCGCGCTCGACCTGGAGACGGCCAGCCAGCAGTCCGCGACCGAGTCGCTGCGCTCGCGGGTGTCGCTGTTGAAGAAGCAGAGCGAGGAACTGCCCGCCCAGGAGGCGGCGCTGGCCGCGATCGGCCAGCGCATCCCGGCCAGCACCGCGATCCCCACCCTGATCCGCACCCTGAGCGGGCTGGCCTCCGGGGCCAGCGTCCGGGTCACCTCGCTGGACCCCGCACGGCCGGCCCCGATCACCGTCGAGCAGGCCGAAGTGCCGGTGGCCAGCGCCCCCCCGCCCGCCGAGGGCGAGGGCGAGGGCGACCAGGGCTCCGATGCGGTCGCACCGCCGCCGGCTCCCGCAGCCCCCCTGGTCCAGTCGGTGCCGTTGACCATCGAGGTCTGCGGCAACTTCGCCCAGATCCGCACCTACCTCGGGGAGCTGGAGTCCATGCGTCGGGTGGTCGCAGTGTCGGGTCTGTCCATCGCGCGGGGCACCTGCGGGGACGCCGAGAAGGAGGGGCTGACCGCGCGGATCTCGGCCAACGCGTTCACCATGCCGGCCATCGACCCCGCCGCGCCGGGGACCGGTGCGACGTCGGCGACGGGTGCCGATCCGGCCACGGCGGGAGCCACCTGATGAGCGAGCAGATCCTGGACAGCCAATCGACCGCATCGGACTACCGCGCGGCCGGCGCACCGGCCGGCGCACCGGCCGACCCGGGTGCCTCGGGTGGCGCCAAGGCCCCGCGACGTACGCGTTCGTCGCGTCGATTCCTGCTGGTCGGTGGCTCGGTGATCGCCGGGCTCCTGCTCGGGGGAGCCTGGCTGATGATGCAACCCGCAGCCGATCCCCTGGACGACGCGACCGCGATCTCGGCCAACGGGACCGCGGGTGCCGGGCCCGCGGCCGGGTCGAGCGAGCCCTCGGGGGCTGCGCAGGGCGCGGGCGACGACGGGGCCAAGGTCGACGGGGCCGAGGCCGACGGGGCCGCCGGGCCCAAGGCTGACGGGGCCAAGGCCGCCACCGACAAGGGAACGGCGAGTGCGGCCGGCACTGACGCTGCTGATGCTCAGCCGCAGGCTGGCGATGAGGTGGCCAAGGCGCCCAAGCGCGCGAAGATCACCAGCCGCGATCCGTTCGCGCCCATCGTGGCGAAGCCGGCCGCGACCTCGGCGAAATCGCAGGCCAAGGCGGCCAAGGAATCGAAGGCGGCCAAGAAGCCCGTCGAGGCACCCGCAGCAGTGCCCCAGGTCGCATCCGGGGCCACGATCTCCGCGCTTCGCGTCACCCCGTCGGGCGACTCGGTCACGCTCAAGCTCGACGGAAAGAAGTACACCGTCGAGGAGGGCGAGACCTTCGCGAAGTCCTACCGGCTCTACGACATCTTCAACGCGAACTGTGCCGGGTTCCTGTACGGCGACCAGAACGCGGTCGTGTGCGAGGGCGACTCGGTGAAGATCGGCTGACCGGTCGGGCGGGGCTTGCCAAGCGTGCCGACTGGGTCGACCGGGGCGGCCGGGGCTTGCCAGGCGGGCCAGGCATGCCAAGCTGACTGGGCGGGCCCGAGCCCGCCCAGCCGACCCGGTTGCTCAGGTCGCTGACCTGCGCGGGTCCGCGATGCTCCCGGGCGTGCATACCTGGGACCTGGTGATGAAGTGCTGGTCGTCACCGGCGGCCAGCGAGAAGCCCTCGGGCTCCCCGTTGGCCACGTCCAGGATCAGCTGGGTGTGCTTCCAGACCTCGTACTGGCGAGAATCGATGTAGAAGGGCGCACCGCCCACCGCTCCCAGCAGCACGTCGTGGTCGCCGATGACGAACTCGCCGTCGGCGAAGCACATCGGGAGGCTGCCGTCGCAGCAGCCCCCCGACTGGAAGAACATCACCGGGCCCCGCTCGGCCACCAGGGCAGCTATTGCGTCGAGCGCCGCCGGTGCGGCGACGACCGGCGGCACGGTTCCGGTTTCCATCACTGCTCCGATCAGAAGAAGCCCATCGCGTCCGGGCTATAGCTGACGAGAAGGTTCTTCGTCTGCGTGTAGTGCTCGAGCATCATCTGGTGGTTCTCGCGGCCCACTCCCGAGATCTTGTAGCCGCCGAACGCAGCGCCCGCGGGGTACAGGTGGTAGCAGTTGGTCCACACCCGTCCGGCCTTGATCGCCCGGCCCATCCGGTAGGCGAGGCTGCCGTTGCGGGTCCACACCCCGGCCCCCAACCCGTAGAGGGAGTCGTTGGCGATGCGCAACGCGTCGGCCTCGTCGGTGAAGGTGGTCACGGCCAGCACCGGGCCGAAGATCTCCTCCTGGAACACCCGCATCTCGTTGTGGCCCTTGAGCACCGTGGGCTCGAAGTAGTAGCCCTCGGCGAGGTCACCGTCCAGGACCTTGCGGTGACCGCCGATGAGGCACTCGGCGCCCTCCTGGTCCCCGACATCCACGTAGCCCGTGATCTTCTCCAGCTGCTGGCGCGACACCTGGGCGCCGAGCATCGTGTCGGTGTCCAACGGGTTGCCCTGGATGATCTTGCCGATGCGGTCCAGGCAACGCTGCATGAACGCCTCGTAGATCGACTCCTGGACCAGGGCCCGCGACGGAGCGGTGCACACCTCGCCCTTGTTGAACGCGTAGAGCACCAATCCCTCGATGGCCTTGTCCAGGAAGGCGTCGTCGGCGTCCATCACGTCGGCGAAGAAGATGTTGGGCGACTTGCCGCCCAGCTCCGTGGTCGAGGGGATGATGTTCTGCGCCGCGTACTGCATGATCAGCCGGCCGGTGGTGGTCTCCCCGGTGAACGCGATCTTGGCGATCCGTGGGCTGGAGGCCAGCGCCTTGCCGATCTCCCCGCCCGGGCCGGTGATGATGTTCAGGACCCCGGGGGGCACCACGTCGGCGAGCAGTTCGGCGAGCTTCAGGATCGACCAGGGCGTGGGCGATGCCGGCTTGAGCACCGTGCAGTTGCCGGCTGCCAGCGCGGGGGCGAGCTTCCAGGCGGCCATCAGGATCGGGAAGTTGAACGGGATGATCTGACCGACCACGCCCAGGGGCTCGTGGAAGTGATAGGCCACGGTGTCCTTGTCGATCTCCGTGGACGAGCCCTGCAGCGAGCGGGTGGCGCCGGCGAAGTAGCGGAAGTGGTCGACGGCCAGCGGGAGGTCGGCGTTGAGGGTCTCGCGGACCGGCTTGCCGTTCTCCCAGGACTCCGCCACCGCGAGCATCTCGAGGTTCGCCTCGATCACATCGGCGATCTTGTGCAGCACGGCCGCGCGTTCGGCCAGCGAGCTCTGGCCCCAGGCGTCCTTGGCCGCGTGCGCGGCGTCGAGGGCGAGGTCGACATCCTCGGCGGTGGACTTGGCCACCTCGCAGAACGGCTGACCGGTGACGGGGCTGATGTTGGCCATGTACTTGCCCTTGACCGGTGGCACGAAGGCGCCCCCGATGAAGTTGTCGTAGCGGGCCTGCAGCGTCACGATGCTTCCCGGATCCCCGGGCGGTGCGTAGATGGTTCCCACGAATTCCTCCTTGAGCAAGGTGTCCAGCATGCGGGGCAGTCGAGTGTGACGTGCCTCACCAGCAAGGTAGCAGCGGAGCTTCGATCGTGGAGTTGCGAGCGAGTGCAGGTGGTCGCTCCCGTGCGGTGTTGCGCTCCCGGCTGGTCGCCGCGCTCGAAGGGCGCAGCAGTTCAGCCATGACAGAATCGGCCAATGCTTCGATGGTTGACTGCCGGTGAGTCGCACGGCCCTGCCCTGGTCGGGATCCTCGAGGGCCTGCCCGCCGATGTGCAGGTGACCACCGCCGACATCGCGCGGCAGCTGCAGCGGCGCCGACTCGGGATCGGTCGCGGGGCCCGGATGAAGTTCGAGGCCGACGAGGTCCGCATCGTCGGTGGGGTACGGCACGGCCGCACGATGGGCGGCCCGGTCGCCATCGAGGTGGGCAACTCCGAGTGGCCCAAATGGATCGAGGTCATGGCCGCCGACCCGGTGGACGCCGACGTGTTGGCCGCGCAGGCACGCAACGCCCCCCTCACCCGCCCCAGGCCCGGGCACGCCGACCTGGCCGGCATGCAGAAGTACGACTTCGACGAGTCCCGCCCCATCCTCGAGCGCGCCTCGGCCCGGGAGACAGCCGCCCGGGTCGCGCTGGGCACCGTGGCCCGGGCCTTCCTGGCCGACGTGCTCGGCGCCGGCGTGATCAGCCACGTCGTGGAGATCGGTTCCGTGGCCGTTCCGGCCGGGACCGCGCTGCCGACCCGGGCCGATCTGGACGCCATCGACGCCGATCCGGCGCGGTGCGCGGACCCCGCGACCGCCGCGCGGATGGCCGAGGAGGTCGAGGCCGCCCGCCGCGACGGGGACACCCTCGGCGGGGTCGTCGAGGTGCTCGTCGACCAGCTGCCGCCCGGTCTGGGATCGCACGTGCACTGGGACCGGCGCCTGGACGCCCGACTCGCCGGCGCGCTGATGGGCATCCAGGCGATCAAGGGCGTCGAGGTCGGGGACGGATTCGCGCTGGCGCGCACCCGCGGGTCGCTGGCCCACGACGAGATCCTGCCCGACGGTCCGGGCCGCGTGCGCCGGGAGACCGGGCGCTCCGGTGGCACCGAGGGGGGCATGAGCACCGGCGCGCTGCTGCGCGTCCGCGCTGCGATGAAGCCCATCGCGACCGTGCCGCGCGCCCTGCGCACCGTGGACGTCGCCACCGGTGCGCAGGCCCGGGCGAACAACCAGCGCTCCGATGTCTGTGCGGTCCCCGCTGCTGGTGTGGTCGCCGAAGCCATGGTGGCCCTCGTGGTCGCCGATGCCGTGCTGGAGAAGTTCGGTGGCGACAGCGTGGGCGAGACCCGTCGCAACGTCGAGGGCTATCTGGCCGGGCTGGCTGTGCGGTGAGCGGTCCGCACTCGCCTGTTGGCCCCGGTGGTGTGCACGGAATCGACCATTCGATTGTCGATTCCG
>JBAVKQ010000196.1:0-3251 GCA_049688395.1 Candidatus Nanopelagicales bacterium
CCGTCTGACCGGCCCGGTCGGGGCGTGGCCGGCGCGGCCAGGGCTGCGGCCCGGCGCTGGGCAAGGACGACCTGCACGCCGAACGCCTCGTCCCAACGCAGCCGCCGCTGCGCCGCGCCCACCTGACGGCGGTCGACGGGGCGGTGGATCCACTCCAGTGCGGTGCGGCGGTCGATCACCCCGGCCCGGGCGCGCAGGTCCTCGTCGAGCGGGTCGGGCCAGTCGTCGGCGATGGGCAACGCGGTCTGCACGGCCTTGCCGATGTCCCAGCTGTTGACCTTCTCCCCGGCGGGGTAGACCGGGATCAGCCGGCCGGCGTACTCGGCGGCGGCCTCGTCGGCACCCTGCTCGTCGACGAACTCCTTCTCCGGGTGCAGCAGCTGTCGCTGGCCCTTGAACAGCCCCACGGTCCCGGCGAACAGTCCGAGCCGGCCGACCCGGAAGTCGCGCTCGATCCAGTCGGAGTTGAAGTACGTCAGCGTCAGCTGACCGGTGCCGTCGCTGACTGCGACCTCGGTGATGCTGCGCCGACGACGTTGGCCGGGGCGATTGGGCAGCGGCCGGGAGCTCACCGAGGCCACCCGGGCCAGCACGGTCACCCGCTCGCCGACCTGCAGCGCGCCGAGGTCGGTCAGCTCACCACGTGCGACGTACCGGCGCGGGTAGTGCGCGAGCAGCTCCTCGACGGTCGTGATGCCCAGCGTCGCCAGCCGCTTGGCCGCCAGGCCGCCGACAGCTCCGACCAGTTTGGTCACCGGCGCCCCACCTACTCCACCCCGATGATCGCGTGCCAGCGGGGCTGGCCGCCCTCGTAACCCACGACCTCGACACCGGGATGGGTGCGCTCGACCCAGGCCTCGATCCGCTCGAGCAGGTCCGCGGGCGCATCCAGGCCCAGCACGACGGTCACCAGCTCGGCGCCGTTGCGGCCCAGCATCCGGGTCAGGACCTGCTCGGCCACCTCATGGACGTCGGTGCCGATCGCCACGATGTCCCCCCGGACCACGCCGAGCTCGTCGCCGATCCGACAGGTCCCTGCGGAGGTCAGCGCCTCGCGGACCGCAGTGGTCAGTCCGGCGTACTGGGTGGCCGAGGACGCCCTGGTCATGGCCACCACGTCGTCGTCGAAGTCCTCGGACGGGTTGTGCACGGCCACCGCCGACAGGGACTGCACGATGGAACGGGTCGGGATGACCGCGACCCGATGGCCGCTGTCCCGAGCGGCCAGCGACGCGGCCTCCGCGACGGGCTGGGAGTCCTTGTCCCCGGGCAGCAGGACCACCTCGCGGGCGCCGCTGGCCTCGATGCCGGCCAGCATCTCCGCGGTCGAGGGTCGCCCGAGCTCGGGAGCCCGCACCACGACGACCCCGCTGGCCTCGAGCAGATCGGCCACCCCGGAGCCGTGCGCGACCACCACGAGCGCGCGACCGCTCGGTTGGGCGCCGGCGTCCACGACTGCGGCCAGGTAGGTGATCCGGATCCGGTAGGGCGCCCCGATGGCCATCCCCGCCTCGACCGCGGCGCCGGCATCATCGACGTGGACGTGGACGTTCCACAACCCCTCGCCGCCGACGACGACCAGCGAGTCACCGAGCCCGGCCAGCCGCGCCTTGAACCCCGGCACGGACGCGTCGGGGGCGTCGATCAGGTACATCACCTCGTAGGCCGGGCCCCCGTACCCGTGCAGCATGTCCTCCGGGGAGGTCAGCGAGTCCGGCTGGGGAGCCAGCCGCGCGAACTCCGGCAGGTCGCGGTGCACCCCGGTGACCACCTCCAGCAGGGAGTCGGTCAGGACCACGAACCCACGCCCACCCGCGTCGACCACCCCGGCGCGGCGCAGGGCCTCCAGCTGGTCGGTGGTCTCCGACAGCGCGGTGCGCGCGCCCTCGGCCGCCGCCTGGGTCACCGCGAGCAGGTCACCGCCAGTCTCGAGCGCCACTGCTTCGGCCGCCTCGGCGGCCACCCGCGCGACGGTGAGGATCGTGCCCTCCTTGGGGCTGGACACCGCGCTGTACGCGGCCGCCGCGGCCCCCCGCAGCGCCTCGGCCAGGAAATGACCGTCCATGCGCCGGTCGAGGTCGCGAGCCCGCGCGGCGGACATCCCGCGCACGATCTCGCTGAGGATGACCCCGGAGTTGCCGCGGGCGCCGAGCAGCATGCCCCTGGCCAGGGCCGCCACCGCCTCGTTGCCCGGTTCCGGGCCCACGGGGACAACCCCCTGCATGGCCTCCACCCCGGCCTCGAGGGTGAGGTACATGTTCGTGCCGGTGTCGCCATCGGGGACTGGGAAGACGTTCAGGGCGTCAATGGCCCTGCGGTGGGTCTTCAGCCCATCGAGGGCGACCACCGCCCACTGGGCAAGCGTGCTCACCTCGAGTTCTGTGTGCATGTCCCTCCTCCGGGTCGCGGCCTAGGCTAGTGGCGCGACCCCCGGCGTGCCGGGTGCACGCGACCGTGGCCCGCACCGCGATTTTGGTGCCGCCCGCCGGGTCGGATAACATCAGGGCCACATATGGCTGCCGGCGTCCGGCCGCAGCACCTGGACCCACCCCCCTGGAACTGGAGTACGAAATGGCTGCCAACTGCGACGTCTGCGGCAAGAGCCCCGGTTTCGGCCACAGCATCTCGCACTCCCACCGGCGCACCAAGCGGCGCTGGAACCCCAACATCCAGTCGGTGCGCACCGTCACCGCCGGGACACCCAAGCGGGTCAAGGTGTGCACCTCGTGCCTGAAGGCCGGCAAGGTCACGCGCGCCTGACCCCCACAGCGAAGCACAGGGCCCCGGCTCCCTCGTGGGACCGGGGCCCTGTCATGTCCGGGGCCCTGCGCCAGGCCCGCACGGACCGCAGGGCCCGCGAGTGCAGCTACCCGGTGAAGTGGTCGTGCCCGCCGGAACCACGGGGCACCCGACCGCCCACGGTGACGCCCGGGGCCTCGAGCCCCTCGACGTCCTCGACGGCTGCAACGGTCCCGATCGCGGTGAAGCCCTCGGGCAGGGCGGCGTCGGCCGGGAAGGTCGCGACGACCGCATGGTCCTCGCCACCGGTGAGGACCCAGACCAGCGGGTCGGCGTTGAACGCCGCAGCCGCATCAGCCAGTGGGTCGGCGACCGCGAGGCGGGCCGGGTCGATCTCGATCGCGACCGCCGAGGCCCGCGCGAGGTGGCCGAGATCGGCGACCAGGCCGTCGCTGACGTCGATCATCGAGGTCGCGCCACCGCAGGCAGCGGCAGCCGCGGCCGCGTAGGGC
>JBAVKQ010000197.1:0-3754 GCA_049688395.1 Candidatus Nanopelagicales bacterium
AGATGGCCGGACTAGACACCTCCTCTCCTACTCGCGCTCGTGCCTGCCCCACGCCAGCGACACGCGCCCCATCAGCAACACCCCGCACAACAGGGCTAACCTCGCCGCCTATCCGCGCGATCTCTAAGTTCTACTGGGGTGACTGGTAGGAGCAGATCATCGGCGAGGAGGCGGCCGCGCGGATCTGCCCGACTCGTTCTGCACTCGACCGGATGCCGGTCATCAAGAGCCACGCAGACGCCCCGGTCGCGTTGCCGAACCTGATGCGGGTCCTGTGAGCCTCCGTCAACCGGCTCGCGCGACGCGGCAAAGTGATAGCAGCCGTCGAGCGGCTCACCGCGCCCGAGGCGTTGAAGTGCATCACCCTGTGGGAGGCCTACCAGCACTTCGAGGAGGATCGCAAAGGATCGCTCGAGGAGGGGAAGCTCGCCGACCTGGTGATCCTACCGGCGAACCCCTCGACGTCGATCCCGCCGACCTTGGGTCGATCGTCGTCATGGAGACGACAAGGAGGTCGCACGGTCTGGTTCAGGTCCGCCTGAGGACCACCCTGCGGATGCTCTGGGGAGTTGGTCTGTCGAGGCTACGCACGCGTGTGGGTCGACCTGCTCCGCGTCGGTCGGCACCCTTCTCGGTCAGGCGAGCCCCAGGCCAGCGGCCACCTGGCGCATCTGGTGGTCGAAGAAGGCGCTTCGCAGGGCCGGATCCTCCTCGACCACGTTGTGCAGGTGCCCGAACAGTTCCAGCGAGATGGTGCCCAGCAGCGTGCCCCACGAGGCGAGTCCGCGCAGGAGGAGGTCCTGGGACACCTGGCCACCGGTGAACGCGGTCATCGGCCCCAGGCTCGCGACGACTTCGGCCGAGGGTGCATCGGGCGAGAGTGGCTCGAGGCCCAGGGCGGCTCGCGCTGACGTCAGATCCATGAGGATGCTCAGCAGGACGACAGGGACCCGGGTGGCCGGGGCGATGGTGTCCTCGGGGGCGGCGTAGCCGGGCACGGGAGAGCCGTAGATCAGCGCGTACGCGTGGGGGTTCTGATGCGCCCAGTCGCGGACCGCCCGACTCACGGCCTCGATTCGGCTGACGTAGTCCGCCCGAGCGCAGGCCCGATCGGCCTCCTCGACCGCGGCCCCGACGGCGTCGTAGGCGTCGATGATGAGCATGGTCAGCAGTGCGTCCCGATTGGGGACATAGCGATACATGGCGGAGGAGACCATCCCGAGGTCGCGGGCGACGGCGCGCAGGGACAGTGCCGCAGCGCCGTCCCGGGCCAGGTGCAACCGCCCCGCCTGAAGGATCTCGGACATGATCTCGGCGCGGGCGCGCTCCCGGGCAGTGCGGGGGACGTCGGTGCCGGTCACGTGACCAGTCTGCCCCAATCAGAGAGCAGAGACAGCAGATATGAGCAGTGCTCTTGACGCGTGTCCGGACCCGCACTAGCGTGAGCAGTGCTCTCAAAGAGGAGCGCTCGTCACAAAGGAGCAGCCATGATCACCATTCCCGTCGCCCCCGTCGCCGGCACCCATCTGGTGGTCGGAGCCGGAGCGGTCGGCTCCGCGGTCGCGACCGTGCTGGCTGACGCCGGTGCCGACGTGGTACTCGCCAGTCGCAGTGGTCGGGGCCCTGCTGACCCGCGTATCCGCCTGGTCGGCGCCGATGCCTCGAGCGTGCCGGCGCTGGTCACCGCGGCACCCGGCGCCTCGGTCATCTACAACTGTGTCAACCCCGAGTACCACCGATGGGCGACCGACTGGCCGCCCATCGCCGACGCCTTCCTCGCCTATGCCGAGCGAACCGGGGCCGTCCTCGCGACCGTGTCCAACCTGTACGGCTACGGACCGGTCGACGTGCCCATGACCGAGGACCTGCCGCTCGCGGCCACTGGTCGAAAGGCCCAAGTCCGCATCGGGATGTGGCAGGACGCGAAGGCGGCGCACGATGCCGGACGCATCCGCGCCGTCGAGGTCCGGGGATCGGACTACATCTGTCCCGGTCCACAGAGCCAACTCGGCGACCGCGTCATGCCGCGAGTCCTGGCCGGCAAGGGTGTCCGGCTTCTCGGCGACGTGGACCAGCCGCATACCTGGACCGCACCCGTGGATGTGGCCCGCACGCTGGTCACGGCGGCAGTCGACGAACGAGGCTTGGGCCGGGCCTGGCACGTGCCGAGCAACGCGCCCCGCACGCAGCGGCAGGCGGTCGATGATCTGGCTGGGTCAGCCGGCGTCCCGACCGTCATGGTCTCCACCGCTCCCAGCGCCCTGCTGCGACTGGTGGGGCTCTTCCAACCGGCCGTCCGCGGGCTGAGCGAGACCGAATACCAACGCGAGCGTCCCTACCTGCTCGACGAGACCGCCGCACGCGAGACCTTCAAACTCGAAGCGACCCCCTGGCCAGAGATCCTCGCAGGGATGGTCGAGCACTACCGGGCCGGGCGCAGCGCAGTTGCGTAGCGACTAAGCGCAGCCCTCGGGTCACACGACCACCCTCCGGCGCACCGTAGCCAGCCCTTGAAATCGGGCAGGTCGGGCATCCGTGTCGCGTGGACCCACACGAGTGGACGCATATCAGAATTCGTGGCCGCCCCGCCTTGACGCGCCGGGGTACCACCGGTGTAATTTCACCCATGTGATTCACCTCTCGGAGCGGTCGGGCACCGGGGGCAGCAGGGTCACGCAGGGTCGAGGAGGAACCATGTTCGAAGCCGAGGTCATCCCGCTGCTGGAACTCGAGGAAGCGTCCTGGCAGGAGCGGGCGCTCTGCGCGCAGACCGATCCGGAGGCGTTCTTCCCGGAGAAGGGTGGCAGCACCCGAGAGGCCAAGCGCGTCTGCACCTCGTGCGAGGTGCGGGTCGAGTGCCTGGAGTACGCGTTGGCCAACGACGAGCGGTTCGGGATCTGGGGCGGTCTGTCCGAGCGGGAGCGCCGTCGGCTCAAGAAGCTCGCCGTCTGAGGCTGGCGCGGGCCGCACCGGGCGACTGTTGCGCAGCACGCTCCGGTCGGGGCGCTAACGTGGCGGACCGTGGACGTCGGTGAGCAGGAACCGCGAGGCGATGGCCTGGCGCGTGCCGACCTCGAGGCGGCCGACGAGGTCCGCGCCGAGGCGGCCCTGGACCTGTTCCTCGCCTCTTCGGCGGTGGGGATCGACACCCGTATCCACCACGTCACCGCGCTGCTGCTCGCGCGCACCGGCGCGCAATGGCTGCCGCGCACCCTGGCCGCGATCAGAGACCAGGACCGGCCAGCAGACCTGGTCGTGGGCATCGACGCAGGCTCCGAGGATGCCAGCGCACAGCTGATCTCCGCCGCGGGGATCCCCCTGCTCGCTGCCCCTGCCGCGCAACCGGGCGAACCAATCGTGGCCGCGGCGCTGGCAGCCGGCGTGGCCGGGGCCACCCAGGTCGCCCCGGCAGCAGATCGCCAGCACGCTGCCGATGTCGAGCCTGACGCCGATGCAGCCGTCGGGCCCGAGGCCGAGCCCCACGTCGAACCCGGCGCCGAACCCGGCGCCGAACCCGGCGCCGAACCCGGCGCCGAACCCGAGGACGTCGCCTGGTACTGGATCCTGCACGACGACTCGGCCCCTGAGGTGGGCTGCCTCGACGCGTTGCTGCGTGGGGCTGACCGCAACCCGGCCGCCACCGTGCTCGTGCCCAAGACTGTGGGGTGGTCGGACTCCGGCCTGCTGGTCGGGGTGGGCAACCGCTGGGCGCCCAGCACCCCGGTCGTCGACCCGTTGGATCCCGCTGAGCGCG
>JBAVKQ010000198.1:0-13328 GCA_049688395.1 Candidatus Nanopelagicales bacterium
CGATAGTCGTTAAGTCACGGCGAGGGGTCAGAGGACGGGGGGTGGATCCCGATCACCGACCGAGCCGTGCGGGGGCAGTCCCGCACTTCCGTTCCCCGGCTCACGCTCCGATCGCGGGTGACCCACATCGCCGCAAACGTCCTCGAGGTGAGGGGCAGCTGGAGGCTAGGTCCGGATGGGCTGCAGGGTGAACGGTTCGCCGGGGGCGAGGATGTGGATGCGCTCGGGGTTTGTGACTCGGTGGTGGAGGGTGGCGGGGTCGGCGTTGAAGGGGGAGAAGTCGGGGGCGTCCACGCATCCCCAGTGGTGCAGCAGCAGCGGGGTGGTGGGGTAGGTGTTGGCCATCTGGACCGCGCCGTCGAGGCCGAAGTGCCATTCGCTGTCGGAGAAGTCGAACAGCAGGGCGTCGGGGGCGGGCATGGCCAGGTGGTGTTCGGGGATCAGCCGCGAGTCGCCGGGGGCCCAGATGGTGCCGTCGGGGGTGGTGATCCAGAACCCGCAGTAGTCCGCGGGCCGGAACGTGCGGGTGGCGTGCTTGGGCGAGTAGTTCTGCCAGTCGTGGTCGGCTGGGGTCAGTTCGACCTGGACCGCTCCCACGGTGAACCTTTCGCCGATGCCGTGCCCGTGCGCGGGCAGGCTGTGCTCGGTCATCAGGGAGGCGACGTAGCCGGTGGAGTGGAACGCCTCGGTGACCCCGGCGACGTCTCGGCAGGTGGGGAGGCTGTAGTGGTCGTTGTCGCTGTGGGTGACCAGCACGGCGTCGAGCCGCGGTACGGCGCCTGCAGCGATGGGCATGTCGATCAGCAGGGGCATGTCGAACCCGCTGAGGACCGGGTCGATCATGAGTGTTGTACCGCGGCTGTTGACCAGGAAGCCGGCCATGCCCAGCCAGCGCAGCACGGTCCCCTCGGAGGACCCGAATGCGGCCGGGCCGAACGGCTGGGTGGCGGGGGCCTTCGCTTGGCCGGTGCTAGCCCGGGGGGTGTAGCTCGGGGTTGGGGCGGTCATGTCTGGTTCTCCGTTGCGGTGGGTGGGGTTGTTCCTGGGTCAAGGCAACCAGAACCCGGCGGCTTGTGGGAGTCCCTGCTGTGAGGGGTACCGGTGGTGACTCCCACACCCGTGGATGCGTGCGTAGGGTCGGGTGCGTGGACAATCGCAGCGAGGTGCGCGACTTCCTGGTCACCCGTCGGGCCCGGATCAGCCCAGCCGATGTCGGCCTGCCCGATGACGGAACTCACCGGCGGGTGCCCGGGCTGCGTCGGCGCGAGGTCGCCGACCTGTCCGGTGTCAGCATCGAGTACTACATCCGGCTCGAGCGCGGGAACCTCACCGGGGTCTCGGCGGGGGTGCTCGACGCGGTGGCCCGGGCACTGCGCCTGACCGACGCCGAACGGACGTACCTGCACGACCTGGCCCGCGCCCAGGGCCCGGCCCGACGGCGCGCGTCCCGCCGCCCGCAGCGGGTCCGCCCCGAGGTGCAGGCCACCCTGGATGCGTTCACCGGCGGGCCGGCGTTCGTGCGAAACGGTCGCATGGATGTGCTGGCCGCCAACCTGCTCGGTCGCGCGGTCTATGCCCAGGTCTTCGAGGACCCGGTGACCCCCCCGAACCTGGCCCGGTACCTGTTCCTCGACCCACGGGCGCACGACTTCTACGACGACTGGGACCGGGCCGCCGATGACAACGTCGCCATCCTGCGCTCCCACGCCGGGCGCGACCCCCACGACCCCGACCTGGCCACGCTCGTCGGGACCCTGGCCACCCGGTCCGAGGATTTCTTGCAGCGCTGGGCGGCTCACGACGTCAAGGCGCACTACACCGGTAAGAAGCACTTCCACCACCCGCTCGTCGGCGACCTGCAGCTGACCTACCAGGAGCTCGACCTGTTCGCCGAGCACGGCCTGTCGATCCTCGTCTACACCCCCCAGCCCGGCACCGGGACTGACCAGTCCCTGCACCTGCTGGCCAGCTGGGCAGCCACCCAGGAAGCCGAGGTTGGGTCGGATTCCCCCCGGCCCACCGAGACCGGGCGAGCCTCCTCGGGGCCGTTGTGAGCACCGACACCGGCACGATCGCAGCTGGGTCCGCGCTGGCGCCGTTCCGGCAGCGCGCGTTCGCGTGGCTGTGGCTCGGGGTGGTGGTCGCCAGCGTGGGCATGTGGGCCCAGACCGTGGGCGCGCAGTGGCTATTCGTCGACGAGCCCAACGCCGCCACCATCGTGACCCTGGTGCAGACGGCAACCCAGCTGCCGGTTGTCCTGCTGGCGCTACCGGCTGGGGTGCTGTCCGACGCGTTCGACCGCCGATGGCTGATGTTCGCCACCCAGGCCTACGTCATCGTGGTGGCCGTGGTGATGGCCGTGCTGGCCGGCGCCGGGCGGATGACACCGGGGCTGATGCTGGCGCTGATGTTCGCCGCCGGCGCCGGGCTGGCGTTCCAGGTACCCACGTGGCAGCCGTTGATCGCCGAGCTGGTGCCCCGCTCGCAGCTGGCCGCCGCGACCCGGCTGGACATGGTCAGCGTCAACGTGGCCCGCGCCGCCGGCCCCGCGATCGCCGGACTGATCATCGCCGCCTGGGGCGTGCCGCCGGTGTTCGGGTTCACCGCGCTGTGCGCCGCCGTCCTGGCCACCGTCCTGCTGGCCTGGCGACGCCCCGCGCAGCTGGCCGGGAACCGGGAGCGGTTCCTCCCCGCCCTGCGGGCCGGCGGTCGCTACGTGCGCCACGAACCGGTGGTGAGGCTGATCCTGGCCCGCCTGGCCATGTTCGTCGCACCGGCCGCCGCCCTGTGGGCGCTGCTACCCCTGATCGCCAGCCAACAACTCGGCCTGCAAGCCGGCGGGTACGGGCTGCTGTTCGCCGCCCTCGGCACCGGCGCCGTCCTCGGCGCGCTGACCCTGGGCAGGGTCACCGCGCACCTGTCGTCCAACGCCATGCTCACCTCCGTCGGCCTCGCGTACGCCGCGGCGCTCGCCGGGACCATGCTCGCCCCCGGCCTGGTCGTCGCGATCCCGCTGCTGGTGGTCGCCGGCTACGGATGGACCGCCACCGTGTCCACCGTCAACGCCGAGCTGCAGCTGTTCCTGCCCCACTGGGTGCGCGCCCGCGCCATCGCCGTGTACCTGATGAGCTTCCTGGGCACCATGGCCCTCGCCTCCCCCCTGTGGGGCCTGCTCACCCAGCACACCGGGCTGACCACCGCAGTCAATACTTCCGCCGCCCTGGTCGCCGTGGGCGCCGTCGCCGGCCTCGCCGTACGCATCCCCGAATCCGAGGCCGCCGACCGGGCCGCGCTGGAGTACTGGAACGACCCCAGCCTCGGCATCGCCCCCGAGCCCGACGCAGGACCCGTACAGGTCATCGTCGAGTACCATGTCCCACCCGAGCACGAGATCGACTGGCTCGCGGCCATGCAGGACATGCGCCGCTCCCGGCTACGCAGCGGCGCGTTCCGCTGGGAGCTCTACCGCATCGGCGAACGCCCCGACCGGTTCCTCGAGATCTTCGCCATCCCGTCCTGGGCCGAGCACGAACGCCAGCACCAGCACCGCCTCAGCGCCCAGGACCAAGCCATCGAGGAAGCCGCGTTCGCCTACACCACCAGCACGCCCAGCGCCGAGCACCTCCTCCCCCCGCAGCCCTCGGCCGACCTGACTCTCTGATCACCTCGAAGCCCAACACGCGCAGACCGACCATCGCGGAGGGCGGTTTCAAGGGGTCCTGGGTTTGTCGCCGCGCAGGATCCCGCGCCCGGACACTGACTGATACCCAGCCCATCGCACCCGCGTCACATCGCCGCGAAGGGCTGTCAAGAACAACTCAGCGCTACTCCACGTCGATTCACATCACCGTGGCGTCCGCTCGCCCGGCTCAACTCACCCAGAGTGACCGAGGCCGGGTCGGCCCATGCCCGAAGCTGGATTGACCGCCAATGTGTCGGTCTAGGGTGTGGGCGACGATCACTCTTTGCAAAGTTTCTAAAGGAGTGCGAAGGTGGCGGGGAATCCGTTCAAACCAACCGCGGGCGCGACGCCTCCGCTGCTCGTCGGACGCGATGACACTCTTGAGGAGTTCACCGAGTCCCTCGACGATGGCCCGGGTGCGCCTGCTCGTCTGGCATTGTTCACCGGGCCGCGGGGGATCGGCAAGACGGTGATGCTCACCGAGGTCGCCGACCTGGCTCTGCGCCGGGGGTGGGTGACCTGTCGGAGACCGCGACGCCGGGGCTGATCGGTCGGCTCACCCACGCGGCCAGCGCCGCCCTGGGTGAGCTTGACCCGACGACGGCCCCGGGCAGGTCGTTGACCGGGGTCAGCCTTCCAGGCATTGGGGGAGGGCTGACGTTGTCGGCGCGCCCGGCCGGATGGTCGCGACTCGCGGTGGCGGGCGCTCCCGCCTGGTGCATGCTGCGGCACCTCGTCGGGAACGCGAATCCGGACCTCAGGACCAGCGTCACTCCGCCGCGAAGAGGCGCAGTACGACGCGGTGTTTCACCACGCCTGTGGACGCAACAGTGGTCGTCCGCTCGGCTGTATATCTCGCCCAGCGTGAACACGGCAGGAGCGACCCGCACCCGACCTGAATCTGGCCGCCGGACTGTCGTGTTGGGGTGTGGGCTCCCAGCGGCCACTCAGCGTGACTGGCGACCGGGGCTGGCCGGACCCGCCGCTGACGGCGATGCTGAGCCCCCCAGGCACTGCACACCGCCCACTGTGACGCGGCACTTGGCGGCGTCGGGGGAGAGCCATTCGCCGCGCCTGCTCAACGGTCACGCACTACGTCGCGGTGGGGTTTGGGCTTCCAGCCGCTCTTGGAGATGCGCCGAGGCGGGGGTACGATACGTGTATCGCAGGAGGTGATCTCATGCCGCTGTCCGTTCGGCTGACCGCAGAAGAAGAAGCACGTCTGGACGCTCTTGCAGCGCGCACCGGCCGCTCCAAGACCTTCTACGTGCGCCAGGCAATCGAGGCACACCTGGATGAGCTTGAAGAGCTGTACTGGGCCGATGAGGCTGTCCGGGAGTGGGAGGCCTCCGGGAAGAAGTCTCGGCCCGCGCGCCAGTTGTGGGATGAGTTGGGCGTGTGAGTCGCTGGGCGCTTGAGACCTCGTCCCAGTTCGACAAGGCAGCACGCAAACTGGATCCACAGGTGTTACGCCGCGTCAAGGCCTATCTCGACGAGGTGTGCGAACTGGACGACCCACGCTCGCGCGGCAAGGGCCTCACCGGGGATCTCGCCGGCTACTGGCGGTACCGCATCGGTGACTACCGCGTCCTGGTCGAGGTGCGTGACGATGACTTGATCATCATCGCGATCACGCTCGGGCACCGATCCGAAATCTACTGAGCAGACGCAGCACTCCGCCGCGAGAGACTGTCAAGGGCGAGGCCGCCTGCCGCGCCCCTGCGCCTGAGGCAACGCCCATCTCCCTCCGTCACCGGGACTGGAGAGACGCCGGGCCGCTGATGTGGATGGGCGGCTCAGGGCGTTCTGCGCTGCAAGGGAGAGTGCTCCCGCCGCCGGCGGGAGCCTACCGACGATCGCTGAAGACTCAGATCGTCGGCCTATCCCCCCACGACGCTGATCGACGCGGCTGGGCCAAGCCTCAGATGAGGCGCTGCGGAAGCGAGCAAGCCGGGTGGAACAATGGCCAGGTGACCTCGTCGGACGACGCCCCGGACCTGCACGGACTCACCGCTGCGGCGATGGACCAACTCGCTGTTCGCCTGCCGGTCTCCAATGCAGCGTGGGATTTCCTTGTGCCGTTCTACGAGCAGGCGGACCTGATCAGCGCATGGTCCGCGGTCGACCCACAGCTCCGCCTGTGCTGGGCTCAGTGGTGGATCGGCGCCAATCAGGACGCGTTGCAGGCGGCTGGCTACGACTGCAACGAGGTAGCCCAGGCACTCGTGCGCCAGGCGGGTAGCCATCCGCTGTGGCAGGACTTCGAGCGAGTCATCCTGCGTGACTTCCGCGACGGGTTCCCCCTGAACCCCGAGACCTGGGGGGTCGGCACTGCTGAGCGGGTCATCGACAGCATCACTGAGGTTCTATACGCCCTACCCGAGGTGCCCGAGAGCGGCCTCTGGCAGCCTGGTGAGACTCGAGACGTAGTTCCACTCGTGATGCGCCACAGCGCAGGCAGGTGGCGCCTGCTCAACCTGGGCTACGAATTCGTGCCCGAGCCTGGGTGGCCGCCAGCCTTGTGGGGACCCCGCGACGGCCCCGACCGCCTTTCGACTTCCCGATCCGACCGTCAAACGCGACGAAATGACGACCCCCATCCCTCTGCGGTATCGGGGAAGCCCGGCGACGGTTGGGCACGATCTCAGCTCGAGCGCTACATAGACATGACGAGCCTCACTGAACCATCTCCGTCCGGTGACCGCGACAGCCACCCGAGCGCTCCCCGCGACGACGTCATCCGATCTACCGTCCTCATCGAAGACATCTTGGGGCAGGTCACACCCACCTGGCGCCAGGACGTTGCCGAGGACACCACAGGTCGTTGGCAACAGCATCGCGATGCAGCCATGCGAGCGGTCGCCGTCCTTGACCTTGACCCTTGGACGCGAGCCAAGTTAGGCGAGGCACCCGCCGGGCTGGCTACGAGCCTTCTGCACGAATGGGTGTGGGAGGCCTCACGACGGTTGTGGGCCAATGGCTTCTTCGCGGAGGCCGTGGGTGCCGCAGCCCGCCGCGTGAACGCCAAGACGCAAGAGAAGCTTGGGCGCAGGAATGTCGCTGAGACGAACCTGTTTAGGCAGGCCTTCTCCATGGACCCTCCAGAAGCGGGAAAGCTGAGGCTGCGACTGTGGGAGGACGATGACAGCCAGACCTACAAGAATGTGCATCGCGGAGCGATGTCTCTCGCCGAGGGGCTGTTTGCCGCGGCTCGGAACCTGGCCGCGCACGAGGACGAATATGAACTGACTGAGCAAGAGGCCCTTGAGCAACTTGTCGCCTTTAGCCTGCTCGCCCGGTGGGTCGAGCGCGCCAAGGTCATCAACGCGTGATCTGCCCACCTAGAGGCGCGAAGAGCGAGCACGAGCGGCCCGTGGATGGGATACACACACGGCGACCCGCTTCACTGTCGCCTGAACTTTCGCCGGTTGGCTGGCCGGGCGTCGCCCTCGCTGTCCGAGCCCGCAAGACTGAGCCGTCAACCCCGGCGGAGCGCTGCCCCCTGACGCCCGCGCCGCCCTGGCGGGTCGAAGCCACCTCGGTCACCGCGACCGGCCGGTGGAACACGCTTTGGTGAGTATGCGCGCTGCCGATGGGGTCGAAGTGTGCTCTGACCCCAATGGGTCCAAAGTGGGCACATCGCCCTCGTTCCCGACCAGATAAGGGTTCGGGATGACCAAACACGGGGACGCCGCGGCCCGGACCCGAGTCATCACCGCGCGGATGCCGAGCAGGTCGGGCTGACCGCCCACGCCGGTGCCGCGTATCCGGAAGGTGAGTCTTTCCGCCGCGAAGGACTGTCAAGCGCCGCTTGGCGCCAATCCACGTCGATGCACATCACCATGGCGGCCGCTCGCCCGGCTCAACTCACCCAGCGTGACCGAGGCCGGGTTGGCGCATGCCCGAGGCTGGATTGACCGCCGATATGTCGGAGTAGGGTGTTGGGCTCCCAGCGGCCACTCAGTGTGACTGACGATTGGCCTGGCCAGCCCTGCCGTCGCCAGCCATTCAGAGGCACCTGGGACACGGTTGTCCGCCCAGTAGCGACCGCTTGCTCTATGGTCAGGAAGCCTGCACCCTCGACCACCTTTTGCGCCACCCCGCCGACCTGCGCATCGCTACCGGCTGACCACAGGGAGAGGCCTTAGCGCCGTCATTCCGGAGTTGGTTAGTCACAGGTCGACTGCAACTGGGCTGACACCGTCTGGGGGGGGCGCGACATGATCAACAGCCCAACCGACTCGTGGCCTCTGGTGCCACGTGCGGGTGTTGTCACCGGGTCCAGATGTCGGGCACGGGTTGACCGGTGTCGAGGACTGTCTGCCGGTCGGCACTGGACACCTCCACGCGATCAACGATCATGCGGACCGCGCCCTCCTCGCTGGGCTCAATGGACGCCAGGTACACGAACTTCGCATCTGCCGAGCAGCCCATCGGCTCGTACCCCTCGGAAGCCAGCCAACTGAAGACAGGGTACGTGGAGGGCCCCAGCGCGCTGAGCGTCAGTCGTTGGTCGGGACCGTCCTCGCTGCGTTGGATCCCGATCACCTCATCGGTCCCGGACGCGCACAGCGGCGACCATCGGGCGCTGTAGCGGCCGATGGGCGTCGTTGCCCCCGTCGACACATCGAGGGTCATCATCTGCCCGGTCGACACCTGTCCGGCATCCCCGTCGCCCTCGGTCCCGACCGGTGGATCGGCGACCTGCAGGATGAGGTGATCCGGCGACGTCGTCCCCAGCAACGACTGAAGCCCGGGGAACGGCCCATACTCGGCCACCGTCGCCCCGTCGGCCAAGGAACTCAGGAGGATGCTCACGGGCTGGTACCGCCCCGGCGCCAGCACCGTGGTCCGGGCCAGCCGCGTATCCTCAAGAAGCGAACATGCGAAGCCGTCAGGGCCATCACCGCCGCACCAAGCTGGGGCCCGGACCCGAGCAAGTTCCTGGCTTCCCTCCAGAACGGCCAAGTCCGTGGAAATCCCGTCCTCGTACCACTCGAGCAGGACCCATGGGCTCAGGCCGTCCACGACCGAAGGTCCCTGCTGCCGACCGCCTGGACCTCGGTAGACCGCCACCGCATCACCGAACGCACCAGTCTGGTCGATCGGATGGCGCCAGATCACCAGGTCCTGGCCCACCTCGCCCTGCGTGTAGAAGGCCCCGTTGTCCGGCGCGTCAACGCCCCCCGGCGGTGAGTCTCGTCCAACGGACCCCAGATAGACCAGCAACCACAGGCCGACGAACCCGAACCCGACAACCACAACGACGATCCCAGCAAGGACCCACTCCCGGACCCCCCAACGCTCCCTGACCAGGACCACGGACCCCACCTCCGCTCCTACAACGTCACGCTACCCCGTGGGCCGGAGCGCGTCACACCCCCACCCTGAGGGTGAACCTGCCAGGCGGACCGAGGCGCCCTGACCCACCTCGTCGACGAAGTCGAGAACACGCGGAAGGCCAGGGCGAACCCCCGAAGCACGTGATCCAGTACGCCCACTCGACGAGGATTGGGGCCTCCGGCCGCCAGGGCTACTCCAGGGGCAGCGCCGGGTCGGTGGAGGGCTGGCCACCTGCCCTGTTTACGGCAGTCGTGCCAGCGCGGCGTCCATCGATTCGGCGAGCGGGTCATCGTCGTAGTTGGCGTCCTGCCCGGTCAGGGAGAACCCCACCATCGTGGTGGCAGCACCTTTCGAGGCGAAGCCGAGGAAGTCGAAGCGCATGCATTCGGGGCATTCGGCCCTCAGTTCAGAAGCGGCAGCGGTCCACGTCGAACCGGTCGGCAGGTCGCTGATCCGGAAGCTCTGGAGGTTGGTTGACGAGAACCCGGGGGCGCAGTCCCGCGTGGCGTCCTCCCACGCTCGGACCGCGGCGACGGCCGCAGCCTCGTCGGGGAACTGGGCCACCTCGTTCACGGCGTAGGACGTGGGATCCTCGGGATTGGGCGTGATCCCGGGATCCTCGACGCCTGCTGCCTCGAAGTCACGCGTCAGCACCTGGAGGGCCCCCAGGGATTCTGCGCTCGGGAGCACGCACACCGTCACGGCGCTGACCCCGGGGGGCAGTTGCTGCTCGACCCAACCCATCATCCCATTCCACGCCGGCACCTGCCCGGCCGTCAGCAGGGCATCCGACGACAGCGGCACCAGCGCCGAGGCCGTCGTGGCAGGGGGCGAGGGAGCAGCGGCGGAGCTCGCCGGAGCCGTGGTCGAATCCGTGGCGCAGCCGACCAACGCCACCAGCAGGGCCACCGACCCCACCACGACCGCCGACCTGGTCCGGAGCGCTCGGGCACACCCCGTGCCCGCCTTCCGCAACCGCGCCACCCCCGAGAGCAGACCTCCCGAACTCCGCGACGTCATCGCGACCACCTCCCCTTCACCTCCACGATGCACGCAAGGTTCGCACCCGCACCAGAGCCATCAGACCCGCGACCCTGCCGCGGGCCGCCCGGCGGCGGACACCCTCCCCGGCCAACCAAGGGCGACGCCGGCCCCGCCCGTATTCGAAGGCTGCCACCCGTTTGGGTGGCAGTGGTGGTATCCCGACGCGCGGTGACATACCCCGTCCCAATCGATGACCCCGGATTCCTGATGTGGATCGGTCACCGAATGCGGATCCGCCTGCGGTGATCGTCGGCCCACCGGTGCGCGCGCCTCCGGCTCGCCGAATTGGGTTTCCTGATCGGGCCAACTGCCCGGTGATGCGTCCAATCAGCCCACTAGGACGCGGCATCGGATCTGGGGTGCTTCAGTTCAACTGCCGCGCCCCCCCCCGATGGCCCGTCGGACCGTCAGGATCGTGGGGGGCTCGGTTCAGGGCCGAGGGGCATGAACCGCCGGGTTCCTGGGCTGGCTTCGTGTCGATGCATCGCTGTGCCGCCCGCACCGGTGCCCCAAGTTCGCAGGCTTGACGGGGGGCTGCGCGGCCCAGTACACACGCCGATCAGTCTCGACCTGGGTCACGGCTGCCGAACTTGGCTCTGAACCTCGGAGATCTCTTCAGCAGGGAAGTTCTGCTCGCACGGCCAGCCGTGCCCGTTTGGGTCGAGTTCGGTCGGCGATCCGTTGAGGTGGAAGTAGAGCACGGCGCCGAGGTAGTCCAGCCCGGTCTGACCTGCGCCTGGGAAGGCCTGCAGGTACTCCTCGAAGCTCGGACCGGCGTCGGCGAAGGTGCTTTCGTTGACCGGTGCCGCCAACTGCTCGCAGCTCAGCCCAGGCCGGTAGGCCATGGCCGAGGCCGTGGCCGAGTCGCGAGCCTGCGACGCCGGGGGGGTCAGCAGGTAGCTGCCGTCCGTGTCGGTGACGATCACCGGCCGCAGGTCGGCCATCTGGTTCAGGCGCGGGGCGCAGGTGAACGTGCTGCCCACCGAGACCGGTCCCACCAGCGCGCAGTCAACCTGGATCGCGTTGTCCGGGAGCCCAGCCCTGGCGATCGCGGTGCGGATGTCGAACGTGGTCACGGTCGGCGAGGTCACCTGCCCAGCGGCGGCCGTCCCCTGCACCGGTCGGGCGCTGTCGTAGAAGGCTTGGATCTGTGCGGCCGGGAACTCGCTGGTGCAGGGACGCCCATCACCGTCCGGGTCCATCGCAGCTGGGCGGCCGTTGTCGAGGAAGTAGTAGACGACCTCGGGGTAGCTCAGCCCGCCCTGGGCCGCCCTCGGCGCGTCGTTCATGCCGCGGAAGTCCGGCCCCGGCACGGTGTCGTCAGTGACCGGAACGACCAGGTCGGCACAGGTCAGGTCATCGCGGTACAACCACTCAGGATCGGGCGCCGCGGGGTCCATCAGCCCGCCCCACTCCGGGTCCGCCTCAGCCGACGCCTCCGCCTCGGCCCTTTTCGCGACCAGCTTGGGGTTGACGTAGGTGGCGTAGGTGCCATCACTGGTCATCACCACGAGCAGGTCGACCCACACCAGGTCCGGGCTGTCGTCCGACATGGTCATATACGTGCAGGGGAACGCATTGCCCTCCCACAGCACCGACCGCACGAGACCTCCGGCGAACGGGTCCGCCACGCCACACGCCAATTCCGCCTCGCCGTACTCCTCCTGGAGCACCGTAAGCAGATCCGCCTCGACGTCCGCCACCGTCACCGTGCCAGGTGGGGCACTACCCGGGGAGCCGGTCCCGGACTCCACCTCCCTGGCGCACCCCGTCAGCATGAGCCCACCCGCTGCGACCATGCACAGAAGCCGGGCGGAGGAGGAGACAACCGAACGGTTGAGATACATGGAAACCACCTGCCTCACCTTCAGGGTATTCACAGCGATTCGCCTACCAATAGGGCACAACGGCCCGCCACGCCGACCCCAGCACCACCGACCGCGAGTGACTAGGAACCGTCGAGGTCGTCGTTGCCAACGGCAATGCCCAACTTCGTCCCGATCAGTCCAGTCAGAACTCACGCAGTTGTTCACGGTCAAACCAGATGGCACCCACGAAGCAACCCCAGATTCTTCACGGATGACCATGATGAGATCCGCGAATTACCGGATCAGCGACGAGTGGGCCATTCCGCCGCCTATGCAGGAGCTAATGCGGCCCCATCCTGCTGAGCGTGGCCGGCCGTTCTCTTGTCTCATCTCACTCAGCGTGACCATGGCCCAAGCGGCCCACACCCGGGGCGAATCTGGCCGCCGATCTGTCGGAATGGGGTGTGGTTGGGGTCAGTCGTCCGTGCCGGGGTCCGCTGGGGTGATGCGAGGGGTGGGCGTCGGTGGCGGGCCACTGGGGGCGTGTGGGGGCGATGTGGCGAGCCCTCCCGTTTCGCTTGGGTAGATGGGGAGAGGCACGATCGTGCCGGACCAACTTGGTTCCGGGCTCGCCGTAGGTGACGACGGGGTCGGATCCCCGCGGCCGCCGGGACAGCCGGCGAGGACGGGCACCCCCACGACCAGGAGGAGCGCTGAGGCCGATACGCGGGCTCGCAGGATGTGGCAGCCGGGGCGGTGGGCCCGGGATCCGATCATCGCGACGTTCACCTCCTCCAGCTGCCCCCGGACAGGTGGTCGCAGTATGCCGAACTCCCGTACGGGGCGGCCGCGCTGCCGGGCGTACGCTGCGGATTGTGAGTCCCCTGGTCCCGATGTCCATGGATGTGGTCGCGGCGCTTGTGTGGTTCGTCGCGACTGTGCTCGCGCTGTCCGTTCTCGTGGCTCTCGCTCTGCGGGTGGGGGACGCGACAACGTGAGGGCTCTGGTGCAGGACGAGTACGGCGGCCTGGAGGTCTTGAAGATCGCCGAGGTGCCGGTCCCGCACCCTGGACCCGACCAGGTTCTTGTCAGGGTGCTTGCGGCCTCGATCAACGAGTGGGATCAGGGCCTGATGCGCGGCACCCCGCTCGTGAACCGGACAAGCGGGCTGCGCCGACCCAGGCGCCGGACCCTCGGGTCGGACATTGCCGGTGTGGTTGAGGCGGTGGGTAGTTCGGTCACCAGGTTCGGCCCCGGGGATGCGGTGTTCGGTGACCTGTCCGGGTGCGGGTTCGGCGCGTTCGCTCAGTACGCCTGCGCGGCCGAGTCCGCGTTGACGCCGAAGCCGGGGTTCCTGACCTTCGAGGAGGCGGCGGCCGTGCCCCAGGCCGGTGGGCTGGCCATGGCGGGGTTGGAGAAGGGCGGTCCGCTGCGCCCGGGCCAGCGCGTGC
>JBAVKQ010000199.1:0-3148 GCA_049688395.1 Candidatus Nanopelagicales bacterium
AGATGGCCGGACTAGACACCTCCTCTCCTACTCGCGCTCGTGCCTGCCCCACGCCAGCGACACGCGCCCCATCAGCAACACCCCGCACAACAGGGCTAACCTCGCCGCCTATCCGCGCGATCTCTAACTGGGAGTAGCGGTTCCCGGACGCACCTGGCCACCGCCAGGCCAGCCGAGATCACTGGGCCTTCCTTGCTGCGGTCCTCCAGCGCCCTGGAGTTGACGCGGACGCCCTGGATCTGAGACGCCTACCCCACGATGTCGTGCTCGGCGAGCAGTTGCTCGGGCGCATCGGCCATCAGCCGGGCGGCGGCGTCCAGTCCTGAGCTGCGGCGCGGGTGTGCGTGTGTCGCCGTAGCCGATCGCTCACTGGTCCTCGGTCAAGCCTTCGCGGCCTTGCGCGCCTTGATGATCGTGGTTTGCCCGATGCTTGCGGTGGTAGAGGACTATGAGGATCACCGCCAAGACTCCGGGTCCCACGTGCACCAGGATGACGCACCGCTCCGTGGCTCAACCGCGACATGATCATTCCCTGCTCCCGCCGGCCAACGCCAGGGGCGCCGCCCACGGCATGCCCAATGTTTGGCGCGCCAGGGCCGTACTCGGCGAGGGGGTAGCCAGGACCGGTGCGCTGAATCGTGACCCTTCGGGCGGTCTGGATCGGATCGCCTGTCAGGACGAGCGCCCCGGGCGGGGAACCCCGGGTCCGTCTACTGGATGTCTGCCGAGAAGAGGAGGTTGCCCCCGAAGATAGGGGTGCGAGAGGACTAAGCCTCTTCGATCTGCTCAGCCTCTTCGGTCTGCTCATGCAGGTCTTCTGTGACGTAGCGATGAACCAGCAAGGGAACGAACGCGCGAACCTTGGCGTCGGTGAACTTGGCCGACACGCGCTCCAGGCTTGCGTCCACCGTGACGGGATCAAGCACTTCGTCGAACTTCTCGTGGACTCCGCGAGCCACGTCCTCAAGGTCCCCGCTGATCTTGGGTGGATCCTGCCCGGGGTCGACCGTTGTGGAACTTGTCATCCTTCCAACGTAGACCCAATGGTCGAACCGGGGTATCACTTCCGATGAACTGTCAGTGAACCCATGCCGGACTTCCGGGGGAGGCAGTGAGTGGCGCCATAGCCGTTGCAGGTCACGGACCGATCACCACGGAGGCACGGTGCAGTCGCTAGAGACGATCCAGGCTCAGCTTGATGAGCTGCTCGCCGAGCTCGATCGGGCCGAGGCTGACCATGCGCAGGCCATCGCCTTGGTCGGCGCGGAGCACCGGGCGGGTGCGGTGAACCTGGTGCACTACACGGCTCTGCGCCAGCGGGACATCCGGAATCTGCAGATCGACCTGCTGGATCTCGGCGTCACGTCGTTGGCCACCACCGAAGCGGATGTGCGGGCCAAGATCATGGCCGCCCGCAACGTCGTGGCGGCCCTCAGCGGCGCGTCGGGCCCCTGGGATGTCGACCTCAACAATCAGGCGCTGGACCTTGGGGACACAATCCTGGCTGGCAACGCCCATGCGGTGTTCGCCACGATGCGTCCAGGTGACCCGACGCGGATCATGGTGACCCTCCCGGGCGAGGCCGGCGAGGAAGCGGACCTCGTGGCCTCGTTCGTCGCCGCGGGAATGGACATCGCCCGGATCAACTGCGCTCACGACGATCCCACCGTGTGGGCTCAGATGGCCGCCCACGTCCGGGCGGCGGCGTTCAGCGCCGGGCGGCGTGTCCTGGTGTCCATGGACCTACCCGGCCCGAAACTGCGCACCGGCCCCATCCTTGACGGCCCGGCTGTGGGCCGGCCCCGGGGGACCCGCGACGACGCCGGTCAGCTGCTTGCTCCGGCCCGCCTCTGGCTCACCGACTCGCAGGATCCGACCGCGCCCCCTGCGGCAGCACCCCCGGCCAAGCACCCCACGCTGCCGGTGCTTGTGGATGGCGGTTGGCTGGCCGATCGGGTGCCTGGCGACACCCTGACCCTGACCGACGCCCGTGGTCGGCAGCGCACCTACCGGGTCTGCGAGGTGGTGGATGGCCGGGCCCTGGCTGAGGGCGAGCGAAACGCCTACATTGCTGACGGCGCCCTGATCCGGTGCGGCACCGTGGTCACGGTCGTCGCTGGAATCCCGCGTGTCCCGCAGCGACTGTCGCTGGCGACGGGCGACACGCTGCTGCTCAGCGACGACCTCACCCCAGTGCCCGTGCCCCAGCCCGGAGAGGTCGCCCGCATCGGCTGCACCCTGCCTGAGGCCATCGCCGCGATGGCACCCGGGGATGCGGTCCTCATCGACGACGGGGCGATCCGAACGACCGTCTCGTCGGTGGCACCCGGGCAGGCGACCCTCACCGTGGAGCACACCAAGCCAGGCGGGCAACGCCTCGGCGCCGAGAAGGGAATCAACCTGCCCGACACCGTCCTACCGCTCAGGGCGCTCACCCCGCAGGACGAGAGCCACCTGCCCTTCATCGCAGAGCACGCTGACCTGGTGGCCGTGTCATTCATCCGGACGCCCGAGGACGTGCGTCACGTCCTGGACCGCTTGGCCGCCACGAGCGGTCGTGATCTCGGGCTGATCCTCAAGATCGAGACCAGGCAGGGATTCGAGAACCTGCCCTCGATCCTGCTCGAGGGCATGCGCCGGCCACGGCTCGCAGTGATGATCGCCCGAGGCGACCTGGCCGCCGAGGTCGGCTTCGAGCGGCTGTCCGAGATTCCCCGCCAGATCCTGGCCCTGTGCGAAGCCGCTCACGTACCCACCATCTGGGCAACGCAGGTCCTGGAGTCCATGGCCAAGACCGGGCAACCATCCCGTGCCGAGATCACCGACGCCGCCGCCGGCCAGCGAGCCGAGTGCGTGATGCTGAACAAGGGTCCGCACATCCTGGAGGCCATCAGGGAACTCGACGACATCCTCAACCGCATGGCAGAGGTGCAGCTCAAGAGCCGCACGCTGATGCGCCACATCCACTCCTGGGACGGCCAGTAGGGACCTCAAGGTGGGCGGGGACTTGGACCTCTGCATCCTAGTGTGCCGCACCGTTGATTCGTTGTAATAGTCGGCCGATGGATTCGAGGATCTGGTCGGCGGTCTTGGTCCAGATGAAGGGCTTGGGGTTCTCGTTCCAGGCTTTGACCCAGTCGCGGAGGTC
>JBAVKQ010000200.1:0-6143 GCA_049688395.1 Candidatus Nanopelagicales bacterium
TCTGCTGGACCCACCACCGCCAAGTCGACCTGCACATGTGGACCATCGAGCCCCGACACCCGGGCCAACCGCCACCCCCCGACCCGCACCCCGGCGCCCCACCCGGAACCCCCTGGCCCGCCAACAAGGGCGCACCCTTCACCATCACCCGACAAGCCCGCACCCGCTGGCGATGTAGGCAGCGGCGGCAACCCACGATCATTCGGAACTGGTGTCCTTGCGCTGCCCAGCCTCCGAAGGCGCTCGACGGCGATCGACCGCGTCTGTCAGGCGTGGAGTCTGGCACCCTGACACGGCCAGATCGGGATGCGGATCGGAGCCCTCTCGACAGCGACCCGTGCACGAGGCCACGCGCACTCGCTCGGGCTCGTCGAGGTGACCCAAGCGCGACCCACGGTGCCCGGCGGCTTCACAGATTCGTGGTATCGGCCTACTCGTGCATGGCCGAGTGACCGAGCGATTCCAACTCCGCGTAGACCGGGTCGGCCTTGTCCGCGCAGATCGCCATCACGTCCCCCAGCGTGGCCTGCCCCATGGCCCAGCGGACCGCCTCGATCTCGTCAGGCAACGATCGGACCTCCTTGGCCCGCGTCCCGTCGGCCATCGCCTCGCGCACGCCCTGCTCGACCAAGGCCGCGGCCGCACCGGGGGGGCGGCCACGCAGGTGCTTGTCCTCCTTGACCACGCACAGGTCGAAGTGTTCGGCCGCGGTGCGGCCCAGCTCCACCAGGTCCTCGTCGCGGCGGTCACCGGCCGTCCCGACCACGCCGATCCGCCGGCGCTTGTGCACCTCGGTGCTGGTGGCCTCCAGCCCCTCGGCATACGCGCCGATGAACTGGCCCAGCGCAGACAGGCCCGCCGGGTTGTGCGCATAGTCGACGAACACGTTCACCCCGTTGACGTCGATGTGGTTCAACCGACCCGGTGCCAGGTGATAGCTGGTCGAGAACGTCCGCAACCCGGCCCGGATGTCGTGCAAGTGGGCGCCGGCCGAGAAACATGCCCCGGCCGCGGCCATCGCGTTGGCCACGTTGAACCGCGCCTTGCCCCCGAAGGTGGCCGGCAGCAGATGGGTGAACGCGACCTGCATGGTGCGCTTGCCCTGGCGCAGCACGATCGACTCACCCAACTCACCGCGCTCCAGGACCAGGGCGACCCCGCCGTTGCGGCAGTGCCGGTCGATCATGACCCGCGCCGTGCTACCCGCCTCGGCCATCGAGAACCACACGATCTCGCCGTGGCAGCGCCGGGCCATCCCGGTGACCTGCGGGTCATCGGCATTGAGCACCGCGTGCCCCCCTCGAGGCACCGCCTCGACCACGACACTCTTCACATCAGCGAGGTCATCGAGGGTGTTGATGCCGCGCAGGCCCAAATGGTCCGCGGCCACGTTGAGCACCACCGCGACGTCGTTGCGGTCATAGCCCAAGCCCTCGCGCAGGATCCCGCCGCGGGCAACCTCGAGCACGGCGAAGTCCACGCGCGGGTTCTGCAGCACCATCCGCGCGCTCTTGGGCCCCGAGGCATCCGAGCGGATGACCAGGCGCTCGTCGATCACCACCCCATCGGTGGAGGTCATCCCGACCTTTCGGCCCATCCCCTTGAACACGTGACCGATCATCCGGGCGGTCGTGGTCTTGCCGTTGGTGCCTGTGACGGCCACGATCGGCACCCGACTCGGTGACCCCGGCGGGAACAGCAGGTCGATCACCGGCTTGGCGATGTACTGCGGCTCGCCGATCGTGGGATGGGTGTGCATCCGGAAGCCCGGGGCGGCGTTGACCTCGCAGATGGCCCCGCCGCGCTCGCGGACGGGGGCGGAGATGTCGGGGGCGATGAAATCGATGCCCGCCACGTCCAGGCCGACCACCCGGGCGGCCTCCTCTGCGATCTCGATGTTGTCCGGGTGGGCGTCCATCGTGCGGTCGATCGAGATCCCTCCGGTGGACATGTTGGCCGTGAGCGCCAGGAGCACGGTGACCCCGGAGTCGGGCACGTCGTGCATCCCGAAGCCCTGGCTGGCCACGAGTGCGATCGCCGCGTCGTCGACCTTGATCCGGGTCAGCACCTTCTCGTGCCCCACCCCGCGGCGCGGGTCCGCGTTCGTGTCATCGACCAGCTGCTCGACCGTGCGCCGGCCGTCACCGATCACCAGGGCCGGTACCCGTTCGGCCACCGCCGCGATCCGACCCCCGACCACCAGGAACCGGTAGTCAGTGCCGGTGACGAAGCTCTCGACCATCAGGTAGCCGCCACGCGACTGTGCCTTGGCCACGTCGTAACCTGCCTCGAGCTGCTCGTCGTTGGTGATGTTCAGCACCACGCCCCGGCCGTGGTTGCCGTCCAGTGGCTTGATCACCACCGGGTAACCGATCCGCCGTGCCACCGCCAGCGCGCCGCGCAGGGTGCGCACCGAATCACTGGCCGGCACCGGCAGGCCCGCTGCGGCCAACAACTTGTTGGTCATGTCCTTGTCGCTGGCGATGTCCACGGCCAACGCGGAGGTCGCCGAGGTCATGGTCGCCCGGATGCGCTTCGCGTGGCAGCCCTGGCCCAGTTGGACCAAGGAGGCCTCGTTCAGCCGCATCCACGGGATGTCGCGCGCCATGGCCTCGTCGACCAGGGCCTGGGTCGACGGGCCGAAAGCGGTCCGCTCGGCGCGCACCAGGAATTGCTCGAACTCGGCATCGAAGTCGAACTCCGGGTCGCGAGCCACCAGGTCGTTGACCATCCGCACGGCCAACCGACCGGCGGCCAGCGCGACCGACTCGTCCTGGAAGCCGAAGATGACGTGGTACTGCCCCGGCACGCCGGTGCTGCGGGTCTTGCCGCGACGGGTGTCGTGGCCCACTTCGCTCTGCAGCTGCAGCGCGATGTGCTCGGCCACGTGCCCGACCCAGGTGCCTTCCTTCAGCCGCTCGGCGAATCCGCCGCGCCGGCCCCGCGAGCAGGAGTGCTCGCCCACGCCGGGCAACCATTCGAGCAGGCCGTCGCTGAACCCCGGCAGGGTGTCGGTGGGGTACGCCTCGAGCGAGCCGAGGTCGACGATCAGGTGCACCGCCGGCCCGTAGGACCAGACGTTCGGCCCGCGGTAGACCCGCGTCTCGATGATCGTCAGGTCCGGGGCGGCCGGTCCGCTGGGCACGGGGCGGTCTGTCACAGTGACTCCTTGTGCTCCTTGGTACGGCGCCGACGGCGGGCGTTGCGGGCCACGATCGCGTCGTCGGCACCCTCGGAGGCCACCTGCTGGGAGAGCCTGGCCAGACTGTGGTGGTGGTCGGGCAGGTCCACCGGCTCGACGGAGGTGTGGTCACGGTAGGACACGAGACTGCGCGAGGAGAGGTCGAACAGCGCGCCGTCGGGCAGGAAGTGGGTCAGCACGCCCGAGACCATCAGCGGGGCAGTTCCCCGGGCCGTGGCCGCGTCGGTCAGGGCGGTGCGCATGTCGATCACGAAGACCGAACCCTTGCCGACCACTTCGAGCAGGGACTCATCGCTGACCAGCATTGCGGTGTCCTCGTCCAGGCCGATGCCCAGCAGGTCCGGCGAGGATGCCACCAGGTTGACCAACCGGCCGTAGCGCTCCCGCTGGGAGAAATGCTGATCGATGATGACGCCGGGCAGCAGACCCAGGCCCTGGGCCTGGGCGACCATCCGGAACTTGGGTTGGGCGCCGGGGGAGCCGTAGCCGACCATGTGCTCGCTGACCACCGAGGCCCCGGCCGAGGTCCCGCCCACGATCACGCCCCGGTCGTACGCGGCCACCACGGCGTCGCCGAACCGGGTACCACGAATCGTCGCGGCGAGCTTCATCTGGTTGCCGCCCGTGAAGAACACCCCGGTCGCAGCCGTCACCGCGTCGACGTGCTCGACCTTGTCCGCCTCCCGCCGATCGTGCGGGCGCGCAGTGAGCACTTCGGCAACGCCGAGGCGGGTGAAGGTGCGCTCGTAGAGCTCGACGATCTCGGGGCCGAGTGCCGAAGCGGTGGCGCACACGAGAACCCGGGCCTGCGCACCTCCAGCCTCGGCGACGAACCGCCGCAGGATCCGAGTGGCGCCGAGCTTGTCCTCAGCACCGCCGATGGCCATCAGGCGGCGCTGGGAAACCTCAGGTGGGCTGCTCACCTGTGGCAGGGTAGTGCGTGCGCGACCAGGACGCGGTCGCCGGATCGAGGTCGATGATCATGAGCAGCCCGGACACCACGCTTCGTCGGCTGGTCGTGGTCCGACATGCGAAGTCGGCGTGGCCGATGGGGGTGCCCGACCCGGAACGCCCGCTCGGCCCGCGCGGCCTGCGCGACGCTCCGCTGATGGGCCAACGGATCCGCGAACTGATCGGCCAAGTGGACGTGGCCGTGGTCAGCCCGGCGCGGCGCACGCAGCAGACCTGGGCGCTGCTCGCCGAGGAGCTGGGCCACACCGGCCAGGTGCTCAGTGATCCTCGGATCTACCAGGACTGGGGCGATCACCTGCTCGGGGTGGTCACCGATCTGCCTGAGCAGGCCCGCACCGTCCTGGTCCTGGGCCACGAGCCCGGGGTCTCGGAGTTGGTCCTGACCCTGGCCGACCGCGCGTCCGGTGAGCTGCGCAGCAGGGTGGCGACCAAGTTCCCGACCTGCGGGGTCGCGCTGCTGCACACCGACCTGCCCTGGGCGCTGCTCCGCGCGGAGTCCGCTTCGCTGGAGCTGTTCACGACCCCCAAGGACTGATCGGCCCGGCACGACCGGCTGCGCCGGCGTCAGCCTCCTCGACCTCGGCCCGCGAGATCCCCATCAGGTAGAGCACCGTGTCCAGGTAGGGCACGTTGATCGCCGAGTCCGCCGCAGCCTGGACAACGGGCTTGGCGTTGAAGGCGATCCCGTGTCCCGCGGTCGAAAGCATGTCCAGGTCGTTGGCGCCGTCGCCGATCGCGATCGTCGCGCCCGCATCGATCCCGAACTGGGTGGCGAACTCGCGCAGGGCGGCGGCCTTGGCGGCCCGGTCGATGACGGGCCCGTGCACCCGGCCGGTCAGGAACCCGTCGAGGATCTCCAGACCGTTGGCGCGCACCGCGTCCACGCCGAGCTCCTCGGCCAGTGGGTCGATCACCTCGTGGAAGCCGCCGCTCACCAACGCGATCCGGAAGCCCAGTCGCTTGAGCGTGCGACACAGCGTCCGGGCGCCGGGGGTCAGCCGGATGTCGGCGCGCGCACGAGCGATCACGTCCTCGGACAGGCCGGCCAGCGCGCCCACGCGAGCATGCAACGAGGCCTCGAAGTCCAGTTCGCCGCGCATGGCTGCCTCGGTCACCGCGCGCACCTGCTCCTCGCGCCCGGCGTACCGAGCCAGCAGCTCGATGACCTCGTCCTGGATCAGGGTGGAGTCCACGTCCATCACGACCAGGTGGATACCGCGGCGGTGCAGGCCACGGGGCTGCACCGACACGTCGACCTGGAGCTCGTGGCAGCGCTCGACGAGGTCGCGGCGCAGGATACCGGGGTCCGGGGCGAGCACCTCGAGGGCCAGCGCGGTCACCGGGTAGTCGGCCACCCGGTCGATGCGCACGATGTTGGCCCCACCATCGGCCATGGTGGCCGCCAGTGCGCTGATGTCCGCACCGGTGATCGTGGTGCCGACCACGGTGACGGTGGCATTGGCGATGGCGCCGGCGACGTCGGCGGTGTCCACCTGGCGCACCGACACCTCGAAGTCCGGGACGGCTGCGCGCATGGCGGCGGCGAGCTCGGTCCCGGTGCGCGCCGGGGCCAGGACCACGGCGCCGAGCACCAGCTGCCCGGCCACCACGACCTGCTCGACGTCCAGGACGATGGCCTGCCTCAGCGCACCGAACATCCGCGCGGTCACCCCCGGGCGGTCGACGCCCACGACAGTGGCGTGATACGTGGTGCCCAGCATCCAGCTCACGCTACTCGCGCGATGTTCAGGCCGCCGACGAGCCCGCAGAGGACATCCTCGACGTCCCCGGCGACCGCCCGGATCCGGGCGGCTCGCGCCCGCGCCTCGGCGGCGGTGACCGCGGCGCCGTCCTCGGCCAGGGCGAGGTCCAAGGCATCGCGCAGGGCTGCGATCCGGGTCACCAGCGCCAGCGCCTGCGGATCCGTGCCCGCAGGCAGTCGGGCCAGCGCCGTCCGCCAGGCGTGCAC
>JBAVKQ010000201.1:0-28233 GCA_049688395.1 Candidatus Nanopelagicales bacterium
ATCCAGGCCCGCGGGCTGCTCGGCGCCGACCGGGCCACCCTGCGCGAACAGGCCCGCACCGCCACCGCCGCCGACACCCGCGCCACCCTCGGCTCCCTCAAGGGCGGCGCGCTGAAGCTCGGGCAGCTGCTGTCCACGGTCGATGCCCTGTTCCCCGCCGACCCCGACGACTCCTGGCAGCACGCCCTGGGCGCCCTGCAGGAGACGAACCCCGGCCTGCCCTTCGACGAGGTCCGCCCCGTGCTGATCTGCGAGCTGGGCCCGGACTGGCGCGCCCTGTTCGACGACTTCGACGAGCACCCGAGCGCGGCGGCGTCCATCGGCCAGGTGCACCGCGCGACCTGGGCCGACGGGACCCCGGTCGCGGTCAAGATCCAGTACCCGGGCGTGGCGCAGGCGATCGCCGGCGACGTCCGGTCACTGGCGATCACCTTGCGGGCGACCTCGCTGGTGGCCCGCGGCATGGCGATGCCCCCGCTGGTCGCCGAGCTGCGCACCCGGCTGGGCGAGGAGCTGGACTACCGAACCGAGGGCGCCAACCAGCGCGCCTTCGCCGAGGCCTACACCGATGACCCGGACTACTACGTCCCCCCAGTCCTGCTAGCCACCCGGGGCGTGCTCGTCAGCCACTGGATGGACGGCACCGGGCTGGCCCAGGTCGCCCGGGACGGCACCCCGGCCCAGCGCGACCACCTCGGCGCGGCCTACCAGCACTTCTTCCTCACCTCACCGAGCCGCGTCGGCCTGCTGCACACCGATCCGCACCCGGGCAACTTCCGGCTGCTCGACGACGGCCGGATGGGCGTGCTCGACTTCGGCTCGGTGCTGGTCCTGCCCGAGGGCCTGCCGGTCAGCTTCGGGGGTCTGATCCGCGCGATGACCGCCACCGACCCGGCCGCGGTCGAGCGCGCCCTGCGCGCGGGCGGCTTCATCGCCGCGGACCGGGAACTCGAGGTCGAGAAGCTCATCGACTACCTCTCCCCCTTCAGTGAGCCGGCCACGCACGAGCGATTCACCTACAGCCGACAGTGGTTGGCCGCGGAGTTCGGTCGGGTCAACGACCCACGCAACCCGGACTTCACCGTCGCCCTGCAGCTGACGATCCCCGCCGAGCAGCTGTTCACCCAGCGGCTCTGGCTGGGCATGGTCGGCGTGCTCTGCGGGCTGCGTGCCACCGTGCCGGTGCGCCCGGAGCTGGAGGCGTACCTGCCGGGATTCGCCGCCGCCGCGCCGGGGGCCTGACCCGGCGGCGGGCGCCCCTCCGATCGATCAGTCCACCTGGCCACGCACTCGACCGCGCAGCGACAGCACCACGCGACCGTGCTGGGCCAGCGCTCCGTCGGGCACCATCACCACCTCGGCGCCCCGGATCAGCGCCGCCTCGATCAGATCGTCGACCGCATCGTCGATGACGCCGTGCTCCTCGGCGTCATGGGTCACCTCGATGCCCGAGTCGGACAGCCGGACCGCCGGAGCGTGCGAGCGCTCGACGACCAGCAGGTCCGGCTCACCCTGCGCCAGCGCCTGCCAGGCAGCAGCCAACCCGGCCACCGCGCGGTCGTGGGCCAGGCGTACCCGGACGGTGTCCAGCGCTGCGGCCGCGCGATCGCTGACGTGCGCCGCCAGCTCGTCGCGGGCCATCTCCTCGAGGGCGATCAGCGGCACGCGCAGGTCCCCGGTGCGGACCACAGCGGCCACCTGCCGCGACCGATCCTGCGCCTGGAACTCGGCCACCAGCCGCTCGGGAGCCACCAGTACCACCGGCATCCCGGGCTGCGTCGCGCGCGCCGCCAGCCTGCCGATCACCGTCCGCAGGAACGCCCGCGTGCGCTCCTGACGCGCCCGCTGCACCGAATCCCGTCCGGTGTCCTCGTCGCGCACCATCGGGAAGTCGTGGTCCAGGATCGGGCGACTGTAGCGCTGGTCGTAGTGGAAGAGCCGGGCCGCCCGGCCATCGATCACCAGCATCAGGAACGGTGGGTCCTCGGCGGCCGAGCGCACCAGGTCGCGCGTGGCGAACGTGGGGTCCAGCACGATCCGGTCGCGGGGCGTGACCCGCAGGTGGTGGTGGTGCGCCGCGACCGGGCTGACCAGGATCGCCAGGCCGCGATCGGTCGGGCTGCGCAGGGCCCAGTCCACCGCCGCGGCCAGCTCGATGCGGACCTCGGCGGCCGCCTGCTGATCGGGCTCGTCGAGCAACCTGCGATGTGCGTCGCGGACCAGGGCCTGCAGGTGGGTGCGGTCATGCGCGCGCATGGCGTCCGCGGGGGTGGTGGCCATCAGCAGCGACAGGCTCATCGGGTGCCTGGCGCGGGCCAGGCTCGCGACGTCGTCCGTGGTGGCCAGCGACAGCATGCCGCCTGGCTGCGGGGTGGATGGGGCGTCAGGTGCGATCGTCGACATAACGGTCCTCCGGCTTCGGGTGCCAGAGGTCTTCCCCGACCGCCGAACGCGGCCCCGACCGCCGGGCCGATGTCGGATCGGCCGTGCTGACGACTGCCGGGTGGTGGGGTACTCCCCTCCGTAACGAAGACGTTAGCATGAATTGCACTTCATACAAAGAGCCCTGACCAACTTGATCTCCTTCTGGATCTGCCGCATGATTCAGGAAAGGTAGTTCGCCATTTTTGCTTCGCACGAAGGAGAGAGCACGCCAGATGGACGTGTCCCTGACTATCTGGCTCGCGGTCCTGGGGGTGATCGTGGCGATGCTCGCCATCGACCTCTTCGCCCACCGCGACGCCCATGTGATCACCGCCCGAGAGGCGGCCATCTGGTCTGCGATCTGGGTGACGATGGGGGTCGGGTTCGGCCTGGTCATCTGGGCCACCGCCGGCGCGGAGTTCGCCGGTCAATACTACGCCGGCTACCTGATCGAGAAGTCCCTGGCTGTGGACAACGTCTTCGTGTGGGCGATCATCTTCAGCTACTTCGCGGTGCCACCGCAGTACCAGCACCGGGTGCTGTTCTACGGTGTGGTCGGGGCGCTGGTCATGCGCGGGCTGTTCATCTGGGCGGGCTCGGCAGCCATCAAGGAGTACATCTGGATCCTGTACTTCTTCGGCGCGTTCCTGGTCTTCACCGGAATCATGATGATGCGCCACCGCAACACGCACTACGACCCGGCCAACTCCGCGGTCGTGCGCGGCTTCCGACGCTGGGTGCCGATGACCAACGAGTACCACGGGCAGAAGTTCTTCATCCGCCGCGGCGGCGGCATGGGCCGCAGGGGCGCGCTGGTGGCCACTCCCCTGCTACTGGTGCTGGTGCTCGTGGAGTTCACCGACATCGTGTTCGCCGTCGACTCGATCCCGGCGATCTTCGCCGTCACCCAGGAGCCGTTCCTGGTGTTCACCGCCAACGCCTTCGCGATCCTGGGCCTGCGCGCGATGTACTTCCTGCTCGCGGACCTGATGCACCGCTTCGTCTACCTCAAGCTGGGCCTGGGTCTGGTGCTGGTCTGGGTGGGCATCAAGCTGGTGCTGCAGGTGGACCTCTATAAGATGCCCACTGCGCTGAGCCTGGGCGTGGTCGCACTGATCATCACGGTCTCGGTGGTGGCCAGCCTGCGGGCCACCCGCGACCAGGCTGCGCTCGGCACGTCCGCCCGGGCCGACGCCGCACCCACCGAGCTCGAGGAGAGCCCCCGTGGCTGAGAGCACCCGTCCCTGGACACTGCTGACCAACCACGGGCACGTGCTGGTCTACGTCCACCGACACCCCGACGCACGGGTGCGCGACATCGCCGAGGCGGTGGGGATCACTGAGCGGGCCACCCTGAACCTGGTGCGCGACCTCGAGGACGAGGGGTACCTCACCCGGGTCCCGCAGGGCCGCCGCACGCACTACGTGATCAACGAGCACCGCCCGTTCCGGCACCCGGAGGAGGCCGGACACCCGGTCGGCGACCTCCTGGCCCTGTTCGCCTAGCCGCGCGTGGACACCTGGGCGTTGGCCGTCGCCAACCTGACCTCACCACCGGTCCTGGCGTTCCTGCTCGGTCTGCTGGCCACCTCGATCGGCGGTGACCTGCGCCTGCCCGAGCCGGTGTACCAGTTCCTGAGCTTCTACCTGCTGCTCGGCATCGGCATCAAGGGCGGCGTGGCGCTCTCGCAGGCACCGGCCGGCGAGGTCGTGGCCCCCATGCTGGTCACCCTCGCACTGGGGATCGTGCTCCCGTTGCTGGCGTTCGTGATCCTGCGCTGGACCACCAGGCTCGGGCCCGTGGACCGCGGTGCGCTGGCCGCGCACTACGGCTCGACGTCACTGGTCACCTTCACCGCGGCGATCGTCTTCCTGACCAGCGCCGGGATCTCCTACGAGGGCTACGTCACCACGTTGCTGGCGGTCCTGGAGGTGCCCGCGATCATCGTCGGGCTGATGCTCGCCGGTCGACACACCGCCCGGGCGGCCTCCTGGGGCGAGTCGCTGCGCGAGATCCTCACCGGGCGCAGCGTGCTGCTGCTCGTCGGCGGGCTGCTGCTGGGCCTGGTCACCGGCACCGCCGGGTACGAGAAGGTCGAGCCGTTCTTCGGGGGGCTGTTCACCGGCGTGCTCACGCTGTTCCTGCTGGAGATGGGCGTGATCGCCGCCCGGCGGCTGCGCGACCTGCCCAAGGCCGGACCCGGGCTGATCGTGTTCGCCCTGGCCTTCCCGGTGCTGTCGGGCACGCTGGGCATCCTGGCCGGCCTGGCCGCCGGGCTGTCCACCGGTGGTGCGGCGATCCTCGGCGTGCTGACAGCCAGCGCCTCCTACATCGCGGCTCCGGCCGCGGTCCGCCTCGCGCTGCCGGAGGCCAACCCGGGCTACTACCTCACGGCGAGCCTGGGCATCACGTTCCCGTTCAACCTGATCGTCGGGATCCCGCTGTACCTGACGATCGCCCAGGCCCTCAGCGGCTGAGAGGAGCAGACATGGACACCGAGGAGCTCATGCTGGTCACGGTCATCGCAGAGGCCGTGCTCGAACACCGGTTGGTCCGCGACGTCGCCGCGGCGGGAGCGCACGGCTGGACCGTGTGCGACGCTCGCGGCCAGGGCTCGCGCGGAGTCCGCGCCGACGAGTTCGAGGGGTCCAACGTGCGCCTGGAGACGCTGGTCTCGGCGACCGTGGCCGACGCGTTCCTGACCGTGCTGGCCCGGGACTACTTCCCTCGCTACGCGGTGGTCGCCTGGAGCACCCCGGCCTCGGTGGTGCGCCCGGAGAAGTACATCTGAGCACCGGACACTACGCTCGCTCGGGTGAGCCCGACCCTACGACCGCGCACGGTCGACACGACCACGGACGATGCCCTCGGCGACAGCGACGCCACGGACCTGCGCGCGCGTCTCGCCCGCCGCGAGGTGTCGGCTGCTGAGGTCCGCGAAGCGGCCATGGCCCGCGCCCGGGTCGCCAACGAGCACCTGAACGCCGTGTCCGGCTGGTTCGACGAGCCCGTGCGCACCGAGGCACCGGTGCCGCCCGACGGGCCGCTGGCCGGCATCCCCACGTTCGTCAAGGACAACGAGGAGGTCGCCGGGTTCCCGACCTCACAGGGGTCGCGCGCGGTGGCCGAGCACCCGGCACCCTCCAGCTCGCCGGTCGTGGCCGCCCTGCTGGGCCTGGGCCTGGACCCACTGGGGTCCAGCACGCTGCCGGAGTTCGGGCTGACGGCCAGCACCGAGTCCACCCGGTTCGGCGCCACCGGCAACCCGTGGGACACCGACCGCTCGGCCGGCGGCTCCAGCGGCGGCTCGGCCGCGCTGGTCGCCGCCGGGGTGGTTCCGGTCGCGCACGGCAACGACGGGGGTGGATCGATCCGGATCCCGGCGGCCTGCTGCCGGCTGGTCGGCCTGAAGCCGACCCGCGGACGGCTGCCGATGAACCCGCTCAAGGAGCGCATCCCGGTCCAGATCGCCGCGCAGGGGGTGCTGACCCGGACTGTCCGCGACACCGCGATGTTCCACGCTGCGATGGAGCGCACCCGGCCCGACACCGGGCTGCTGCCGATCGGCGACGTGCGCGCGCCGAGCGACACCCGGCTGCGCGTCGGGATGGTCCTCACCACGCTGCGCGACCTGCCGCTGAGTCCGGACACCCTCGAGTCGGTCCGCTCGACCGGTGCCCTGCTGGCCGAGTTGGGCCACCACGTCCAGGAGATCCCGCCGCCGGTGGACGAATCGTTCGCCTCGGACTTCCTGCGCTACTGGGCGCTGCTGGCGTTCGTGCTGCACCGGGCGGGGGACCGCGCCTACGGCCCGGGCTTCGACGGCCACCGGGTCGAGGACTTCACCAAGGGCCTGAGCAGCCTGCTGGTCCGCCAGCTCGACCGGGTCCCCGGGTCGCTGCTGCGGCTGCGTCGGCTGTCCAACGATCCCGACTCGATGTTCGGCCCGTACGACGTGCTGCTGTCCCCGGTGACCGGCTACCCGGCCCCGCCGATCGGCCACCTCGGTCCGGAGGTGCCTTTCCGCACCCACCTGGTCCGATTGCTGCAGTTCGCCTCCTCGACCCCGATCCAGAACGTCGCCGGCACGCCGGCCATCTCGCTGCCGCTGGGGCGCAGCGCGGCCGGGCTGCCGCTCGGGGTGCACTTCGCCGCTCCGTTCGGCCAGGAACGCCGGCTGCTGGAGCTCGCCCTGGAACTCGAGCAGGCCGCACCGTGGCCGACGCGACCAGGGGTGCCCGACCCAGGCGTGCCCGACTCGCGCGGACCCGGCTCAGGAGTTGAGCACCGAGTAGCCCACGGCCAGTGAGGTGGCCAGGCTCACCCAGATCGCATAGGGCACGAGCGCCACAGCCCCCCACGGCGTCACCGCCCACGTCAGGACGGCCAGGGCCACGGTGAGCACCGCAGCCAGGGCCAGGGCGACAGCGGCAGCCGTGAGCTGGTGCGGGACGTAGAACAGGTACGCCCACGCCAGCGCACAGGCCACGCTCAGGGCAGCCACCGCCAACCACGTCGCGACCAGTCCCGCGGAGCCGCGCTGGGTGACCACGACCCCGACCACCGCCAGCGCCACGAAGTTGTAGGGCCAGATCAGGCCGAACACCAGGTCCGGCGGTTGCCAGGCCGGGCGCTGCAGCGAGGCGTACCAGCCGGGGTTCGCCGAGGTCCACAGCCCGGCTCCCACCGCGTAGACCACGACCAGCCCCACAGCCGCGATGCTGGACATCAGGCGCCACGTCATGGGGCCAACACCTCGTGGAGCCAGTGGGCCAGGCGGTGCGAGGCGGTGTCCAGCGCCGCTGCCCACGTGCGCGCCGCACCGTGCCCGGCGTCGTCGCTGATCACCTTGGCCAGGCGCACCGCAGTGCCCAGCCGGGTCGCCGCGGCGGCCACCGCGTAGCCCTCCATGTCGACCAGGTGGGCGTGCGCGGCGAGCGCGTCACGGTCCGCCGGAGTGCTGATGAACCGGTCGCCAGTGGCCAGGATCACCTCGGAGTCCCCGAGCACCAGGGCCGGTGACGGGTCCGACCCGACCAGCGCCGCGATCGCCGGACCATTCACGTCGTGCTGGCGCACGGTCCCGATCTCGTGAACGATCCCCGCGGCCAGGGCGCCCGCGCGCAGGGCTCCGGCCGTCCCCACATTCAGGACGAGGCTCGGTCGGTGGGCCATCACCGCCCAGGTGGTGGCAGTGGCCGCGCGCACCTTGCCCACGCCGGTGATCAGGGTGGGCACCCGGTCGACGAAGGCCGCGGCCTCCTCGATCACTGCCACGACCACCAGCGGCTGGCCGGGGCTGGGTGGCGGACCGCGCAGTTCGAACACCCTGCGAAGGCTACGCCCGCCAACGCCCGCCGGCGCCTGTCGACGATCGCTGCCAGGGCTCCGGTCGACGCTCAGGCCCCGACAACCGCTCCCGCCACGCTCGGCGCACCGACCAGGGTCACGCCCGCGGCGCGGAGCTCGGCCAGCGCGGACACCGTGGTGGGCAGCGCCACCCCGGCGGTGAGGTCGAGCAGGACAGTGGTCGCCAGGCCTGCGGCCAGCGCGTCGAGCGCGGTCGCCCGCACGCAGTGGTCAGTCGCGATTCCGCACACGTCCACCGCGTCCACGCCGCGTTGGGCGAGCCAGTCGGCCAGCGCGATCGGACCGGTGCCGGCGTCGGCATCGGCGGTCCCCTCGAACCCGGAGTAGGCCGCCGCGTGGGCACCCTTGGCGAAGACCGCCTGGATCGGGTCGAGGTCCAGGTCCGGGTGCAGGTCTGCGCCGTCGGTGCCCACCACGCAGTGCACCGGCCACGAGTCCACGAAGTCCGGCTGCGCGGAGAAGTGCACTCCTGGGTCGACGTGCCTGTCCGCGGTGGCCACCACTGCGGCGTAGTCGTGGTCGGCCACGTGCGCGCTGATCGCCCGCGCCACCCGCGCCCCGCCTGCCACGGCCAACGAGCCGCCCTCACAGAAGTCGTTCTGGACGTCGACGATGATCAGCGCCCGGGTCATGGCGCCACCGTAGCGGCCGGAGCGGGGGTCCAGCAGTTCCCCAGCTGCCCGAGCATCCTTGCGTCCGACGCCTGCGCACTGGGGCGACCCACGACGATCGGCAAGTACGCGGCGGGGGTGGGATTCGAACCCACGGTGGGTTGCCCCACGGCGGTTTTCAAGACCGCTGCCCTAGGCCACTAGGCGACCCCGCCTCGACGTCGGGCGGTGATCTGCCTGCCCCGGTCCAGCGTCGGGGACCATCATCGCGCACACCAGTCGTTGGTGTGAACGGGATCGACCATCGTGTTGTCGATTGGCGTTCACACCAACGGCGTCCATCAGGAGTCAGGGCAGGTCGCAGACGCCGTCGGTGCAGGTGCGGGCGTCGATGGGCGAGCCGAGCATCGCCAATCCTCCGGAAGCGGGCGCCTGGGTACTCAGGTCGGTCGATGCGGTGGGGTCGGTGGGTGCCGTTCGTGCCGTCGGCCCGCTCGTCTCGACGGTGGCCCGGGTGCCCGAAGCCTTCATATCAGGGACCTCCCCCGCGCCGCTCATGCGCTGCTCGCCCGATCCGCGGCGGCCTGGGTCAGCGCCCCGGCGAACGTCTCGGCGGACTGGGCCCCGGAGATCCCGTACCGGCCGTCGATGACGAAGAACGGCACACCACCGATGCCGTAGGCGCGGGCCTGCGCGATGTCGGCCTGCACGTCGGCCGCATAGGTCCCCGCCGCCAACGCAGCACGCACCTCGTCGGCATCCAGCCCGACCTCGGCGGCCAGCGCCACGAGCTCCTCGACGCGACCCACATGCCGACCTTCCACGAAGTAGGCGCTGAGCAGGCGCTCCTTCATCGGATCCTGCAGGCCGCGCGCCTTGGCCAGGTGCAGCAGCTCATGGGCCTTGAGCGTACGGGTCTGCTGCACGGTCTCGAAGTGCGCGTCGATGCCCTCGGCGTGCGCCAACTCGCTGACTTGGCTGAACATCGCGTGCACCTGCGCCTCGGGGATGCCCTTGCGCACCGACATGTACTCGATCAGCGACTCGGTCACGTCCTCGGGCAGGTCGGGGGCGAGCTCGAAGGAGCGGTACTCGACCTCGACCGCGTCCCCGCCGGCCGCCTCGTGCTGAGAGATCCCTTCAGCCAGCCGGCGCTTGCCGATGAAGCACCACGGACACGCCACGTCCGACCAGACCTCGACCTTGACCACAGCAGGCTGTTTCGTCAAGACGGCGCGCCGGGGCGCACCCACGGGGCGGGCTGGCGGGACAGGAACGCCATCATGCCCGCTTGCGCCTCCTCGGAGGCGAACAGCTGGGCCGACAGCGCGGACGTGTGTGCGAACCCCACGTCGCGGCTCATCCCCGGCACGGCGCGCAGCAGGTCCTTGGTGTGCGCCACTGCGAGCGGACCGCCGGCGGACAGCGCCGCGACCCAGTCGGCCACCGCATCGTCGAGCGCCGCGTCGGTCACGACCCGGTTGACCATCCCGGCTGCCACCATTCGCGCCGCCGGGACGCGTTCCCCGGTGAGCAGCAGCTCCTGGGCGTCCGCGCGATGCATCCGGGCCAGGCAGACCACGCTGATCACCGCGGGCGCCAGACCCAGGCGGACCTCGGAGAACGCGAACTTCGCCGACTCCACGGCCACCGACAGGTCGGCGGCCGCCACCAGCCCGTTGCCCCCGCCGGCCACATGCCCCTGCACCCTGGCGATCACCGGCTTCGGGTTGTCCATGATCGCCTCGAGCACAGCCACCAGCCCCGCGGGCCCGGACCCCGTGAACGACTCCGAATCCGCCGCCGACGCCCCGCGCAGGTCAGCGCCGGAGCAGAAGGTGTTGCCCGAGCCGGTCAGCACGATCACGCGCACGGCCTCGTCGGCGCCAGCCGCGCGCAGGTGCTCGGCCAGCAGCGTCATCCCCGACGACGTGAGCATGTTGCGTGCCTCGGGCCGGTTCAGCGTGATGGTGGCCACGCCGTCGCCCACCTCCAGGCGGACTTCGGGGACCGGGCTGTCAGCCGACGGGCTCACAGCCGCTCCCACCCCTCCATCATCGCGATGACGCGCAGCATGACCTCGTCCGCGCCGCCACCGATCGAGATCAGCCGCGAGTCGCGCAGGTACCGCGCGGGCCACATCTCCTCCGCGTAGCCCATCCCACCGTGGAACTGCACGGCCACGTCAGCCACCTCCCGGGCCAGCTTGCCGGTCTTCCACTTGGCGATGGTGGCCATCTTGGTGACGTCCTGGCCGGCGGTGAACCGCTCGGCAGCGGAGTAGTTGTACTGGGTCAGCAGGTCGACCTCGGCGGCCAGTTCGGCCAGCCGGAAACGCAGGTACTGGTTGTTGATCAGCGGCTCGCCGAACGCATGGCGCACCTTGAGGTACTCACCGGTGCGCTCGATGGCCCGACGCGCACCCGAGGTGGCCATGTAGGCGCCCATCAGCCGCTCGTCCTGGAACTGGCCCATCTGCTGCTGGAAGCCCTTGCCGACCCGGCCGACCGTGTTGGCCACCGGGACGCGGACCTCGTCGAGGACGAGTTCGGCGGTGTCCGAGGAGTGGTTGCCCATCTTCTCGATCTTGCGCCCGACCGAGAAGCCGGGGCTGTCGGTCGGCACGATGATCTGGCTCATGCCGCGGTAGCCGGTGGCCGGCTCGTCGCCGGGCTCGACGGTGCGCGCCAGCAGGCACAGCCAGTCGGCCTGGGTGCCATTGGTGATCCACATCTTGCGCCCGGTGATGACCCAGTCGTCGCCGTCGCGCACGGCCTTCGTGCGGATGCCCGCGACGTCGCTGCCGGCGTCCGGCTCGCTGACCGCGACGGCGGAGACCATCTGCCCGCTCAGCGCCGGGGCCAGGTACTTGGTCTTGAGCTCGGCGCTGCCGTACTTGGCCAGCGACGGGGTGGACATGCTGGCCTGCACGGCGATCGCCAGCGGGACCCCGGCGACATCCGCGCGGCCGAGCTCCTCGCCGAGAATCAGCGTGTAGGTGTGGTCCGCACCCTGGCCGCCGAACTCCGGGTCGACCTCGAGGCCGAACAAGCCGAGCTCGCCGGCCTTGGGGAACAGCTCGTGGGCCGGGAAGAACGCATCGGCCTCCCACTTGTCGGCGTTCGGGTTGATCTCGGTCTCGACGAATCGACGGACCGAGGCCCGGAACTGGCGGTGCTCGGAGGTGAACTCGATCATCGGTGCTCCTCTGCGGACAACAACTGGCGGTGCGGGCGGGGTGGGTCTGACGGGAGGCGGCGGGCAGGCAGTTCAGGACGGTGCGGTGCGCGCCGGTCTCGTGGGCGGGTGCGGACCGGGGCGGGGATGCACGGCCGGTCGGGATGCGGGAGCGGCGCCGCGTGCGGCAGCCTGGGCAGCACCGCTCGGTGCTGCGCTCGCGGTGCGGCGAGCCGCCTCGATCCGGGCCGGCATCCCCAGGCCACGGACCCACAGCTGGGTCAGCGTCCGGGTGACGACGGCCTCGTCGTGGATCTCCCCGCGACCCAGCCAGTGCGACGCGAACCCCTCGACCATGCCGCACAGGGCTGCGGCCGAGGTCTGCGGGTCCAGGTCGGGTGCGGCCAGGCCCTCGGACTGCATCTTGCGGATCGCTGCGGCCACTCGGGCCACGTGCGTGCGACGCAGGTCCAGCAGCACGTCGGCGAACCGGGAATCACCGGCTGCGGCCTCCTGTGCCACCTGGAGCAGCTGCGCGTGCGCGCGGTAGCCGTCGAGGTAGGCGCGGTTCGCCGCCTCCACCCGCAGGATCGGGTCGCGCAGCCTGGGAACGGTCATGGCCTCGTGCAGGTCGGCGCGCACGGAGTCGAGCACCGCGAGGAGCACGTCCTCCTTGGTGTCGAAGTACGTGTACACCGTGCCGTGCGCGACGCCGGCCGCGTCGGCGAGGTCGCCCATCCGGGTGCCGGCGAAACCTCGCTCGGCGAACACGTCGCGGGCGCCGGCCACCAGCTTGTCCCGGGTGGCCTGCCCCCGGGCGGTCAGCGCCCTCATGGAACCTGACGCTAGCGTCAAGTTGACACGAGCGTCAAGTTCCTGGCGTCGGGCGAGCGGCCCGGCCGTGGAACCGGTCCAGGGAACCGATCAGCGCACCCGACGGGACCGCAGGTGCTCGGCCAGGCCCTTGGCCTGCGGGTCCAGCGAGGTCGAGTCCGCGACGCCACGCCCCAGCAGGCCGCGGAGCACCACGTTGACCGCGCGCAGGTTGGGCAGCGGGTGGACATCCACGTGCAGGTCGGCGGCCTCGGGGAGTAGCGCACGGACCATCCCTGGAGTCAGCCAACCCAGCAACCACGCGAACCGCGCGTCGACCTCGTCCTGCGCCAGGCCGGCGCTGGGCCCCACGCCCGGCTCCGGCACCCACACCCCGACGTTGGCGTTGCCGCCCTTGTCCCCGGACCGCGCGCCGACCACGGCGCCGAGGAGGGTGCCCGGCTGCGGGGCCCAAGCGCCCGACCCCTCGGGCACGGCGGACTCGACCGCGAGCACGCCAGCCTCGGTCACCTCGTGCGCCGGGTCGGGCGAGTCGCCTGAACCGATCAGCGCGGTCTCGACGGCTTCCGGCTCGAAGGCCACCGGCGCACCAGCCACCTCCACGGCGACGCTCACCTCCCCACGGTCGATCAACGTGGGCCAGTAGACACCGAACGGGCTGCCCTCGGCCGGTGGTGCGTTCGGGAACATCCCCGGGTAGGACCCCAGCGCGGCCTCCACGACCGCAGTCGTGAAGGGTTTGCCGACCTTCTTCTGGTCGGCGTCCTTGACGGTGATCCGCAGGTGCCCCTGGGCGGCGGCCGTCGTGGCCGGGTCCTCGGCGGCCAGGTCGTCGAACGCCACATGCAGGGCCGCCACCGGCAGTCCGCTGATCGCGGCCAGGTCCGTCGGGCTGGGCGCCGGTCGGCCCGCCGATGGGTCGCCGAGTGCGTCGTCGAGGCCGACGCCGGCCACCTGGCGCAGGGCCAGGTCGGCCTTGGCCCGGGCGTCCCGGCCAGTCAGGACCAGTGACATCGAGTTGCGGAAGCCGGCGAACAGGTTGACCGCCACCTTCAGCCGCTCGGGAGCGGGCGCCCCGCGGATGCCGGTCAGCGCCACCCGATCCGGGCCCACCTGGGCCAATGCCACGGTGTCGAACAGGGCCGTCACGTCCGGGTTGGCGTACTGCGGCCCGGCGATCTCGTAGACGAGCTGCGCGGTCACGGTGCCCGGCGACACCAGCCCGCCGGAGCCGGTCGGCTTGGTGATCACGCTCGACCCGTCGGCGGCGACCTCGGCGATCGGGAACCCGGCCGGCCAGGCGGGCACCTCGTCGAAGAACGAGTAGTTCCCGCCAGTGGCCTGCGCCCCGCACTCGATGACGTGCCCGGCGGCGACCGCACCGGCCAGCCGATCCAGTGCCGACCGGTCACCGGCGGCGGCATCGGCGTAGGACCAGCCGTGCCACCACGCGGCCGGCCCGACGACCAGCGCCGCGTCGGTGATCCGGCCGGTGACGACCACGTCCGCGCCCGCGGCCAGGGCGGCAGTGACCGGCGCGCCGCCGAGGTAGGCATTGGCGGTCAGCGGCGCCTGGCCGGCCAGCGACTCACCGGTGTCGAGGTTGGGGAAGTCCCCGGGTCGCGCAGCCACGGCGGCCAGCACGTCGTCGCCGGTGACCACGCCGATCCGCGGGGCCAGGCCGAGCCGGTCAGCCAACTCCCCCAGCGCGGTGGCGCAGCCGGCCGGGTCCAGCCCGCCGGCGTTGCTCACTACGGTGATCCCGCGCTCCAGGCAGGTGCCCAGGACCTGCTCCATCTGGGTCAGGAACGTCCGGGCATAGCCCGATCCGGCGCCGTGGCGCATCCGCTGGCGGGCCAGGATCAGCATGGTCAGCTCGGCCAGCCAATCGCCGGTGAGCACGTCGATCTCGCCGGAGTCGACCAGTTCGGCCGCCGCGGAGATGCGGTCCCCGAGGAACCCCGAGCAGTTGCCGATCCGGACCGGGCGCGTGGGATCAGGGGTCATGGCACCCAGTATGGCGATCCCCGGTCAGGCGACCGGCCGGACCCGGGGGACCGGGGCGCGGAGCACGGGGGCGGGCGCGCGCGGCGGCGTCGGGGTCAGCCTTCGGCAAACTCCTCGGAATCGTAGAGTCCGATCCGGGTGCCGACTGGCCAATGCCCGGGGGTCAGCCCCGCCTTGCGCCAGAGTGCGGCCAGGAACGCAGCCGGTTCCCGCAGCTGATCCCAGACTGCCGGGAGGAAGGTCGCGCGATGCCTACCCGCATCTACGAGGACGCCGCTGCCGACGGGCAGACGCGCGAGCAGGTCTGCGTATCCCGAGCAGCGGAACTCGCTAGTCGGGCCCAGCACGGAGATGTCGATGACCATCCCGTCCGCGCCGTCGGGGGTCATCGGCGCAAACCTCGGGTCGCGGAAGGCCGCGTCGTAGGCGTGCTGGGCCACATCGGCGACCAGCGATTGGTGCGGGGTCAGGGAACCGATGCACCCGAGCAGGTCGCCCTGAGCGGAGCGCAGCGTGACGAACGCGGCGCCCGGCTCGCACAGCACCGGATCGTCGGGCGGCCCGGCGCCCTGGCCCCAGTCCCTGGGCCAGTCCTCGGGCCAGTCCTCGGGCCAGTCCTCGGCGCCCTGCACTGGTCGGTGCCCGGTCGCCAGCGCGGATTCGATCGTGTGCCGCGCCAGGGCCAGTAGCGCCGCGCGCGAGGGTGCCGCGATGCGGCCAACGGCAGACTCGGATCGGCCGGCGGATGTCGCCGGGTCCGGCCCAAGATTGGCGATGGGGCCCGATCGGGTGTCGGCGGCCCGCGCGGAGTCGACCCCGGTGGCGCCCTCGGCAGCGGTCACGGCGAACGCCGCGTAGCCGACCACCCGGTCGCGATCCCCGGCGGTGTCGCCGGAGGTGCGCGAGTCGAGCAGGTGCACCCCCCAGTCGGCGTCCACCGCCGCGGCGAGCAGGCCGCGCAACGGGTTGCGCCCGCAGGCGTCCTGAGACCCCAACGCCTCCGGTCTCCGGGCCAGGATCGTGGCGATCGTGCGGGCGTCGGCGACCAGCGCGGACTCGTGGTCCAGGTAGTGCGACAGGTCGGTGGAGATCACGACCAGGGTGCCGGGCAGCATCGTGCAGCGGGCGATCACCGCCCCGACCTCCTCAGCAAGGGACGGGCCCACGATCAGCGGCACGAGTTGCCAGCCCGGGGCGAGCACGCGCTGCAGGAACGGCAGCTGCACCTCGAGGCAGTGCTCCGGGGCGTGCGCGGCATCCGCGGTGACCACGACGTCGAAGTGCGCGCGCAGGTCGGCGGCAAGGTTCCCATCCAGCGGCACGTCACCCAGCGGCGTGCGCCACGCGCTGGCGCCGCTGATCCCGATGCCGTCCACGGCCACGTAGTGCGCAGGACCGAGCAGCACCACCCTGTCCACCACTGCTGGATCGATGGCCGCATAGGCGTAGCCCGCGGTCGGCCCCGAGTAGATCGTGCCCGCATGCGGCGCCACGAGGGCGACCAACCGATCCGCGCCTGCGGGGCCGAGCACCGGCGGTTGGCCGGCCAACGCCGCACGCCCCGCAGCCAGGTACCCGTCGATCTGGGCGGCCAGCCGGTCGGGGTCGCCGGGGTAGAACCGCCCGGCCACCGCAGGCGCCCGGACCCAACCGGCGCCCGCGCCCTCCGGTTGCGTCGTCCCGGTGCCGAACCACCTCATGACCGTGACCTCCTCACCAGGTCGCAGCAGGGCCGACGCCCGTCATGCCCGCGCACTCCTCATGCCAGCACCTCGGCCAGGCGCACCGGCAGTCGGCGCCGCCCCCAACCTCCCACCGGCCCGTCGAACACGCCGGCGATCGACGCGCCACAGGCCACGCAGTGCCCCCGGTCGTCGAGCCGGTAGGCGCGGATCTGGTACCAGTCGCGCTCGATCACCGACCGACCGCACCCCGGGCAGCGCGTGGTGTCGCCAGCGCGGTCGGACACGTTGCCTGTGTAGGCGTACCGGACCCCGTTGGCCACGGCGATGTCGCGCGCCCGGGTAAGGGTGGCCGCCGGCGTGGCCGGCACGTCGCGCATCTTCCAGTCCGGATGGAACGCGCTGAAGTGCATCGGCACGTCGGGCCCGCAGTGCGCCACCACCCAGCGGGTCATCGCGTCGAGTTCCGCTTCGGAGTCGTTGTGCCCCGGGATGACCAGGGTGGTCAGCTCCAGCCAGGTGTCGGTCCGGGTGGCCACGTACTCGATCGTCTCCAGCACGCGGGCCAGGTCCGCGCCGCACAGCCGGTGGTAGAACTCCGGGGCGAAGCCCTTGAGGTCGATGTTGGCCGCGTCCATGTGCCGGTAGAACTCCGCGCGCGGCTCGGGGTTGATGTAGCCGGCAGTGACCGCCACCGTGCGAATGCCCGCCTCGCGCGCGGCGATCGCGGTGTCGATGGCGTACTCGGCGAAGATCACCGGGTCGTTGTAGGTGAACGCCACACTGCGGCAGCCCAGCCGGCCGGCCGCGGTGGCGATGGCGGTGGGGCTGGCACTGTCGGCCAGCGTGTCGATGTCCCGGGACTTGGAGATGTCCCAGTTCTGGCAGAACTTGCAGGTCAGGTTGCAGCCCGCGGTGCCGAACGAGAGCACCGAGGAGCCGGGCAGGAAATGGTTCAGCGGCTTCTTCTCGATCGGGTCCACGCAGTACCCCGAGGATCGGCCATAGGTGGTCGACACGATCGCGCCGTCCTGGCATGCCCGCACGAAGCACAACCCGCGCTGGCCCTCGTGCAGCCGGCACTCGCGCGGGCACAGGTCGCACTGGACCCGGCCGTCGGGAAGGGCATGCCACCACGTCGTCGGCCACGAGATCGGGGCCTCGAGCGGATCCTCGGCGTGCGGGCTCCCAGCCCGATCCGGGCTGTTCTGCAGCGGGGCGCCGGTGCCCATGGCTCCAGCATGCCCCCGCCGACGCGCTCGTGCCACCCCCGGCGGTCGCGGGGCGGGGCGGGGCGGGGGAGGATGTCGCCATACGCTCCTGCGCCGATTCGCTGTCGTTGAATGCGGTGCGGCAGGGCCCACGCGCGCCGAGCGGCTGACCCCTCGCGCCTGCGCCCGGTCGCTGCCAGCGTCGGCCACGTGCACGACAGGGTTGTACCGCTGACTTGACACAAGACGGATTGATGGGCATCTTGTATCCATACGCTGATACAAGGAGGTCTCATGTCGCTCCTCTCCGGTCCGCTTCTCCTGGCCGCCGGGCTGGCGCTGTTCGCCCTGGTTCTGGTCGCCCTCGGGTCGGGGCGGCCCGAGGGCCGGGTCCGGGTGCCCACCCACCTGGCGGCGTCGGCCGACACGCTGCGCCGACGTGCGCACACCCGGATCGCGATCGCCACCGCAGCTGTCCTGATCGCCTTCTCGGTCACCGTGGTCGCGACGATCGAGGTGCTCCATGGGCTGCCGGCCTGGGCTGCGGCCTTCCTCGTCTCCGCGGGGGCCGGCAGCGCGCTGGTGGCGTGGATGGGGCCGGCGCGCGAGGCACCCGCTCCGATCCGGACCGCGGAGCTCAGCATCCGGACGGCGCGCGGATTCGGGCCGGGGTGGGCGTTCACCGTCCCGGCCATCCTGGCCGCCCTGCTCGTCGCCGCCCTCGTGGCGTGCATGGTCGTCGCAGGCGAGTCCGAGGGTCGCGACGTACTCACGTGGTCCACGACGTACGCCTCCGGCTCGGTCGGCCCGTACCCCGGCTGGCGCACGGGCCTGCCACTGCTGGTCGCGCTTCTGGTGGCCGGTGCCCTGTTCGCCGTTGCGCTGCACAGGATCGCGGGCTGGCCCCGCCCCGTCGAGGCCGACCTGGCCGACCTCGACGACGACATCCGACGAGCGACCACCCGGATGCTCCTGCTCGGCACGACCGGCGCGCTGCTCGGGGCGTTGGGGACCTTCGGGGTCGCAGTCGCGGCGACCTGGGGCAACCTGCTGAGCAACCAGCGCGAGGCACTCGCCCAGGTCACCGGGCAGGCACTGACAGACCCGACGCGGACCGAGTTGGTCTGGCGGGTGGTGCACGTCGGTGGGCTGTTGGCCTGGCTGGGCGCCGTGGTGCTGATGGTCAGCGCCGCAGCGCTGGGCCGGGTTCGCAGGCCGCAGCTGGGCGACCCCACCGAGCCGGTGGAGGATGCCAGGGCGGCGCAGTGATCTCGCTGGACCTGACCAGCCCGGTGCCACCGTTCGAACAGATCCGCGGGCAGGTCGCAGATCTCGTCAGATCGGGAGACCTGGCCGATGGCCAACGGCTGCCGACGGTCCGGCAGCTGGCCGCGGACCTCCGCGTCGCTCCCGGGACTGTGGCCCGGGCCTACGCCCAGCTCGAGGCCGAGGGACTGGTTCGCAGCCAGCGCTCGCGTGGCACCCGAGCGGTTGCTCCCGTCAGTCCGGCGCCTGCGGTGCGCACGTCCGCCGAGGCCCTGGTGGCGACCGCGCGCGCACACGGGCTGACCCTGAGCTCAGCTGAGGCCCTGCTCCGCGCGGCCTGGGCGGCGCAGCAGCGGGGTTGAGCTGTGCTCGGCCGGGCAGCGGGGTTGAGCTGTGCTCGGCCGGGCAGCGGGGGGTGCCAGCCAGCGTCTCCTCGCCTCGCCTTCGACCACGACGTCGCGCTCGACCACGACACCGTCGACCTGGGCCCGTCTGCGTAGTCGATTCGGCCCATCAAGTACCCCGAAATGACTACGCAGACGAGGGGCTACGCCTCCTCGAGGACGGCCACCACATGATGGGCGTCCACCGAGTCACCGACAGCCACCCGGATCTCCTCGACCACGCCGTCGGCGTCGGCCTTGATCCGGTGCTCCATCTTCATCGCCTCGAGGATCACCAGGGTGTCGCCCGGCGCCACGGCGTCACCGGCGCCGACCAGCACGGCGGTCACCGTGCCCGGGACCGGGGTCACCAGGCCATGGTCGTGACCGTGCTCGGCGGCCTCCGGGTGGCGTGGCAGCACGCGGAACACCGTCGTGCGGCCCAGGCCGGTCACCAGCACCCAGTCGCCCGCGCGACGGACGGTGAACCAGCCACCGACACCGTCGACCTCGACCATGACCTGGTCGCCCTCGGCGCGGGTCCGGTCCACACGCAACGTCGCCGGCAGGGGTGGCGTTCCGATCTCGATCGATGACGCCAGCTCACCGGACTCCGGGGCACGCAGCGCAGCCTCGGCGGCCGCGCCCGCGCGCATGGCTTCGGGCCCCGCGTCCTCGAGCGGCTGCTCCCCCGAGGCGACCCCGTCCCCGGCCAGGACGATGTTCACGCCCCCGTCGCGATCGCGGGAGTAGCGGACCTCGACCGCCAGGTCGACGCCGAATTCCGAGTAGCCGAACCTGCGCACCTCGGGCACGGCCGGGATGTTGCGCCAGCCGGCCGGCGCCAGTGCCGCCCACGGCTGACCCACGCGCTCCTGCTCGGCCAGGCCCAGTGCCGCAGCGGCCAGGTGCGCCGCCAGCTCACGACGCTGCACCAACGGCGTGGCGACCAACGGGTGCTCGTCCAGGAAGGCGGTGGTGGTGTCGCCGGACAGGAACGCCGGGTGGCGCAGGATGGCGGCCAGGGACTCCCGGTTGGTCGGCACCCCGGCCACCTCGAGGGACTCCAGGCTGCCGGCCAGCAGCGCGGCAGCGGCGTCGCGGGTGGGGGCGTAGGAGATCACCTTGGCCAGCATCGGGTCGTAGAACGCGCTGACCTCCGAGCCGGACTGCACGCCGGACTCGATCCGGATGCCCCGGGTGGGCGCCGACGCGAACCGCTCGATGCGCCCCATCCCGGGCAGGTAGCCACGCGCCGGGTCCTCGGCGTAGAGCCGGACCTCGATGGCGTGCCCGGAGCGGGTGATCCGCTCCTGGGCCAGCGGCAGCTCCTCGCCGCGGGCGACCCGGACCTGCCACTCGACCAGGTCCAGGCCGGTGACCTCCTCGGTCACCGGGTGCTCGACCTGCAGTCGGGTGTTCATCTCCAGGAAGAAGAACTCCTGCCCGTCGCCCTCGCCGGCGACCATGAACTCCACCGTGCCGGCCCCGACGTAGGAGATCGCCCGCGCGGCCGCCACCGCAGCGGCGTACATCCGCTCCCGGGTCACGTCGGTCGCCCCCGGCGACGGGGACTCCTCGACGACCTTCTGGTGGCGGCGCTGGATCGAGCACTCCCGCTCGAACAGGTGCACCACGTTGCCATGCTCGTCGCCGAACACCTGTACCTCGACGTGTCGGCCGCGCTCCAGGTAGCGCTCGAGGAACACGGTCGGATCGCCGAACGCGGACGCGGCCTCGTTGCGTGCGCCGGACACCGCCTCGACGAGCTCACCGGGCTCGCGCACCAGGCGCATGCCCTTGCCGCCGCCACCGGCCGACGCCTTGACCAGCAGCGGGAAGCCGACCCCGGCTCCCGCCTCGGCGACGTCCAGATCGGTGGCGTCAGCGGCCAGCTCGGCCCCGGGGACCAGCGGCACGCCAGCCTCGGCGACCAGGCGCTTGGCCTGCACCTTCAGCGCCATCGCTCGCATCGACTCCGGAGCGGGCCCGATCCAGACCAGGCCGGCGGCGGCCACGGCAGCGGCGAACTCCGGGTTCTCGGACAGGAAGCCGTATCCGGGGTGGATCGCATCCGCGCCGGAGCGCCGGGCTGCCGCCAGCAGCCTGTCGGCCATCAGGTAGGACTCCGCCGACGTCCGCCCGCCGATCGCCACGGCGAGGTCCGCGTCAGCCACGAACGGAGCGTCGGTGTCGGGATCGGAGTGGATCGCGACGGCCTGCAGGCCCATCGCCTGCGCGGTGCGGATGACCCGCCGGGCGATCTCGCCGCGGTTGGCCACCAGGATCCGGGTGATCGTGCGCTGTGCCATGGGTGCCCTCACATCCGGAAGACGCCGAAGTTCGACGTCCCCGCAACCTCGTTGGAATGGATCGCCGACAGCGCGAACCCGAGCACGGTCCGCGAGTCCCGTGGATCGATGATCCCGTCGTCCCACACCCGGCCGGTGGCATAGAGGGCCGTGGACTCGCGCTCGACCTGCGCCTCGAGGGCCTCGCGCATCGGCGCGACCTGCTCGTCGCTGAGCGTGATGCCCGCCTTGGCCGCGCGCTCCCGCGCCACGATCTCCATCACGCCGCCGAGCTGCTTGGGCCCCATGACCGCGATCCTGTGGTTGGGCCAGGTGAACACGAACCGTGGGTTGAACGCCCGGCCGGCCATGCCGTAGTTGCCCGCGCCGTAGCTCGCGCCGACCATCAGGGTCAGGTGCGGCACGGTGGAGTTCGACACCGCGTTGATCAGCTTGGCGCCGTCCTTGATGATGCCGCGCTGCTCGTAGCGGGTGCCGACCATGAACCCGGTGGTGTTCTGCAGGAACAGGATCGGGGTGTCGTGCCGGTTGCACAGCTGGATGAACTGCGCGGACTTCTGCGACTCCTCGCTGAACAGGATGCCGTTGTTGGCGATGATCCCGATCGGGTAGCCGGCCAGCTCCGCCCAGCCGGTGACCAGCTGCGAGCCGAACAGCGCCTTGAACTCCTCGAAGGCCGAACCGTCGACGATCCGGGCGATGATCTCGCGGGTGTCGAAGGGCACGCGCACGTCGGCGCTGGCGATGCCGAGCAGCTCCTGGGGGTCCAGCACCGGCGCGGCCGGGTTGGCCACCCGCGGCGCGGGGCCCAGCTTGCGCCAGTTCAGGTGCCCGACGATGCCGCGGCCGATCCGCAGCGCATCGAGCTCGTCCTCGGCCAGGTAGTCCGAGAGCCCGGAGACCCGCGAGTGCATCTCCGCACCGCCGAGGTCCTCCTCGATGGCGTCCTCGTTGATCGCCATCTTCACCAGGGGCGGGCCGGCCAGGAACACCTTGGCCGAGTTCTTCTGCATCACGATGTAGTCGCTCATGCCGGGCACGTAGGCCCCACCGGCAGTCGAGGAGCCGAACACCAGGGTGATGGTCGGGATGCCGGCGGCCGACATCTGGGTCAGGTTGCGGAAGCTCGCGCCGCCGGGCACGAACACCTCGGCCTGGTTGGGCAGGTCCGCGCCGCCGGACTCGGTGAGGTTGATCAGCGGCAGCCGGTTGCGCTGGGCGATGTCTATCGCCCGCAGCGCCTTGTGCATCGTCATCGGGCTCTGTGCGCCGCCCTTGACGGTGGGGTCGTTCGCGCTGACCAGGCACTCGACGCCGTTGACCCAGCCGATGCCGCAGACCAGACCGACCCCGATCTCGTCCTTGGAGCCCCAGCCGGCCAGCGGGGAGAGCTCCAGGAACGGGCTGTCGGCGTCGAGCAGTGCCGCGATCCGCTCGCGTGGCAGCAGCTTGCCGCGCTCGCGGTGGCGCGCCACGTACCTGGCGGCCTTCTCGGGGTTCGACGAGCCACCGCCGCCCACCACCGTGGAGTTGAGGGCCTCGATCTCGGACAGGGACGCCAGCATCGCCTCACGGTTGGCCCGGAAGGACTCGGAGCGGGGGTCCACCGACGTACGCATCACCGGTTTCACGAACTTGACGTTAGCGTCAAGTTGACGCCAGCGTCAAGTTCACCGGGCAGCGCCGCGTTGCCGTCAGCAGCCCGGACTGCCGATCCGTCGGGCGATCCGCTCAGCCGCGTCCAGACACCCGGGAATCGGCCGTCGACACTACTTACGGGTAGAACTCGCCAGTAGCTGGATCGAGCCTGCGCAGCGGGTGATAGTGGCGATCGAGACGCCAGATCGAGGGCGTCGCGAACGACCGACAACCGACCGTCATCTCCATCCCGACTCCGCGAAGAGCCGCTGCGGACCGGACCCCGACACAGAGAAGGACACGCCATGTTCACCAACGACGAATCCCCCGCCCACATCGTGGCCACCCCCGCCGCCCAGGCCCACCTTGCCGGCCTCGCCGCGGCAGGCGGCGAGGTGACGATCATGCTCACCGACCACGGGGCCGAGGTCCTGCCCGCCGGCGGGCTCCCGCCGCACGGCAGCGTCCATCTCGGGCACCTCGACGACGCCTGCACGATCACCGCGCTGGGTGACGATCAGCTCGGCACGTCCTGGTGGAGCAGCCAGGCCCATCTCGATCTGGACCCCGAAGCCCGGATGACCTACGGCCTGGCGCCGCTGACCGAGGCCGAACTGTTCGCCGCCCTGGCCGCGGGACCGCTGCCGCGCTACTGATCGGACCCGCGGCTGACAGCCCGAACGCTCGCCTAGCGAGCCACCAGGGGTGCCTCGCTAGATGGCGGATCGGTTGCCCGGGCCGGGCTTGGGCCCGGAACCAAGCTTGGACCCGGAACCGGGCTTGCCCGACTCCGGGGTCGGCGCGGCACCGTCCTTGGCGCTGCGGATCACCACGATCCGGTCCCCGGGCTGGAGCACGCGCACGCCACCCTGGTCGAAGCGGATCACCACATCGTCGCGCACGACCGCCAGGACCAGGTCGCCCTCTGCCTGCACGTCCGCGGGCGCCAGGCCCATCTCCGCGCGGGTGATCGGACGCTCCACCACCTCGAGGCCGCGGCCGGTGTCCATCAGGTCCTCGATCATCGCGCCCACATTGGCCGAGAGCATCGACAGGCCCATCAGGTTGCCCGCGGACTCCGCATGGGTGATGACCCGGTCGGCACCGCTCTGGCGCAGCAGCTCGGCGGCGGAGGCCTCCCGGGCCGCGGCGATGATCAGGGCGGTGGGAGCCATCGCCCGCACCCGCAGGGTGACCATGATCGCGGTGTCGTCCTGGTCGGCGGCCACGATGACCTGCTTGGCCTCGGGCACGCCCGCGTCGCGCAGCACCTGCTCGTTGCGCGCGTCGCCCACCACCCCGGTCACCCCACGGCGCGTGGCCTCGGCCACCGCGTACCGATCGGCGGCGATCACCACGATCGTGCGCGCGTCCAGCCCGTGCGCCAGCAGCGAGCGCAGCGAGGCCTGACCCTTGACGCCGAAGCCGACGATGACGGTCTGGTCCTTCATCCGTTTCCTCCAGCGATTGACCCGGGATCGCTCCCGGGCCGCCTGGGTCAACACCTCGACAGTGGTGCTGACCAGCACGATCAGGAAGGCGAACCGCAGCGGGGTGACCACCAGCGCGTTGACCATGCGCGTGCGGCTGGTGATCGGGGCGATGTCGCCGTAGCCGGTCGTGGAGAGCGTGACCGTCGAGTAGTAGAGCGCGTCGACGAATGAGACCTCGTTGTCCTGGCCGAAGTCCGCGTACCCCGCCCGCTCGAAGTAGACCAGCAGCGTCGTGACCGCGACGATCGTCAGCGCGATGCCGATCCGTACGAACAGGGAGCGCCGCGCCGAGAGCCGTCGGCTGGGGAAGATGACGCGCGAGGGCTGATCCTGTTCGTCCTCGAAGAGGTCGCCCATCTCGGCCATGGGGCGAATCTACAGTGGGGCTGACCCGCTGCGGCCGTGCTGGGCGGCGATCCGCCGGGCGATGTAGGGCGAGAACCAGCCGTTGTTGCGCATCTGGAAGTCCCGGTCGCGCCAGTCGTCGCCGGTGACCCGGCCCCGGCAGCGCGGCGCCCCGCAAGCGCAGTCGAACTCGTCGTAGGGGCTGGCATCGCAGGTGCCGTAGTCGAAGGTCAGCTCCTGCCCCTGGAGCAGCGCGTTCTTGGCCACCACGACCGTCTCGCCCAGCAGCCCGCACGTCGGATCACACGAGTGATTGACCAGGTCGCCATCCTCGATGGCAGCCGAGGCCAGCAGGAACAGGTCGTCGGCGACCTGGATCGAGCGCGACACCCGAGCCTCGTCGAAGTCGCCGAGCTGGGCGCCGGTCACGATGTGGCCGCCAAACGCCGCAACGACCTCGCCGGCACCGATCGGCTCGGTCGCGAACGCCCCGGACCCGTGGGCGCCGACGGTGCGCACCGCAGCCTTGGGTGTCAGCCAGCTCATGTCCACGTGTGCCTCCTGGGCAGCGCCCGATGGGCGCGCGGGCGACAATAGTGCAATGACTCAGCCGACCGTCGACAAGGACCAGTCCGCCGCCCACGTCGTGATCGTGGGGCCAGACGGGCAACCGATCGCGTCGGCCGACGAGGCCAACGAGTCCTCGGTGGCCGACCTGATCGAGCAGCCGGCGAAGGTCATGCGCGTGGGCTCCATGATCAAGCAGCTGCTCGAGGAGGTCCGCACCGCGCCGCTGGACGAGGCGTCCCGGGCCCGGCTGCGCGACATCCACACCAGGTCGATCAAGGAGCTCGAGAGCGGCCTGGCCCCGGAGCTCATCGAGGAGCTCGACCGGCTGTCGCTGCCGTTCGGCGGCGATGTCGTCCCCACTGACGCCGAGCTGCGGATCGCCCAGGCCCAGCTGGTCGGCTGGCTGGAGGGGCTGTTCCACGGCATCCAGACCGCGCTGTTCGCCCAGCAGATGGCCGCCCGGGCCCAGTTCGAGCAGATGCGCCGGGCGGCGATCACCGCCGGGCCCGAGGAGGAGCCGACGCCCCCGGCACCCGATGGCCATCGTCGTGGCCTCACCGGGCCCTACCTCTAGGCAGGCCGGTGGCCGACCGCACGCCGGTAGGCTGACGCCCGTGATCGACCTGCGTGCGCTTCGCGAGGATCCCGACCTGTTCCGCGCCTCCCAGACTGCCCGTGGGGAGGACCCCGGGCTGGTCGATGCGCTGGTGGCCGCCGACGAGACCCGCCGGCTGGCCGGCGCGGCCTTCGACACCCTGCGCAACGAGCAGAAGGGCCTGGGCAAGCAGGTCGCCCGGGCGGCCGGCGACGAGAAGGCGGCCCTGCTGGCTCGGGCCAAGGAGCTGGCCGACGCGGTCAAGGCCGCCGACGCCCAGCGTGCGCAGGCCACCACCCGCGCCGACGAGCTCGTCCTGGCCCTGTCCAACGTCGTGCACCCCGACTCCCCCCGCGGCGGGGAGGCGGACTTCACCGTTCTGGAGACACACGGCCGCATCCGCGACTTCGCAGCCGAGGGCGTCACGGTCCGCGACCACCTGGAGATCGGCGAGGCGCTCCAGGCGATCGACGTCGGGCGCGGTGCGAAGGTCTCCGGGTCGCGCTTCTACTACCTGACCGGGATCGGCGCGCTGCTCGAGCTCGCGCTGATCAACATGGCGATGGCGCAGGCCACGGCCAACGGGTTCCTGCCGATCATCCCGCCGGCGCTGGTCAAGCCCGCCGCGATGGAGGGCACCGGGTTCCTGGGGCAGGCCGCGGAGAACGTCTACCGCCTGGAGGCCGACGACCTGTACCTGGTCGGCACTGCGGAGGTGCCGCTGGCCGCTTACCACAGCGACGAGATCCTGGCCGCCGAGTCGCTGCCCCGCCGGTTCGCGGGCTATTCGCCGTGCTTCCGGCGCGAGGCGGGCACCTACGGCAAGGACACCCGTGGCATCTTCCGGGTGCACTGGTTCGACAAGGTGGAGATGTTCGTGTTCACCACGCCCGAGGACGCCGAGGCCGAGCACGCCCGGCTGGTGGCGCACGAGAAGGAGTTCCTCGACGCCCTGGAGCTGCCCTACCGGGTCATCGACGTGGCCACCGGCGACCTGGGCGCGAGTGCTGCGCGCAAGTTCGACTGCGAGGCGTGGATCCCCTCCCAGGGCCGCTACCGCGAGCTGACGTCCACGTCGAACTGCACCACGTTCCAGGCCCGGCGGCTGCGGGTCCGCGAGCGCGCGGCGGACGGCTCGGTGCGCCCGCTGGCCACCCTCAACGGCACGCTGGTCGCCATCCCGCGCACGATCATCGCCCTCCTGGAGAACCACCAGCAGGCCGATGGCTCGGTGCGCGTGCCAGCCGCGCTCGCGCCGTACCTGGGCGGACGCACGGTCCTCGAGCCACTGACCTGATCCCCAGCAGCGCACGGCGGCCCCGGGGCTCCCGTGGGAGAATCGCTGCCATGACCCACGCCGCCGCACGCCCGCCGCGGCCGAGCACCGAGGACCCGCTCCCCGAGGACATCGGGGTCCGCGCACACGGGCTGGTCGAGGTGGACCTGCCCGCGCCGATCAGCGTGCCCGAGGACGTGGGCCTGGTGGGCTCGGATCTGGACGGCACGCTGCTCGGACCGGACCTGCGGATCGGCGCCCGCAGCGTGGCAGCCCTCCCGGCGCTGGCCGCGGTCGGGGTCGGTTTCGTCTATGTGACCGGCCGTCCGCCACGTTGGCTGCGCCCGGTCATCGGTCAGACCGGGCACGCGCACATGGCGGTCTGCGCCAACGGGGCCCTGGTGATCGACCTCGCCCAGGAGCGTCTGGTCCGGCACACCTCGATCGACCCCGACCTCGCTGCGGCGGTCGCCCTGCGCCTGCGCGAGCTGGTCCCCGGGATCTCGTTCGCCCTGGAGCGACTCATCGACGGCGCCTTGGATGCCCACAGTCTCGACGACCTGACCGTCGTCGGCTTCGAACCGGCCTACAACCCGCCATGGGCCCGGATGCCCGGGGTGGACAGCGGGGACATCCTGGAGCTGATCGGTCGCGGCGAGCCGGTGAAGATCCTGGCCGCGCCGCCGCCCGGTACCGGGCACGACTCGGACTCGCTGCTGGCCCTGGCCGAGGCGGAGTTCGCCGGCGCCCTGCACATCACGCACTCGGGCACCCGGGACGTGCTCATCGAGATCATGTCCGGCGAGATCGACAAGGGCGTGGGGTTCCTGGAGGTGGCGCAGGCCATGGGGGTGGCACCCCAGCGCACGGTGGCGATCGGCGACATGCCCAACGACGTGGCCCTGATCCGCGCCGCCGGCACCGGCTACGCGGTGGCCAACGCGCATCCGGCTGCCCAGGAGGCCGCCGACCACCTGCTGCCCAGCAACACCGCAGACGGGGTCGGCCGACTGCTCGAGGCCATCCTCGCCGCGCGGG
>JBAVKQ010000202.1:0-9182 GCA_049688395.1 Candidatus Nanopelagicales bacterium
CCCGAGCACCAGCACGTGGACCAGCTTGTCGAACACCACCCGGTCCGCGATGCGGGGGCGGTGACACCCCAGTGGGTGAACCACGGTGCGTTCGGGAAGAAGGGCAGCGAACTGGTCCCACAGCGGGTCGATGATGAAGGATGGCAGGGCAGGCACGAGCGCCTCCTGGAGATGGCCGGACTAGACACCTCCTCTCCTACTCGCGCTCGTGCCTGCCCCACGCCAGCGACACGCCCCATCAGCAACACCCCGCACAACAGGGCCAACCTCGCCGCCTATCCGCGCGATCTCTAACACGGATCGGAAAACCGGCGCTAGAGGTCCTCAGGTCTTCGCGTTGCCCGTTCCTGCCGCCTGGCGCGGCGCGCTCTTGGTGCGGTCGCGGTGTCCGTACACGGTGGTCCGGGGGCCTTGAGGGTGTCGGCTATCTGTTGCACGGTCTTCTCGCCCGCGTCGTAGGGGCCTTGGGCGATCTCGATCTGGTCCCGGCTGAGCGCCGGTCGTCGCCCGCCGGTGCGTCCCCGTGCCCACGCCGCCGCCGGGCCGTCGCGGGCGTTGGCCACGATCAGCTCCCGCTGCAGCTCAGCGAGCACCGAGAGCGTTGCCGACCGCACTCCTCTTCGGCGACCGGGATCCCGCCGTTGTCCGCGCTCACCTGTCGTCGTCGTCGGGCCGGTCCGGGTCGCGCAGCGGCCTGCTGCCGATCTCGCCACCGGGGGTGGGCGGGTAGAAGGCGTAGTGTCCGTGGACGTTGATGTGCTTGTACCAATAGGGATGGAGCCGGGTCACATCCTCGTCGAGGACCGGGAGCCCGTCGGCGCGCAGCCGGGCCAGGATGCGGTCCAGATACACGGTGTTCCACAGCGTGATCGCGTTGATGACCAGCCCGAGCGCGCCCAGCTGGTCCTCCATCCCGGCGTGGTAGGGCTCCCGCAGCTCGCCCCGGCGGCCGTGGAACACGTGCTTGGCCAGGCCGTGGCGCTCTTCCTGGAGGTTGCGCATCCGTTTGATGCCGCGTCGGTAGGGTTCGGCGTCGATGAAGGCGAGCACGTGCAGGGTCTTGAAGATCCTCCCGAAGTGGGCCAGCGCGTCACCGAGCTGGGTGGGGCTCCCGCCGCGCTGGAGCACCAGCATCACATCGTGGGCCGATACCTCCCCGGCGTGCACTGAGGCGGCGACGCGGGTGATGTCGGCCCAGTGCCGCTCGACCTTGGCCAGGTCGATCCGGCCGCGGGAGGCGGTGTCCACGGGCCCGTAGTCGGCGCCCGGGTCGGTGCGCCACAGCTTCTGGTCGGGCAGGTCGGCCAGCTCCGGGCGGTAGGCCACGCCCAGGAGTTTGAGCAGGCCGAACACCATGTCGGAGTAGGAGCCGGTGTCGGAGATGAACACCTCGGGGCGTGCCCCGCCGTCGCGCCGGTACATCAGGTCCACCGCGTGCAGGGTGTCCCGCGGGGTGCCGGACAGGACCATCCCGGCGATCCCGGCGCCATGGTCGTTGACCATGTTCAGCCAGGTCGCGCCTTTGCGGCGCCCGAAGTACTTCGGGTTCGGGCGGGCGTCGACGCTGCGCACCGGCACCACGAACCGGGTGCCGTCCACGGCGGCGACCAGCCCGCCGCCCCACACCGCGGCGGTCGCGATACCGGCCTGGCCGGCGATCAGCGCGGCGTTGGCCGCAGCGTGGCACTCGGGGCGGACGTAGTTCTGGTACACGTGGCTGATCCGCGACCTGGTCAGCGCCTCCACCCCCGGAGAGACCACCGGGCCCCATCCGACGTTGAGCGCCTGCGCGGCGAGCACGGCGGCCAGCGTCACGTGCAAGCCGCCGACACGGGCACCGCCGCCGGAGAGGTGGGTGTAGGCGGCGGGGAGTCCGGGCTGCCAGGACATCACCTCCAGGAGCAGCTCCCCGATGTCGACCCTGGGGATCATCGACTGGCACCGCTCGCGCAGATCCTTCAGCGTCGCCGGGTCTGCGATCGCCTCCACCGCCGCCGCGTGCAGCCGTCCGCGGGCGTCGACGCGCAGATCCCCCGCGGCGGCGCGTGCGGCGGCGTACCGCCAGGCCGCGTCCAGCTCCAACGCGCAGCCTTCGAGCAGCCCGTCGGGGTCCTCGGGCAGTAGCAGCGAGTCCAGCAGCCCCTCCCGCCGGGCTTCCCACACCTGGCCGGACAGCAGCTGCGAGCGTGGGTCCGCCCAGCGGGAGGAGGCGGTCGAGAAGATGTCGCGGCGCTTGAGCCGCTGATGGAATTGCTCCAGCACGCAGAACAGGTAGGCGTTGCGATCGACCGTGCCCGGGGGCCTGCCGGCGGGCCGGACCAGGGCGCGCCATCCGGCCGTCACCACTACGGCCTCGATCCTGCGCTCGTCCAGGTATCCGGGCGGAATGCGCCGGGTCGGGGCCGCGGCCAGCAGCCCCGGTAGCGCATCGAATGCCGCGAGCAGCCGCGCCGCGTCGGCGGTCGCGTCGAACTCGATGGTCCGGGCCATGAGCGGCAGGAACCTGCGCACCAGCGGGTACCGCTTGCTCAGCGCCACCCGCCACTGCCCGTCCAGATCGGCGTCCGGGGGTGGCACCATCCCGGTGACCGTCGCCACCGACGCCCGCAGGTCCGCGCGTGGGACGACCTTCTCGATAGCCTCCCAGATCAGGTCCAGCGTGACGCCGTCGCCCCACGAACCGGCCTCGAGCAGCACCGCGACGGCGGCCGCGAGGCGGCCCGCGTCGCGGCTCAGCCGGGGGTAGCGTCGCGCCTTCTCGGCGGTGGACGCCCGTTCAGCGCGGGCCAGAAGCTCGTTGGTCATGATGACGTCGAACAGTTCCAGCGCGTCGTCGGTGGCCCTGGCCCGCAGATGCACCACGGCGGTCAGCAGCGTGGCCAGGCGCTTGTCGTGCGGCCGTCGCCGGCGCAGCGCGGTCGCGTTGCGAACCATCCCGTCGCGGGCGAGCTCGCGGACCCGCCGCTGCGGCACCGCGCCCAGATCAGCACCAGCGACCACCTATCCGCTCGACCGCGGCGACCCGGTCCAGGGCGGCCACGAACGCCTTCGCGGTGCGGTCCACCGGCCCGCGCCGCAGCAGCTCCAGCGCCGACCTCTTCGAATCCGTCGAGACGTCCAGCAGCCCGACCAGCGCGGTCGCCTGGGCGGCGGTGAGCTGTTCGACCAGCCCCGCCCACAGCCGCTCCTCCGCGGCCCGCCGCGCCCTGGCAACGTCCTCGGTCAGCGTCGTGACGCCGGGCAGCTGCACCCGGTGCTGCCGCAGCCAACCGGTCGCGCCGTGGAACAGAGCCTGGCTACTCTCCCCGGTGTTCCACGTCCGCCGGTCAAGCCAGAGCGCCAATTCCGGCGCGGCATCGGCGTAGTCACGCCAGCCGGTCTCGCGACAGATCTGCCGACGATGCTCCAGCCTGGTGTTCTCCCGGCCCGCGTAGCCCTTGACGCACGACGGATCGCCGATGCCCAGCTGATCGGCCAGATCGTCGATCACCACCTGCGGGACGTCGACGGGATCGTCCAGGAACGTCCCCAAGAAGCGCAGCGTCGTCAGCTGCAGAGCGAATCCCAACCGGCTCGAATCGCGCCGTCGCCCGGCGATCAGCCGCATGTCCTCGTCGTCCAGGACGAAGAACCGGTCCAGCTCGGCCGCGGTCGGAGGGCCCTGGTAACGGCCGTAGGCGGCGCGCTGCCCGCCCGTCAGGAACCCCGAACCGCCCTCGCTCTCGGGCTGATCCCCGCCTCCATCGATCACACGCCATTAGACACCGGACCGGCCGGCCCGCCGCCGGAGGGCCCCACAGCACGGCACCCGTTCCCCAGTGCGGCGGCCGGAGCCCTCCGCGCGGCGCACCAACAGGTCGCCGCGAACGCGAGCGCACTCAGCCCAGAACAGTCATCCGCCCCGAGGAACGCGCCCAGGAAACACAGCGCCGCAGCGGCCCCGCGGATCCCAACCCGCCCGGATCGCGCCGCCCCCCGCGATCAGCAGCCGGTCCTGGTCCTCGAGCACCACGAACAGGTCCAACTCGACCACCGTCCCGCCCCCCTAACGGCGGTTTTCCGATTCGTGTTAGTCACGGCCTTACTACCAGAACATCTTCACCGAATGGCACTCCCGCTACCGGCGCGGCAAACGCGGGGTCCTGATCTACTGGCACGTCGAAAAAGCCGGATCGATGGCCGTGCACTCCCAACTGATCTCCTGCTCAGCCTCCGAAGTCCACGCCATGGTCGAAGGCGCCATGCGCCACGGCACCGACATGACCATCGAATCCAACTACGTGGACACATGGGGCAGCGGATCCCGATCCGCGGATGAACCGGGTCCCTACGAACGTAACCCTGCGCTACTTGTCGTTTGGTCGGGGCTTCCTTACCAACGGGCCCACTCCTGCGAGATCCACGGCGACGTCGTCGTCGCAGAAGAGGAGGTACCGGCGGCCTGCACGGTCCAGCGCGGCATTGCGGCTGCGCGCCACCCCGAGCCCGGGCACGTCGGGGACGGTGGATCCGGCGGGGCCGATGTGCGTGCCCGACCAGCCTTGCACCAGGATCAGGAGCTCGAACCCGGCGGCAGGGTCTGGCGCGACGATGTGCCCGGCCCGCTCGGCCAGGGTGGAGTAGCCGATGGTCAGATCGACTGCGCTCAGCTCAGACACCATCGTCGTCGTCCTCGTCCTCGGCGATCACCAGAACGCCCCGTCGCGCCGACGCACGGGCGAAGCGCATGACGCCCCCGGAGAGCGCACTGACGTGGCCGTAGAGGATGCGCAGCCCGATGAAGAAGATGATCGCGTCGGCGCTGGACAGGTCCCCGCTGACGACCCTGCTGAGCATGACGACGAGCATGACGGCAAGACCGCCCGTCGCCAGGATCGCACCGGCTTCGGCGGACCGGATGCGACTGCCGACCCGCGCCCCGATCGACGTCGTCCCGGGCTTGCTGCCCATCTTGACCCACTCGCGCTGGAGTCGGAGCTGACGTCGGTAGATCCACGAGATGAAGACGAGCACGGCGATGGACACCACGACGTTCGCTGCACCGGTGACGACGTCGAGGTAGAAGAACAGCCCGGCGAAGGCAACGATCTGGACGAGACCGACCAGGACCCCGGACAGCTCGAAGGCGAGCGCCCACTCCCAGGCCTCCTGGCTGGGGGTCCGCTTTCGCGAGGACTCGTCGAACCGCCGGTGGAACACCCGCACCCGGACGAACCTCACCAGGTGATGGACGGCCCGGGTCGCGGCGAAGCCGAGGAAGAAGACCGCCCCGCTGCGCAGGACCGCCGAGGGATCCTCGGCGAACTGGCTCGGCCCGGAGACGATGAGATGAGAGAACGTCCGCAGGACGAGCATCTCGGCGACCGGGATCGCCGCCATGGTCGAGATGACAGCGGCGACCTCCCAGCGGCTCCTCTTCGAGGTGAAGAGGACGCGGAAGGATCGGAGGAGGTCGACGATCACCGGCCGTCAGCCTCAGCCCAACATCTCGAGGTAGCGATCGACGCCGAGCCGGACAGCAGTCTCGATCTCGTCGAACTTCGCCTCAGAGATCTTCTCCAGGGACAGCAGCCCGTCGATCGACACCTTGCGCAGGTCCAGGCCGACGACGGCCGGCTCGTGGACCATGTCCACGCCGGCTCCCAAGGCGTAGTCCCGATACTTCGTCCCGCTGCCGTGGACGCTCGATTCCAGTCCCTCGAACGTGACAAGGGCGCAGGGGATGCCGTAGCTGTGGCACGTGATGAGGACGTGCATCGCACTGGTGACGACGGAGTCGTAGCGGTTGAGGGCTTCCACGAACTCTCGGATCGCGTCCGGGTGGGACCGGATGACACTGAGCTCGTCCATGTTCTCGGCCAGGTCGAGGGGGGCCGAGGCATGGCTGAAGTGCCGCACCACGGCGACCCGGCCGTTCGTCTCTCCGCGTGAGACCGGGAGCAGGCGTGAGATCAGGGCGCCAGGATCGCCGAAGGAGTCGACTGACGGGCCACCGCTGTCTTTCACGAGCTGGGCCGTCAGCGGGCCCCGCACCGACACGTACTGAGCGTGTGAGTCGAGGACGTACTCGGTGCTGCTCACCCCGGTGCCGATGACGACGGATCGCGGCTTGATGAAACGGCCGATCGAGCCGATCGAGACGAGGTGAGGTTCCTCCGAGCGCGCCGTCGGCGACTGGTACAGCACGGAACGACCGCTCACGCCGCCGACGACGAGCGGGCTCAGCCAGTCGCCTACTAGACGTCTTCGAAGGGTGTCGACCGGGCGCGCCGGGGTTTCCTACCCTGTCGGTGCGGGTACAACCTCGATATCCCGCTGATCCGGTGGGGCGAGGGGTTGACGGCGCCGAGTCCCGTCCGCGTTGACCTCCTCGAGTCTGGCATCGAGCCAGTTGACATCAACGGGCGGGAGCGGGGGACCCACTTACCGGTCCCACGCGTTCGCGTGAGTCCTTGGGGTGAAGCCGCACTGCGGCCGGGTGCTCCACCCGAACCCGACAGCTCACCTCGCAGGCGCCCCGGAGGTAACAATGGTCACCGCGACAACGCCGCCACCCACGCGACCCGATGACACGTGCACGCTGACCGCCCTGCAGAGGCAGTATGTCGACCTGATCGACCGGTACGTCCGACGCCGGGTTCTCGACCCCAGGCAGGCTGAACGCGTGGTCCGCGAGGTGTTCCAGAAGGCCACCGCGAACCCCGCGCAGGTCCAGGCCCACCCGCTCCCGTGGCTGATCGCAACTGCCCGCCGGGCGTGCGCCGGAGTCCGGCGCACCCACCTCCCCGAACCCTGACCCGCGCCCAGTCCGGTCATCGCCGTCGAGTCGCAGACGTAGAGGCCGGGGACCCCGGTGGTCCCCGAACTGGTGCACACGAGGAAGTCGTCGCGGAACGCAGTTCCGACGAGGGAAGCGTCAGCGACGAATCGCTCGACAGCCTGCCGGGTCGACCCGGGGGTCTGTAACCCAGTCGTCGAAGGAGTCCATCAGCTCCGGCTTGCCCGCCGGCGGCAGGTCACCGAGCGCGTGGTTCGCGTCAGCGACGCCACGGAAGCGGTCCCGGTAGAAGTTCGACCGGCTGCGGGCGTGATCCGCGAGCGCGGCCAATCGCGCCTCGCGTCGGCGCTGCAGACCGGCTGCACCCTCGCGTTGGGCCCGCCACATGTCGAGGGCGATGCGCGCCTCGGTCGGACGACTGCCCATGGCACCCCCATGTGGTCTGCCACTGACGATACGTCCGTTTCGGATGGGCCCCAAACACCCCGGATCGACCAGAGGGGGTCACGCCACACGGCATCGGAGTTGGCGCAGCCAGGTCGAGCCCAAGTGACCCGAGGATCACGGGGTGGGGTCTGCGTCGTCTCGGTGATTCACGGTGACCACGACGGTCCCGAGCGTCTGTCCGTGCTCGGCGTGGTCGTAGGCGTCTGCGATCCGCTGCAGCGGATAGTACGAATCGACGACGGTGGTCAGTTCACCTGATTCGATGACGCACTTGATCGCCTCCAGGAACGTGAGCCGAGCGGAGATGGGCAGGAGACCGGTCGCCGAGAACACCGCCTTCTTGCCGCTGCGCCGTGAGGTCCACAACATCTGAAGCAGGACTGCGGGCCCGGGATAGGTCCTGAGATAGACGCCGTCGGGTGCCAACACCCGTTTACAGCGAGAGAAGGAGCTTTCGCTCTGGGTGTCGAAGATGACGTCGTAGGATCGGCCGCCACGCGTGAAGTCCTCGGCGGGTTCGATCGTGATGTCAGCCCCGAGGGACACGAACGCATCGGCATCACCGGGACGGCATACCACGGTGACTTCGGCGCCAAGGTGCTTCGCCAGTTGGACCGCTGCCGTACCGATGTCTGCCCACGCGCTGTTGATCAGGATCCTGTGTCCGGGCTGGAGCCGGGCCTTGTCGCACAAGAAGTTCCATGCGCCCAGCGCCCCGCAAACCGGCGCACCCTGCCGGTAGCGCAGGTTCGCAGGCATCTTCGCAATGAAACCGTCCTGGGAGATGCACACGTACTCGGCGTAGCAGCCGCCCCTGCCGCCGGTGGACCCAAACACCTTGTCTCCGACGGAGAACCGCGAGACGTCCGCGCCGACCGCCTCCACGTCGCCGGAGAACTCCGTGCCCCCGATACGCCGTCTCGGTCGAAGCAAGCCAGCGAACGGGCGGACCAGCAGCGGACGCCCCCGTCGAGTCATGGTGTCCGATACCGTCACCGCCGCCGCACGAACTCGAACCATCACCTCGCCCGAAGCTGGGGACGGAGCCGGCACCTCTTCGACACGAACTCGGTCCACCGGTCCGTACCGTCGCTGCACAGCTGCCTTCACCGTCGCCCCTCGCTGGTCGACCACGGGCGACGGCCCGGTCCGACGAGCACGCCACTGCTCATGCCCAACAATGGTGTCACGCGATGCGGCCCGTGACTAACACGGATCGGAACTGCGGCAATAGTCCGAGAGCGCCTCAAGGTGGGCCCGGCGGGTTCGCTCTGCCGGGGTCTCAGCGGATTCGCGGTACAACGCAAGAACTCGAGCGACAGCGTCCCAGCCTCCGACGTCCGGTGTCTGCTTCACATCGTGAGGACGATCTTGCCGGCGAACGCTCCGCTGAGGTAGTAGCCCATGGCGTCACGGCCCTCGTCCAGTGGGAACACCCGATCGATCACCGGTTTCACCGAGCCCTGGCCCATCAGGCGGACCAAGCTGTCCATCGCATCGGGTCGGTTGGCCCGGTACATCACCAGGCTGACCCGCCGGCCTTCGGATAGCCGCAGGGCCTGGCCCAGCGCGGCCGCCCCAACCAGCCGCCCGGCGCCCCCACCAATGACGCCACACCTGCCGCTGGGCCGAAGCGCGCGCCGGTAGTCGGCGATCGATCTGTGGCACACCACGTCGAGGATGAGTTCGTACTGCTCGCCGCTGCGCGTGAAGTCCTCGGCGGTGTAGTCGATCACCCGGTCGGCGCCGAGTTCGCGCATCACGTCGAGCTTGCCGGGGCCGTCGACCCCGGTCACCTCTACGCCGGACGCCTTCGCGATCTGGATGGCGAAGGTGCCCACCCCGCCCCCGCCACCGTTCATCAGCACGCGCTGGCCCGGGCGCAGCAGACCGCCCTTCTCCAACCCCGCCATGGCCAGCCCACCGGCCTGGGGCACGGCCGCCGCCTCCTCGAAGG
>JBAVKQ010000203.1:0-6450 GCA_049688395.1 Candidatus Nanopelagicales bacterium
CGCCAGCGACCGGCCCTGGTTCCAGCCCAACGAGATCGTGCGCACCGCAGCACGCGGGCTCGGCGGTCAGGCGGTCTACCTCAACGCGCCGGCCTTCGTGTCTGCCCGGCTGGCCGCCCCGCTGCGCGCCGAACCCGAGATCCGCGAGGTGGTGCACCTCTGGGAGTCCGCCAAGGCGGCCCTGGTCGGGGTGGGGGCCTGGCCCAAGCCCGACCCGAGTTACGCGGCTGCCGGCTTCCCCGTCGACGATCCGGCCCGCTCCGGCGCGGTGGGCGATGTGGCCGGCTGGTCGTTCACCATCGACGGCACGATCGTCGCGCACCCCGACGACCGCGTCCTGCTCGGCGTGACCCCCGATCAGTTCCGCGCGATCGGGCACTCGATCGGCCTGGCCGGAAGTGCGACCAAGGCGCGGGCAGCCGTCGGGGCCGTGCGGGCGGGGCTGATCAACGTCCTGGTCACCGACTCGGCGACGGCCCGAGCGATGGACTCGTTCCTGGACGCCGAGTCGCCGCAGGCCGACACCGCCGCGGCTGGGTGACCAACCCACCCCGCCGCCCCGCCCTGTGGCGAATCGCTCCAGGGTTGCTGGGCTCCGCACGGCTTCATCCAAGTTCGCTGGGCGTTCGCCGCCTCGAAGTTGGATCGATCGTCCGGGGGCGTCCCCGTCTGATCGGCGCTATCCCGCACGGCCCCCGACGGACCTCGAGCGCAGGACTCAGCGCGCAGCCTCAGATCGAGCGCACCACCCGCGCGGGGTTGCCCACCGCCACCACCCCGTCGGGCAGGTCCTTGACCACGACGGCGCCCGAACCCACGACCACGTCGTCGCCGATCGTCACGCCCGGGCCGACGATGACCCCACCGCCGAGCCAGACTCGCCGCCCGATCGTGATGGGGAAGCCCAGCTCGCGTCCCGAGAGCCGCTCGATCGGGTCGACCGGATGCGTCGCGGTGAGCAGCTGCACGCCCGGGGCCAGCATCGTCCCGGCGCCGATCCGGATCTCGGCCACGTCGAGCAGCACGCAGTTCGCGTTGGCGTAGAAGCCGTCGCCGAGGTGGATGTTCATCCCATAGTCCACGTGCAGGTTCGGCTCGATCTCGAACGAGGGCCCGATCGAGCCGAGCAGCTCGCGCATGATCGCCTGACGCGTCTGGACCTCCTCCGGAGGCGTGTGGTTGTAGCGGAACTCCAGTGACCGCGCGCGCTCCCGGGCCGCGGTCAGCTCCGGGTCGCCCGGCCGGTACAGCTCGCCGGAGATCATCTTCTGGTACTCGACGCCCGTGGGCAGGGGTACGTTCACGGGTTCAGTCCTACCACGGTCGCGCGGCTAGGGTGCGCGAGTGGAGATGCTCGGGTGGCTCGAGCCCGCGCGCAGCGTGCCGGTCACCCGCTGGCGTGCTCCGGGGCGCTGGTCGGCCGCACCGAGCAGCCTGCTGATCCTGCTGGCCGGGCTGTACGCGTTCGGCACGGGCGAGGCGCTGATCGTGCTCGGCGGCCTGGGCGTGAGCCCGTGGACAGTGCTGGCCCAGGGCTTGGCCACCCTCCTGCCGATGTCGATCGGGGCGGCGACGTTGCTGGTCAGCGTCGTGGTGCTGCTGGTGTGGATCCCGCTGCGCGAGCGGCCCGGTCTGGGCACGGTCGCCAACGCGGTGGTCATCGCCCTGGCACTGCAGGTGGGGGTGTCGGTGCTGCCGGTCGCCGAGGGTGTGCCCATGCAGCTGTCCTTCGTGCTGGTCGGGATCGCGCTGGTCGGGCTGGGCAGCGGGTTCTACCTGACCACCAACCTCGGCCCCGGACCGCGCGACGGCATGATGACCGGGCTGCACCAGCGCACCGGCATCCCCGTGGGCCGGGTCCGGATGGGCATCGAGGTGGTCGTCCTGGGCGTCGGCTGGCTGCTCGGCGGCACGGTCGGGGTCGGCACGGTGCTGTTCGCCCTGCTGATCGGCCCTTCCGTGGCCCAGGGCCTGGCGATCGCGGGGACGCTGAGTGGTGTCGCCGGCGCGGCGCCGATCAGCGAGGAGGAGTTCCCCGAGCTCGACGCGTAGCCTGCCGATCATGAGCGACCAGGTCGACCCGCACGAGGCGGATGCCGACGGCCGTGGCGTGCGTGCGCGCGCCCGGCGTGCCGTGGGCGCGACCGTCGGCCGGGTCACCGAGACCGTCGGTGACGTGGCCCTGGAAGTCACCGGGTCCACCACTGCGCAGGTGATCGAGGACCTCGAGCCCTACCTGGTCGCCGAGGCGATCCCCCGGATCCTCGAGGGCCTGACCCCGGTGCTGGTAGAGGACCTCCTGCCGCGGATCCTCGCGGACCTGCGCCCCCATCTCGAGGCGGACCTCGTCCCGGGCGTGGTGGACGCGCTCGTGCCGCATCTGAGCGAGCAGGTCGCCCCCGAGCTGCTCGACGCGTTGATGCCGAAGATCCGCGACGAGATCGCCCCGGACCTGGTCCGGGCCCTCATGCCCATGATCGAGGCCGAGGTGGCCCCCCAGCTCGTCGACGCGTTGCTGCCGAAGATCCGCGACGAGATGGCCCCGGAGTTGGTCGACGCGTTGCTGCCCAAGATCCGGGCCGAGGTCGTGCCGCTCATCCTGGAGGACATCGTCGACGACCCACGGGTGCGCGACCTGATCCGCGAGCAGAGCCAGGGCCTCTTCCTCGACGCCCTGGAGTCCATGCGCGAGAACATGGCCGATGTCGACAACCTGGTGGAGAACGTCGGGCGCCGCCTGGTCCGCCGCGCGGCCCGGCCCGAGTCGGAGTCCGGGCTCGCCCTGGTCCTGGAGGCCAGCGGTCGTGGTGACCGCTCGGCCACCCGGGCGACCCTGGACAGCCTGGCCGACCAGCGCCGTGCTTGGCGGGCGATGCCCGTGCCGCCGGCACCACCGGGTCGGGAGTTCGCCCATGCCGGGGTGGTCACCCGGGCGCTGGCGTTCTCCTTCGACGTGGCCCTCATCGGGTGGCTGGTCAGCCAGGGACTCTCCGCGCTGGTCAACCTGCTCGACTCGGTGATCGCACCGATCCCGACATGGTTGGTGGTGACCCTGGGCCTGCTGGCTGCGTCGTTCGTGCCGATCTACATGGGTCTGTCCTGGTGGCTGACCGGGCGCACCCTGGGCGACTGGTTGGTCGGCACCCGGGTGTGCACCCCCGACGGGCGCAACCCGCACTTCGTGCGCGCGCTGGTGCGCGGTTGGCTGGCCTCCGTGGGCGCGATCGTGTGGGTGGCGACCGGCGTGCTGAGCTTCTTCGATCCGAGGCGACGGACCCTGCTGGACCGCCTCCTGCACACCGAGGTGCGCACCGTGGTGCCCGAGGACCAGCAGCGCCGCTACGTCCGCGAGGCCGTGCAGGCCCACAGCGGCGTGCCGGCCGGACGTTAGCGCCCTCTTGGGTGCTGCTGCCCGGCGCCGGCGACCGGCCTCGGTAGCCTGCGGACATCTGTCCGCAACGTCCTGGAGGTCCCATGCCTGAGCACATCGAGCCGTTGCCCGCGGACGCGATCCTGCTGCACGTCGGGTTCCACAAGACCGGGACCACCGCCCTGCAGTCGGCGTTCGCGAGCACGCGCGCCCAGCTGCTCGAGGCCGGGGTGCTCTATCCGGGCAGTCAGCGCTCGCACCACCGGGCGGCGATGGCGGTCACCGATCGCACCTGGGGCTGGGGGGACAAGGGCGGCCGGCCGCCGCGGGCCAAGTACTGGGACGAGGTCGTCCGCGCCAGCCGGGCCCACCCGGGGCGGGTGATGCTGTCCAGCGAGGCGCTGTCGCTGGCCCGCAAGGCCCACCTGGACAGGATCATCGCCGACCTCGGTGCTGATCGCCTGCACGTGATCACCACCCTGCGCCCGTTCACCCGCCTGCTGTCCTCCTCTTACCAGCAGTACCTCAAGTACGGCCTGACCCTGCCGTATGACACGTGGCTGGAGAGTGCCTTCGCCGACCCGCCGCAGTGCCCGCCGTCGCCGAACTTCTGGCGCCGCAACGACCACGCCGGAGTCATGGAGCGCTGGGCCGCGCGGCTGGGCCCGCACCGGGTCCGCCTCGTGGTGCTCGACGAGTCCGACCGCAACGGCCTGTTCCGCACGTTCGAGGGTCTGCTCGGGCTGCCCGAGGGGCTGCTCGTGCCCGACCCGGAGCTCAGCGCGAGCAACCGGTCGATGACCGCGGCCGAGGCCGAACTGCTGCGCCTGATCAACGTGGGCGGGGCGAGCGACTGGGACTGGCCCGCATACCAGGACGGCATCCGGCGCGGTGCGGTGATGCGCATGGTCGAGTCGCGCCGGCCCAGCCGCGACGAGCCGGGCCTGGCGACTCCCGAGTGGGCGGTCCACGCCGGCCAGGCGTTCGGCCGACAGACCGCCGATCGGGTGGCTGCGCTCGGCATCCCCGTGCACGGCGACCTCGGGCGACTGGCCGCCCCGATCAAGGCCGGGGAAGCGCCGGCCGAGCTGCTGCTACCCGTGGCGGCTGCCGCCGAGGCCGTGCTCGGTGGAGTCCTGGGGACGGCCGGCACCCTGCCGGGCCGCACGGACCTCGAAGCCGCGAAGCAGGCCGCCGCGCAGGCCGGTCGGCAGGCGATCGACGAATTGACCACGCGGGACACTGCCGCGCTGCTGCGCACCAGGCTGGGCCAGGCGCGACGCCGACGCATGGCCAAGGTCCGTGCGGGGCGTCGTCAGTAGGGCTGCCCCTCGGGCTGTGCGCTCGGTGCTGGGGCGGGTGCTGGGGCCGGTGCTGGGCTCGGGTGCCAGTCGGTCCGCGGGGCCGGCGCCCGTGGGCCCATGACGAGCAACGTGGCCCCTGCGGGCGTCATACTCGCGACACGGAGGCGTGGAAGGGGATCTGCATGTCGGGCAAGTTCGAGCTCTACACGGACAACGCCGGCAAGTTCCGGTTCCGGCTCAAGGCGAGCAACGGACAGGTGATCGCTTCCAGTCAGGGTTATGTCTCGCGAAAGTCCGCCCTGGACGGCATCGCGTCCGTGCGCAACAACGCCCCGGAGGCGCCCATCGTGGAGGTCGAGGAGTAGTCGATCCCGAGGAGGCGATCCCGGGCGTCTGGCCGGTCCCATTCGTCCGGGGATGGCATGCTTGCCCGATGCGTCTGATCCAGCCCAGTTGCGCAGCCGTGGCTGCCGCTGCGCTGCTGACGTCTGGATGCTCCTGGTCGCCACAGGCTGATCCGGTCCCGCCCGCGGGCAGCACCACCCCGGCGCCGTCCGCACCTGCGCCCGACCCCAGCGAGTCGGCGGACCCGGAGCTGGCGTGCGTGGCTCGGCTGCCCCTGGACGTGCGGATCGGGCAGACCATGCTCGTGACCACCACCGACCTCCCGCGCGTGCAGCCCTGGCTCGAGGACGGCCTGATCGCCGGCGTGCTGTCCAACGGTCGGCTGACCCGCGCGACGGCCACCCTGCTCGAGGTGGCCACCGCCGGCACCCGGTACGGCGCGCTGCTGGCCGCCGACGAGGAGGGCGGACCGGTCTCGCGTTACGCGGAGGTGATCGGTGCGATTCCCTCCGCCCAGCGCCAGGCCACGACGATGACGCCCGAGGCGGTACGCCAGATGTACGCCGAGCACGGCCAGGCCCTGGCCGATTGGGGGGTGGACCTGGTATTCGCGCCTGTGGTGGACGTCGGGCACGGCCCGGGCATCGGCCCGCGGGCCTACTCCGAGGACCCCGACGTGGTCACCGATTTCGGCACGGCGGCCGCGCAGGGCTACTCCGGGGCCGGCCTGCTGCCGGTGCTCAAGCACTTCCCCGGCCAGGGCAGGGCCACCGCGGACACCCACTACGAGCTCGCCGTCGGCCCGCCGATCGACGAGCTCCGCGCGGTCGACATGGTGCCCTTCGGCGCGATCCCCGGCGCGGTCGATGTGGGCGTGATGGTCGGGCACACCACCATTCCCGGCTACTCCGACACCCCGGCCAGCCAGTCGACGCGCACGATCGGCGGCCTGCTGGTCGACGAGCTGGGCTTCGAAGGACTGATCGTCAGCGATGCCCTGGGCATGGCGGCCTCGGGTGAGCCCACCCAGGGCGACGCGTTGGTCGGGTTCATCGCCGCGGGCGGTGACCTCGGGATCGTGGGGCCCGGCGGCTCCCAGGAGGGCCGGCGCGCGCTGCGCTCGGCGCTCGAGGACGGCACGGTGAGCCGGGATCGGCTCGACGACGCGGCCGGGGCGGTGCTCGCGGCGAAGGGCGTGGACCCCTGCCGGGTCGCCGGCCGGCCCGCGCCCGAGGTGGCTGACGAGACAGACGGGCCCAGTGACGGCCCGGTCATCAACCCGACGGAGGAACCGTGACCCGCACCCGGCGAATGCTGATGGTCGGACTGCTGGCCAGTGCGCTGGCAATGGGCGCCTGCACCGCCGACGATCCCAGCGACGGGCCCGGCGCAGTCCGCCCGGACGCGCCCCCGGCGGCCAGCGCCGTAGCG
>JBAVKQ010000204.1:0-2871 GCA_049688395.1 Candidatus Nanopelagicales bacterium
CTCGGCGAGGCCGTCGCGGCCGGTTTCGGCGACATCGAGCAGGCGGGGGCGGCGATCCTCGAGCCCGACGCGCTGGCCGCGCTCGAGCAGGCCGTGGCGCTCTTCGAGGAGCTGGTGACCACGGCCCGCGCCCACTTGGCCGAACCCGACCTGGTCTCGGTCGCCGACCTCGACCCAGCCCAGGCGCAGGCACGAGTCACGGCGGCGGACGGGGCCCTGCGCTCCTCGACTGCGGTGGCGCAGTCCGCGCGTGCGGCGCACTCGGTTGCCGACCGCCAGGAGCAGCGGTTCGTGATCCGCCTGGCGGAGGTGCGCGCGGCCCAGGCCGTGCACTCGACCCTGGCGGTGTCTGCGGACGAGGCGCGCACCCTCGACCAGTACGCCCGTGGGCTGGCAGGCAGCCCGCGCATGCAGTTGGTGACCTTCGTGCTGCGCTATTGGTTCGAACAGGTCGTGGTGGCCGCGAACCTGCGCCTCGAGGAGATGTCGGCCGGCAAGTACCAACTCGTGCGGACCGAGAGCGGGGCACGCCGGGACGCCCGGGTCGGTCTCGGCCTGGCTGTGCTCGACCGGCACACCGGCAAGGAGCGCAGCCCGGGAACCCTGTCCGGTGGGGAGACGTTCTACACCTCACTGGCTCTGGCCCTCGGTCTCACGGACGTGGTCGTCGCGCAGGCAGGAGGCGCCCAGTTGGACACTTTGTTCATCGACGAGGGGTTCGGCAGTCTCGATCCCGACACCCTCGACGACGTGATGGCCGTGATCGACGACCTGCGCGGCAACGGCCGCGTCGTGGGGATCGTCAGCCATGTGCCCGACCTCGAGGAACGCATCGCCGAGCGGCTCACGATCCGCCGGGTTCGTCGCGATGGACCGTCCGTGGTGGAGGTGATGGCCTGAGCAACGAACGCCGAGGGAGGCGCTGGCCCCCACCTGAGGCGCGGACCCTTCGACCCGACCCACATCAGCGGGTCGCCTCGCCTACCGTCGGAGTCCCGGCATCCGCAGGATCGGACGGTGCACGCCATGTCCTACGCAACACAGAGCGCCTGGCGCGAGATCCAGGCCCACCTGCCCTTGCAGTACCAACTCGCCCCCGGCGAGGAACCGGCTGAGGAGTGGTGGCCCTGGCGCGGTCACGAGGTCCATCTGGACTGCTACCGCGACGCGCAGGCCCCGGCGAAGGTCATCCTGTTCCACGGCGTGGGGACCAACGGCCGGCAGCTGTCCACGATCCTCGGCGCGCCCCTGCACCGCCGTGGCTTCGAGACGATCGCCATCGACCTGCCCGAGTACGGGGTGACGCGCGTGGCCCGGGGCGCCCGCGTGCGCTACGACGACTGGGTGCAGGCGGGTGTCGACCTGGTCGCGGTCGAACGCGCCCGCGACGATCGGCCGATCATCGCCTACGGGCTCAGCGCCGGCGGGATGCTGGCCTACCAGGTGGCCGCCGCGACAGGTCAGGTCGCCGGCGTCGTGGGTATGTGCTTCCTGGATCAGTCGGTGGCGCAGGTGGCCGACGAGACCGCGCTGAACGTGGCCATGTCCCGGGTGGGTGCGCCTCTGGTGCGATTCGCCGCCCGGACCCCGCTGTCCGGCCTGCGGATGCCGATGCGGGTGGCCAGCAAGATGCACAAGTTGGTCAATGACCCGGCGACGCTCGCGGCCTGCCTGCGCGACGGCACGTCGGCCGGCAACGCCATGACGATGACGTTCCTGGCCTCCTACCTGGCCTACCGGCCCACCGTCGAGCCGGAGCAGTTCGACGTGTGTCCGATCCTGCTGACCCAGCCCGGCGAGGACCGCTGGACACCGCTGCACCTGAGCCTGCTGTTCCTGGACAGGATCGACCGGGTGCCGGTGCTGACCGTGACCCTCGACGGCGCGGGCCACTACCCGATCGAGCAGCGCGGTCTGGACCAGTTGGTCGACGCCGTCGAGGCCTTCACCCGTGCGCAGGTGGCCGCAGCCCGGTAGGCAGCCGGGCGCAGAGGCGCCCGCCGGAGGTGCGGCCGACTCAGCCCAGGGCCAGGGTGGTCGCAGGATCAGCCATGAAGTCCGCGACCTCGCGCAGGACCCGTGAGCCCAGCGCCCCGTCGACGACGCGGTGGTCGAACGACAGCGAGAGTGTGACCACGTCGCGCACCTGCACCTGGCCATCGATGACCCACGGGCGGGGCAGCACCCGACCCAGCGCGAGGATCGCGACCTCGCCCGGGTTCAGGATCGGGGTCCCGCCGTCCACCCCGAACACTCCGACATTCGTGATCGTGATGGTCGAGCCGCGCAGATCCTCGGGCCGCGAACGGCCCGCCCGGGCGGTCTCGATGAGATTCGCCAGGGCTTGACCCATGCCGCGCAGGTCGAGGTTGTGCGCGTCGGGGATGCGAGGCACGATCAGGCCACGCGGCGAGTCGACGGCGATGCCCAGGTGCACCCCGCCGTGCACGATCAGGTTCTCCCCGGTCTCCGCCAGGCTGGCGTTGACGATCGGGTGCGCCCGAGCCGCGCGGACCAGGCCGAGGGCCGCGAACGTCAGCGGCGTGATCGACAGACCCGCGAGGTCCGGGCGCTCCCGGGCCACCCGGATCAGCCCGGTCATCGCGGTGACGTCCACATCGACCCACTCGGTCACATGCGGGGCGGTGAAGGCCGAGGCCGTCATCGCCCGGGCCATCATCCGGGCGACGTGGGAGCGGGGGACGACCTCGTCGGAGTCCGACCCGGACCCGTCGCGCTGGGCGCTGGTCCAGCCCACCGGCGCCGTCGCGGTGGGCTGCCGCGCTGCGCCGCCCGAGGTCGCCTGCGCGGCGCGCTGGACGTCCGCGTGGGTGATGGTGCCGCCAGTCCCGGTGGGGGCCACGTCAGCCA